>CAYTKH010000059.1:1159-8471 GCA_964438315.1 uncultured Muribaculaceae bacterium | reverse complement strand
CCCTCTATGTTGATTGTGGCGTTTAATAACACCTTGGAACCCTTTACCTTTCGTAGTTCCAGTTACATCGACAACTTCTCCTTCTGTAAATAGATCTACAGTAAGTTCTTGTCCTAATGTATAATCGCTAATATTTACGCCTCTGATTTCTTTATAGAAGCGCTTAGGTGCAGTTTCTGCTTTTTTGGCATGACCAATATTAGCTTTTGTTGAATTCTTTTCTTTTTTAGTATCAAAACCTAATTGAATAGCTTCATACCCGTCATTTTCCATTGTTTTAATTTGTGTAACCACATTTGGTTCAACTTCAACAACAGTAACAGGAATCAACTTACCAGATTTTGTAAATACTTGAGTCATTCCAATTTTACGACCTAAGATTCCTTTCATCATTCATTCCTCCTAATAATTATAATTTGATATTGATATCTACTCCACTAGGAATTTCTAAACGAGTTAATGCCTCGATTGTTTCCTTACTTGGATTTACAACATCAATTAATCTTTTGTGTGTTCTTCTTTCAAATTGTTCACGTGAATCTTTATATTTGTGAACTGCTCTTAAGATTGTAATTTTTTCAACTTCGGTTGGAAGTGGAATTGGACCACTAACTTCTCCTCCAGTTCTTTTTACAACTTCTACAATTTTTGCACAAGCAGCATCTAAATTTTTGTGATCAAACGCTTTTAATTTGATACGAACTTTAGTTTTAGACATGTTTGTTCCTCCCTTCGCCTATATCTGGTATAGACTTGCTCCGTGTAAAAACCTGATTTCTCCGTTAATTTATTTTGCAACTTATCCTGGTGTATCAGCAACCTTACACATCAACGCATGCCACACATTGATAATTATACATAAAATATATATGAAATGCAAGACTTTTTTATGAATTAATTATATTTTTTATTACATATGTAAAGAAACAACATTTTATAGTATAAACTTGAAATTTTTTATTTGTTTTGACTTTATTATACAAAAAAGAACATCAATAAGACATTCTTTGGTTATCGTTATCTATATACTGAGGTTAATAAATCTACTACTATATTTTATTTTAATAATAATATTTTTTAATTCGCAATTTATTTTGTTTATCTACATTAAAAAGTAGTCAAACTCTCAACTATTTATTTAACTATCAATTTTTGGACATAATATATCCCATTTATCTCACGATATTGTTCTAATTTTTCATTTTTATTTATTATTTCCTTTATAAGTTCTAATCCATTACCATGACCTTCACCCTTAGTTGTATAATTTTCCTTGCCTATTTTAGAAAAATCTACATAACTTGGATAGGTATTAGAAATAGTAAAAATAACTTCATCATTAGCAAATTCGACATCAAACAATACAAACTTATCTTTTGATTTGATAGCTGCCTCTATAGCATTATCTAAATATACTCCAATTGCCCTACTGATATCCTGTAAATTTTTTTCACATCTATCCCATACCCCGTCCTCTGATAAAGTATTTGATATATCAACAAATGGAACAATTCCCTTCTGCAACATAATATCTATTTTATAAAGAATGAAGCCTTTCAAACCTCCAGAAGGTAAACTCTTTAATCTGAATAAATACTGATAATTTTCTTGCCCATCTTCAATTTGTATTAGTTTATTTATATAATTACATGAATTGACATCATTTTCTTTAATCATTGATTTCAGAAGTATTAATTGGTTCTTATATTCATGTTGATTCTTATTCTTATCGGCAATAACTTTTTCATAAGTTTCTACATATTTCATTAATTGATCATAATCGGTCAAAATAAGAGAATTTTTAGCACACTCATGGAAATATCCAATAACAAACACCAAAACCAAAATCAATGTAATATTAATTTCTCCAAAATAAATAATTGATTGAATTCCAGCAAAATTTTGATAAGTAAAAAAGGCAATTAAACCAAATGCTAAAACAATTAGTGCAATAAATCTAATTATTTTACTTTCAGCATACCAATTGATAATCTTAATAAATGATAATTTAACATATTTGATTTTTATTAAAATAACAGTCATTGCTAATATAGTTAAATTAGAAAATATTATTCCAATCGGATTTTGTGTTATAAACTGTGGAGTAAATATTCCGCGTATCCCATACACAAAAATCAAAACCAAAATGGTCTCACTAATCATCATGAGAATATAATTGAATAATGCCGCCAGAACTGTACGATTAAACTTTTCTTTAAATATATTCATATGCATTAAATTAGCTACAACATTGATGATCAAAATTCTAGCTTCGCCTATAAAATTTAACTTCTCTACTAAATTTAGTGAAGTAACTACTGGTATAAAAGAAAATATTATACTAAAAATAATAACCTTTTTATTTACTATATATTTATGACAAGTAATTACTGAAAAAAGGTAATGACTTACAAAAAAGGTTATTAATCCTATTATAAACAAACTAAATAATTTCAACATATTCTTTCAATCCCTTTCTCTTCTCACGAGATAAATAATCAGTAGATTCTCCGTTATCAAAATAAATGATGTTATTTTTCCAATCAACCATTTCGATTTTTTCAGTATTAACTAAGCAACTTCTATGAGAAAGATAAAATCTATAATCCAGTTCATCAATAAAATCATTTATTTTTTTATTTACAATTATTTCATTATAAGTTGTTTTAATTACACACTTTCTATCAACAACATCCTTTTTAATATACAAAATATCATCTGTATAAACCCTATTAGTCATCCCGTTATTTTCAAACATCATAACTTTTTTATCATTCTTTTTTTGAATAGCTTTTTGCAAAGTTTTATTTAACTCAAAAGCACAATTATTTTGTTTAAGTATAAAATCCAATAACATTATCTGAGCTTTTAATGCCTCATAACCATATTCAATATGTGATGTTATAAGTATTATAATGCTATCCCAATCCTTCTTTCTAATTTTTCTAGCTAAATCTATACCTGAAATGCTATTCGGTACATCAACGTCTAGTATGTATATTTTAGAAGTCATGTTTTGTTCAATAATTTCTCCAAGCTCTTTATTGTACGTTGTAAACATATTAATTTTATAAGTAATGGGCTTGTCTTTAAGTACTTTTTCAATTTCACTTTCCACATTTAAACAAAACTCTTTTTGATCGTCATAGACAATAAATTCTATCATACTATCATCTCCTAAATTACCTACTATTAAATAGTAACATTTTTTAATGAATTTAGCAATTACTATTTATAATGATGGTACATAAAAAAATAGAAAAAACAACATATATCAGTTCTTCGCTGAAAGGTATAAGAATATATTAATCTCTTAATAATTAAAAAAAGATTACTCTCATAACCTTATTTATTTAATCCATATTTTTCATTGAATTTCTTAATACGTCCCTCTTTAGATGCAACAGATTGAGTTCCTGCATAAAACGGATGACATTTATTACAAGTTTCAATATGTAATTCATCTTTGTTAGATTTTACAGTAAACGTATTTCCACAAGAACAAGTAACCTTTGTATCTTGATAATCTGGATGAATTCCTTTTTTCATAGTTTCTCTCCTTCCGCCATTGACTAATTTAAGTCAATAGAATTTCACGACATTGATTATAACAGTTATTCATCTATATTGCAAGCACTTTTATTTATTATCACCAAAAAGTTGCAACAAATCAATAAATATATTGATAAAATCTAAATATAATTCTAATGCCCCTAAAATAGCTAAATTATCATCATCCGAATTACTATAATAAAATTGTTTGATTTTCTGAACATCATAGGCTATATAACCAATAAATAGTAACGTACTGATAATACATAGTCCTAGGTTTAATCCTTCATTTCCTATAAACATATTAATAATCGATATTATTATAATAGAAAATATACCTATTAATAAGAATGTACCTATCTTAGTTAAATCTAACTTAGTATAGTAACCTATTAATGCAAAGATTAACATCAAAATTGAAGTAGCTAGAAAAACATATATAATTGATTCAACTTTGAACACAATAAATATTGATGAAAAAGTTAATCCTGTTAAAATCGAATAAACTATAAAAGTTATCTTAGCAGTTGTTGGTTGCATTTTACGTATTCTAGCTGATAAGAATATGACTGCAACAAATTGAAGTATTGCTATAAATATATACCAACCACTATTAAGCTCTGCAACTAATGCTGGACTATTCGCTACAACCTGTCCTGTAACAAATGTAACAGCCAAGCCTATAAACATCCATAAAAATACTTTTGAAAAATATCTTGATATATCCATAAAATATCCCTCCAAATCATAATTACATTATTATTATAACACATTTAATCTATTTAATAAACTGTTAATTTCCTTTTTTAAATTATTTTCTGTTTCACTATTTATTTTCATAAAGTCGATTTTGTATTCTAAACACTTCTCTTGTAATTTATTATTAAAGTAATCTATTATTTCTATCTTATCCATCAATAATGATGTATATCCAAATACAATAATTTTTTCCTTAGTAATTTTTCTTATTAATCTAAATAACTCCTCATAATCAATTAACAAACTATCAACATATTCATACATTTCATTTACATCATAGCAAGTAAGTTTATAATATAGGTCGGTACTACCTATAGATAGGGTAATCAAATCAGCTTTTACTAATGCATTTTTTATTGACTGATTCCTACCATTAATATTGATACTCTTATTTTCGTTTATATCATTTATTAAAGAGGTTATACGGTAATCTTCTAAGGAAAAGTTATTAATGTATTTTTCAAGTCTATTCTTACTACTTATATAATCAGTTATAAAAACAGTATAGGGATTCTCAGTATCACTTATATTTAGATAAAATATATTTTTATCTTTTGTAAATGAGTAAATAAGTAAAATAGAAATTATAATTAAACCTATAATAAGTATTTTTTTCATACAGTTTATTCCCCCCTAAAAAATAGAGTATTAACTCTATTTAATTATATTTCTTCCAACTTTATTTTAGCACCCACATTACTAAGTTTTTCAATAATATTCTCATATCCTCTTAGCACGTGTTCAATTTTAGTTATAGTTGTCACACCAATTGCCGAAAGTCCAGCTAAAACCATACAAGCTCCCGCCCTCAAATCAGTAGCTTCTACTTGCTTACCATATAATTTATTTTTTCCATGAACGAATATCTTTTGACCACTTATTTCTATATTTGCCCCCATCATATTTAAATATGGAATATTTTGGAATCTATTTTCATAAATAGTTTCTTCTAAAGTAGATATACCATCCAAGTGATTTAATAATACCGTTACTGGTTGTTGTAAATCGGTAGGAAAACCAGGGTAGCCCTGAGTTTTAATATTAGTTGGTTTTAGTTTATCAACCTTACTTATTGTTATATAATCTTCTCCTATATATATATCTGAACCCATTTGAATCAATTTTGACGTGAGTGACTCAACGTGTTCTGGGATTATATTAGTTATTTTTAAAGTTTCACCAATTAAGGCACCTGCAATTATATAAGTGCCTGCCTCTATTCTATCTGGTATTACTTCCATATAACATCCGCATAATTTACTAACTCCTTCTATCCTTATTCTACTTGTTCCAGCTCCCGTTATTTTAGCTCCCATATTATTCAAAAATGTAGCTACATTTACAATTTCTGGTTCTTTAGCGGCATTTTCTAATATAGTTATACCAATAGCCTTAGTAGCTGCTAAAATAGTATTTATAGTAGCCCCCACACTAGGCATATCTAAATATATATGACTACCAATTAATTCATCAGCACTTATTATATATTTATTACCAATTGTCTCAATATTAGCTCCAAGACTTTCAAAAGCTTTTAAAGTCTGATCAATAGGTCTAGAACCAATATTACATCCACCAGGAAAATACATTTCAACATATTTATATTTTCCTAATAAAGCAGACATAAAATAATACGACGCTCGTAATTTACTTGATATTACTTCTGGAATTTCCTTATTATCAATGCTAGAAGCATCAATAGTCATCACTTCTTTATCTCTTTTTACATATGCTCCTAAATATTCCAATATTTCTTCCAAAGCATCAATATCCGATATATTAGGTATATTATCAATCTTGACAATTCCATCAGACAAAATAGAAGCTGGCACTAGTGCTACAGCACTATTTTTAGCACCACTTACCCTTATTTCTCCCTTTAAAATATGTCCACCCTCAATTTTAATACACTTCACATTATACCTCCAAATTAAATACTTTCTATATCTAGATTATAACACACTATATAATCAATTTAAACTAGATAAGATAAAAAATTCCCAACACAATTAAAATTATTCCACCAATGATAGTCGATATAGTACCAACAAGTTCATTAATTTTTTTACCTAGTATAAGACCTAGATATGTAAATACAAATGAAGATAGTGCGAATATTAAAGAACAAATTAATGGTTCGTGATAGATAGATTTTAAACCTATACCGACTGAAAAACTGTCCAAAGATACTGCTAAACCAAAAAACAACAACTCTAGTATATTCATAATATTTAATTTCCGTCCATTTTTTAATGATTCCAAAATCATTTGTAAACCTATAATTGAGAGTACTAAAAAGACAATAGTATCTGTTTTAATTGGTAAAATATTTATAATTATATTACCGACATTCATACCTAATAGTGGCATAAAAAAGTGATATATACCTACTATTAAAGATAATTGTATTATCTGCTTTTTAGGTATATTTAATGTTCCATATGCTAATGATAATGAAAAAGCATCCATACTAAGTGATACTGCTATAACTACTACTATTAGAAACGTCATAAAAAACCTCCTACAATATATTATTAGGAAGTTCTTTAAATATACATCATTTATTCTAAAAATACCTTTTAATTAATTCACTTATAAATGATTTATATTCTACTTCTTTTTTATCTGTTTCTTCTGCTTCAAGTACACATAATGGAGGAAATAATACGCACCACCAATTATTACCTTCACCTTTACCAAGTGTTACTAATACTGATTCATACTCTCCTTCTTTATATGTAACTCCCTTATATTCTTTTTCTGGAAAATAATTATATCCAAAGTTAACTTTGTAATTATATGGATAATTCTCTTCCTTTAAAACTTTACTTACATCTTTATTTAATTTGTCTAAGTTATTTTCTATTTTATTTCTAGCATTTTGAATTCCCTTTGTATCTTTTAACAAATTATACATTGTTTGTTGAACTTTATTACTAACTTTGAATTTTACTTGTTGATCATAACTTATAGGATTTTACAAGAGGAGAACTTCGTAATA
>CAYTKH010000059.1:0-1149 GCA_964438315.1 uncultured Muribaculaceae bacterium | reverse complement strand
ATCATAACTACTATTTGAATTAGCTACTACGCGTAACCTAATTGCCTCATCTGGTATTTTATATGACTCACTTTTGCTACTGTTTACGATAAATACTAATATTATTGAAAGAATAATTATTTTTTTCATATGTCACTTTCCTATCTACCTAATTATGTACATATACTAATTTTTTATACAAAAAATTTTAATTTTTGATTAAAAGTCCTTATTTTAAGGTCTATATCCAAAGTTTTAAAGTTATTTTACTACTAATTTACCATATAAATTTACATGTGCTTGCTTATTTTAAAGTTGTATGGTATATTACTAGTTAAGAGGTGAAAGGATGGAAAAGAATCAAGAAATAAAACCAAAAAGTATAATGGATTACATTGCTGAAGATGCAGTATTATCAATAAAAATGACTTATGAAGAATTTGATAGTAGTACAAAAACGGGAGTTGATGATAGTGAAATAGAAGAAGCATATAAGACTTACCGTAAAGTAATAGATGAACAGGTTAAAAAAAATTAAATTTTATATCACTTTAAATCAAATTTTTAAAAATATTATATCTATTTTCTATTCTTGATAAAGTCATGATAAAAATTATTAAATATATAATACTATATATAGAAAGGGGTATAAAAATTAAAGCAAATTTGAATTAATGTGCTAAATGCTTCATGCTTTTATAAATAGATACTCTTATACTGTGCAATGTCATAGTATTTTTTAAATATTTAAAATTAATACTTTAAAAGATTTCTAAAATTTTTACTACTAATTTACTACTTTTGAAAGTGAAAACATAAGAAATTATAATAATTTATAAGAATATACTTCAAAATCAAAACTTCCGTAAACGCTTATAAATACAGGTTATAACGCTATTTAAAAACTTATAAAAAGATACTCACAAAAATGCAATATTTTTAAGTAAAAAAAACATAGCTATTTCTCTATGTTTCTTATTTTAGAAGTTTTTTCTCTAATAAACTAATTATTTGATAAAGAATAAAAGAAATGATTAATAAGATAATAATGCCCGCTATAACGATATTTAAATTAAATATTTGCGTACCATATATAATTAAATAACCTATGCCACTAGAACTTACTAAAAACTCTCCCATTATAACACCTATTAAAGTCATAGATATATT
>CAYTKH010000058.1:0-8510 GCA_964438315.1 uncultured Muribaculaceae bacterium | reverse complement strand
TAATATTTAAAACTAATAATTTAAAAAAGGTCAAATTTTTACTACTAATTTACTACTTTTGAAAGAGAAAATATAAGAAATTATAAAAATATACGTGATTATCTCTCAAGAACAAAAGTATCATAAATCCCTATAAATAAAGGTTATAAAGATATTTAAGAGCTTATGAAAAGTGGCTTAAAAAATTGTAAAGTTTTAAAAGATAATTAAAACCTTAAATATATATTAATATAGTTATAAATTATCCTTATAACTCTGGGTTTTCCTCTTCTATATCTAAAATATCCAAACTATCTCCGCCACCTACACTCTCGCTAGTTACATATAGTGCTATAAATGCTGCAATTAAAGCAAGTATGCTTGCTAGAACCTGTAAGTTAAGCAAAGTACAATCACTGCCTTTTTGTTTTGCTAATCTAACACTTTCATAATTAATATATAGAAAGACTAAACTTAATATTAATATAAACCATTTATTTCCTAGAGTTATTTTTGCACTTTCATCGCTAGTATAAAATGCAGGTTTATTTAATCTATTTAGCTTCTCATTATAAATAACAGACATAGAAATAATAAGACTTATAATAAAAAGTCCTGTTGTTATTAAGCTAATATCTAATATCCAAATGTCTTCATTGTCATTCATAAATAATATCTCCATTTTAATTATATTCAAATATTCATCTATTAATTCTTTTATAAAAGTATAAAAAAATGAATATTTTACTTGCTTTTATCATACAAAAATGGTAATATTTAATTGTAAGCAAGAGTAGCTTATACAAATAAGAAAACGGAGGTATTAATTTATGACAAAAACTCAACTTGTAGATTTTATAGCAGAAGATGCAGGATTAACAAAAGCAGATGCAGCTCGTGCAGTGGAATCATTCATTAAAGGAACAGTGAAAGGATTAAAAGACGAGGGTAAAGTAACTATTACAGGTTTTGTAACTTTTGCAGCTAAATCTAAACCAGCATCTACAGGACGTAATCCAAGAACTGGTGAAACAGTTAAAATTCCTGCTAGAATTGCAGTAACTATTAAAGCAGGTTCTAAATTAAAAGATGAATTAAACTAAAAAAGACTTTAAGTCTTTTTTTCTACTTTGTTTAGGAAAGTAGTTCTTTTAATATATTTTACATCATCAAGCATTTCATTAAAAATCTGGTACACATTCATATGTTTACTGTAATTCATAATGTCACCTCACAACTACTCTATCATGTTTAAAAATAAATAACATTAAATTCGACAAAACTAGTTATTATTAGACAAATAAAAAAAATTATAGAAAAATAAAAAAATATATAGTATAATGATTATAGGTGACCTCTATGAAGTATCCAAATAATTTAAATTCAAAGAAAACGATTAACTATAGTCATCGTGGCATGAGTTTAGAATATGATTTAAATGTAACAAATGAATATTATTTGAATAATGACATAGCTGTTATTTATAAAAAGCCAACACCTATTTCTGTTACTAAGGTTGACTATAAATTAAAGGTAGCTAAAATAACAGAAGGTTTTTTTGACACGCCATCTACAACTGATTATAATGGTATATATAAAGGTAGGTATATTGATTTTGAAGCTAAAGAAACAAAACAAAATTCCTTCCCATTAGCTAATATCCATAGTCATCAAATAGAACATTTAAAAAAAATAGATGGTCACGGTGGAATTGGTTTTATTATAGTTAGATTTAATAAATTTAATGAGACTTATCTTTTAAAGATACAAGATTTAATAAATTTTATTGATAATGAAAAAAGAAAATCAATACCAAATGAATATTTTAAAGAGCATGGTTATTTAATTAAAGATAAATATAGTCCTAGGATTGATTATATAAGTGTAATTGATGAAATTATAAAAGGAGAGTTTGTATGAAGGAAAAGTTTATAAATAATAAAGAAAAAATTTTTATAGCAATTGTTAGTTTAATAGCTCTTATAATGGGTTGTTTATCAGTTGGATGGTTGGTAGCAGTAGTCGTTGTTGGAATAGCTGATATACTTTTATTTGCTCCTCTTTTTATGTCTAAAAGACCATTTTCTAAGAATCATGCCATAGAAACTACTAAAGCTAGAGAACCAAAAAAGAAGAAAGTTAAAAATAAGAAAAATAAAAAAAAGAGTAAAATACCATTAATACTGTTTATTTTGTTTTGTCTTTGTATAATAACATGTCTAGGTATAGGTTTAAAGTTCTTTTCCTATGTTGTATCTAATGCACCAGAATTTAATACAGAAAATTTATATAAAAAAGAATCAACAGTATTATATGATAATAAATTTAATGAAATAGCTAATATAGGAACAGAAAATAGAGAAATAGTTACTTACGATGATCTTCCAGAAGTGTTAATAAATGCTATAGTGGCGACAGAAGATTCTAGATTTTTTCAGCATAGCGGAGTGGATTGGGCTAGATTTATAAAAGCCACGGTAGGACAAATTTTAGGAAATAGTGGAGCAGGGGGAGCTTCAACTATTACGATGCAATTATCTAAAATTAACTTCACGTCAAAAGAAAATAGAGGTATAGCTGGTATCATCAGAAAATTTACCGATGTATACATGGCAATGGAAAAAATAGAAAAGAAATATTCTAAAGAACAAATAATGGAATTCTATGTTAACTCTAACTACCTTGGTAGTGGGGCTCATGGAGTACAACAAGCTGCTAAAACTTATTTTAATAAAGATGTTAATGATATTAATTTGGCTGAAGCAGCTCTAATAGCAGGATTATTTCAATCTCCTGGAGCTGATGACCCAAATAAAAATATGAAAAATGCTAAGGATAGACAGACCGTTGTATTAAAATTAATGCATAGACATGGGTATATAACAGAAGAGGAAATGAATGCAGCTATATCATTGGATTTAAGTAAGATTATTGTTGACGATAAGCGTAACGAGGATGGGACAGTATCAAATGAATATCAGGGATTTATAGATACCGTTATAGAGGAAGTTAGAAGAAGAACTAATTTGGATCCGTATACAGTTCCTATGAAAATTTATACGACAATGGATGCTACTAAACAATCGTATTTAAATGATATAATGAATGGTAAAACATATAACTGGGTTGATAGTAAAATTACAGCAGGAATTGCTGCTATAGATGTTAAAACTGGTGCTTTGGTGGCAGTTGGTGCTGGACGTGATAAATCTAAAGCACTTACATTTAATACGGCTACACAAACGGATAGACAAATCGGTTCAACATCAAAACCACTTTATGATTATGGTCCAGGTATCGAATATGAAAATTGGTCTACATATCAGCCATTTGTCGATGAAAAAATAACATATTCTGATGGAACAAAGATAAACAACTGGGATAATAAGTATAAAGGCTTTTTAACTGCAAGAGAGGCTCTTAAACAATCACGTAATATACCAGCTTTAAAGGCTTTTAAAGGTAATAATAATGCCAATATTAAAAAGTTTGTAACAGGATTGGGGCTTGATCCAGAAATAGATAGTAATGGAAGTATCCATCAGGCACATTCAATAGGAGGCTATACAGGTGAGTCACCTCTTTCAATGGCAGTTGCATATGCAGCATTTGCTAATGGTGGATATTATGTAGAACCTTATAGTTATACTAAAATTGTTTATCGTGATGAGGATGATAGAGAAGAAGAGTTAAAGCCTATTAAAAGACGTGTTATGAGTGCTGAAACAGCTTATATGGTATATGATATGTTAAAAGGGGCTGCTCAGTGGGGACTTGCAGCTGAATCAAAGATAAATGGGGCTGAGTTTGGAGCAAAAACAGGTACATCTAATTTTGATGCCAAGACATTAAAAGCCAATGGTCTACCAGCTAATGCTATAAATGATTATTGGGTATGTGGTGTCTCACCAGATTATTCTATAGCTGTTTGGTATGGATATGATAAAATATATAAAAAATACTACAATAAGAATGGTACAAAATATCATAGAACTTTATTTCAAAAAGCTGCTAAAGGATTCTTTAAAAAGGGAAGTACAGTTAAAAAGCCAGCTGGAGTTGTATCGGTTACAATAGAGAGTGAAACTTATCCAGCACAATTGCCAAGTGAAAATACACCTAAAAGCATGAAAGTGACAGAATTATTTAAAAAGGGCACAGAGCCTACAGAAGTATCAACAAGGTATAGTAGATTAACTAATGTAACTAATTTAAATAATACTTTAACTGGCAACACTTTAACTCTTACATGGGATGCTGTTGCTACACCTGATGCTATTGATAGAGCGAAGGTAACTGAATTGATGAGTAAAATGTGGGAAAATGAATCTTCACGTGAAACTGCTATTAATAAAAGAATCTCTTCTTTTGGTCAGGTTATTTATAAAATTTATTCTAATTCATCTAGCGGTCTTTCACTTGTGACATCAACTACTAACAATACGGTAGATATAGAAGTAAAATCTGATTCGCCAACCGAATATGTAGTTAAAACAGATTATACTAATTATAGTGGCCTAGCGTCTAGTGGCTCTAAAATAACCGTTGATTTGGGTAGTTTAGCACCAGTAGTACCAGATCCAACTCCAATTGATCCAACTCCAATTGATCCAAATCCTAGTACACCATCTAATCCAGAAACTCCTAATCAATAAAATATAGGAATCTCATTTACACTAAATGGGATTTTTCTTATATATTTAGTTGTTATCGTAATAGTTAGAGTGTTATAATAATCATGGTGGTATTCGTGGATAAAAAAGGGAAGTTAATGGTTACTTTTTCAATTTTATTTTTAATAATAGTATTAGTAGTAGTGGTATATAGTAAATATCGAGAGGAACCTAAAGTTATACTAAATGATAATTTAAAAGTATCCTTAAATGAAAAGGTTAACATATTGTCATTTGTTGATAAAATTGAAAAAGGTGAAATCTGTTCTAAAAATGATATTATTGACACTTCATCTTTGGGTAAAAAACAAATAATAATAGAATTGAAAAATAGATTTAGTAGAAAAACAAATTATATATTTGAAATAGAGGTTATTGATACGGAAAAACCAACTATTTTTTATACTACAATATTACAAACAACAGTTGGCATAAAAATTGATTTACTTAAAGATGTTAAAGTAACTGACAACTGGGATAAAGATTTAAAAGTAACTGTTGAAGGAGAATATAATTTTGATAAAGTTGGGGATTATAAATTATACTATAAGTCAGTTGATTCAAGTGGCAATGAGGCTAAAGAGGAGTTTGTTTTAAAGGTAATAAAAAAAGATGTATCGATATCTAGTAAAATATTTACAACATCTAATGGATTTACTGGTACCATTAAAAATGGTGTTACATATATTGATGATATTTTAATTGCTAATAAGACATATTCGCTTCCTTCTAATTATGGTAAAGGTTTAACAATTGAAACTACAAATGCTTTTAATAAGATGAAAGAAGCTGCAAAAAAAGAAAATTTAAGTATTAAAATAGTCAGTGGTTTTAGATCGTATTCACTACAAAAAACTTTATATAATAATTATGTTGCTATAGATGGAAAAAAAGAAGCTGATACATATTCAGCTAGACCAGGACATTCTGAACATCAAACAGGCTTAGCATTTGATATTAATAAAGCATCTGATGCATTTGATAATACAAAAGAAGCAAAATGGCTTTATGATAACTGTTATAAATATGGATTTATATTAAGATATCCAAAAGGTAAGGAAGATAAGACTGGTTATATGTATGAATCGTGGCATTTTAGATATGTTGGCACCAAATTAGCAACTACACTATATAATGCTGGTGATTGGATTACGCTAGAGGAATATTTTGGTATAACAAGTAAATATTGAAAAAGGAATCATAATGAATTCTTTTTTTCATATTTGCATATGTGTTTTAATTTACAATTTGTACAAATTGGTTTTATAGCTTTACAATAATATCTTCCAAATAGAACTAGTTGATGGTGCATATTTGGTATTTTTGTACTTGGTATTTTTTTTGTTAACTTTTTTTCAATAGTTAAGACATCATCATCATCATCAACTAATCCTAATCTTTTACTGACTCTAGATACATGGGTATCTACTGCCATATAAGGCTCACTATATATATTGCTTAAAACGACATTAGTTGTTTTTCTACCAACTCCATCTAAACTTTCTAAAAAAACTCTATCATTGGGTACTTTCCCTATTTCTTTTATAGCTTGTGCAATTTTTATAACATTTTCAGATTTTTTATTATATGTTCCAATTGGTTTAATAATATTTATAATATCATTTTTATCAGCACTTGCTAATTTATCTATAGTTTTATATTTATCAAATAATACTTTGGTTACTTCATTAACTCTTTTATCGGTTGCTTGTGCACTTAACATAACAGCTATTAAAAGTTCGTAGTCTTTTTTATAATTTAGCTCGCACTTAGGATTGGGGAATAATTCTTCCATATAATTAATTATTTCTAACATCTGGATCACTCAACCAATCATAATCAAAAAGTTCTTTTCTATCTTTTGTTGATCTAAAATTTGTTTGTTCCTTTATGATATCTTCTTTTGTTTTTAAATTTTTTTTATTCCACATATATAGTATTCTATCTATATATTTTAAACTAGATGCACCATTATATATAGCTTCCTCTAAAGCTAAAGTAATAATTTCTTCGCTATATCCACTATCTATCCAAGCATTTATAAGTCCATATTCTAAAGATGATAGAGTTCTACCGAATTTCTGTTCAAAAAGTTCAAATAGATTATTTTCTTTAGTTTCTACTTTATCATCAACTAATAAGTAAGCTAATTTTTTATAAATATTATCAATATTTAGTACATCTTCACTGATTCCGTTATTTTTAACAACATCAATACTTAGTAAATCATTTTTCATAAGATTATCTATCATTTGCATAATAGTAGGTAAATCAAATTTTAAATCATTTGATATTTTTTTAGCATTGAACGTTTTATCATTGTTCATAAGGTAGATGATTAAAATAAGTTCGCTATCATTAATATGCAAGTTTTTATAATTATTTAAAAGTATATTTGGTACGATAGAATAATCGCTTTTTAACACTTTTATTATTTTTTCAATCATCTTTTACCTCCTTGTATTTATTATAAATATCGATTTGTGGTAATATATCTTCATTAAAGTTTATTGAATCTAAATTGTATATTTCTAGGTACTTGTCTAAATTATACTCCAATAATAGAGAAATGCCAATTTTTTTGTTATCACTGGATAAGATTTTAAATAATTCTGTTTTCTTTTTTTGATATGATAAATTTCTGATAAGGCATCCATATTTTCTTATGATTACAATTAAGTTATTATCTAATTTAAAATCTAGTATTGTAGCAAATCTAATTGCCCGCAATATTCTTAGTGGATCTTCTTTCATTTTCCTATCACAATTTCCAACTACTCTTATAATCTTGCTATTTAAATCGTTTATTGCACCTAATAGATCGACATAATTACCTAGATAATCAATGCATAAAGTATTGATAGTAAAGTCTCTTCTTTCTATATCTTCTTTTAAAGTCTTAACATATGTTACTATAGGATAGCGACTCTCATTATATTCTTCTTTTCTATAAGTTGTGATTTGAATGTTATCAACAATAATATTACCATATTTTATATTATTTGAGTTGCAATTAGGAAAAATTTTCAATAAATTTTTAGGAGTAGCGTTAGTACATATATCAATGTCGGTTGAATTTTTAGATAGATATAAATCACGTGGATATCCACCAATTATATAGGCTTCATATCCATTCTTTGTTAAAATTTTTAATATTTCAATCCCTCTTTGATACATTAATAACCACCTAAATATAACTATAACATACATTTGTTTGTATTGCAATATGATATTGACAAAATGCTATTTTTTTTATAAAATACTTTTAGATAGAGAGGTGCATTATGTATCAAGAAAGAATACTGTTAACTAGTAAGGATATATTAGAAAAAGAATTTAAAATTGATACAAGAGGTTATAGACCACAGGAAGTTGATAAATTTCTCGATGTAATAATCCGTGATTATGAAGAGTTTTTTACTATAATTAAGGAAATAGAAGATGACAAAAAAGAACTAATCGAAAATAACATCAAACTTAAGCAAGAAATCAGAGCTCTTAGAACTAAATTGGATGTTTTAAGGGAAGATGATTCTAATAGTGGTGGAGTTGTCAGTAATGCAGATCTTCTAAGAAGATTATCTAATCTAGAAAAAATGTATGGTAATTTAGAAAAAATAATATATAAAAATGATTAATATCTTGGCAAACGCTGCATTCTAAGTAGTGTAGAGGAAAGTCCATGCTCACATAATCTGTGACGATTATAGTGTTCACGTATAGGGAAAAAATAACCTATAGTAAGTTTTACTTAACGGCTCTGAAATGACCTAAGTCTCATGATATGGTCAGAGTAGGTATAAAAGTGCCATAGTGACGAATAAACTAGAAATAGCGAAGTGGAACGTGGTAAACCCC
>CAYTKH010000057.1:0-8687 GCA_964438315.1 uncultured Muribaculaceae bacterium | reverse complement strand
CACTTGCAACTATATTCTTAAAACAATGTTATGAAACATTAATCAGTGTAGCTCAAGAAAATGGTGGTAAATTAAAATATCGTACCAACTTCATTCTAGATGAATTTGCTAATATGCCACCGCTTAAAGATGTTACGACAATGGTAACAGCAGCAAGAAGTAGAGCGATTAGATTTAATTTTATTATTCAGAATTTTTCACAACTTTACGATGTATATGGTAAAGAAAATGGTGAAACAATAAAAGGTAACTGTGGTAATATTGTATATCTTATCAGTAGTGAACTTGCCGCACTAGAAGAAATAAGCAAAATGTGCGGAGAAGAAAAATCTAAAAAAGATGAAAAGACTTCATCTACTCCACTTGTTACAGTAAGTGACTTGCAGCGTATGAAGGAAGGATCGATGATTCTAATTCGTACGAGATGTATGCCATTTAAAACTGTTATGAAATTTAATTGGCAAATGGAAAAAGAAGGATTGTGGGGTAAAAATTATGGTAAATCAGGATATCCTGAAAGAATAAAGGAACCGGTTCCAACATTTGATCTAAAAGGTTTTGTAGATAAAAAACGCGAAGATAAAATAAGCGACCTTCTGGGATCTACTTCGCCTATGAGTGGCATGCCTTTCCCAAATCCGTTCGGACCTAAATTTGATGATATGCCTAAGTCTCCTAGAAGTTTTCCAGAATTCGATGCTATACCAGGAATGCCTAAAAAACCATTAGGTATGCCAGGTGGACTTAATGTTGACGAATTAGTAAAACGTATCGATGCTAAAATAGCAGAATTAGAAGAAGAAGAAAAACGCGAAAAAGAAAAATTAGCGAACAAGGATAAAGCTATCGAAGCCAAAATAGAAGAAGTAGATAAGAAAACAATAATTAATGATAAAAAGCCAACAATTGTTAATATGCCAAAAAATATCGAACAAGAAGAAATAACTGATGATCAATTTTTTGATGATTTCTTCTATGAGGATGAATAGTTTTAATAACTACATCAATATTTAACCACACATATAATAAACTAGGGTGGTTATATGTTATCAAATATATCAATAGAAGAATTAAGTAAAATAAAAGTGCCTAATCTAATTGATATTCGTAGCATAGAAAATTATAATAATAATCATATCCCAAATGCTATAAATATACCATTTGATAAACTAATTAAGAATCCTAATAATTATTTAAAATATAATGAAACATATTATATATATTGTCAAAAAGGTTATAGTAGTTTAAACGTGTGTAGATTACTAGCGAGTAAGGGATATAAAGTAATTAATGTTTTAGGTGGATACGAAGAGTGGTTACTTAAAAAATAAAAGACAAGATTAAGCTTGTCTTTTGTAGTGTAGATATTTTTTAAAAATTTATTTAAATTTTATCTATGATGTGGTATAATCTTTATGTAATAATAAACGGAGGTAAAATATGACATTCAATAGCATAACAACACTAATAACAAAATTATTAGATGTAATGGTAGTATGGTTTTTACTATATTACATACTAAAAAACTTAAGAAAAAATGTAAAAATGTTACTATTATTTAAAGGAATTATAGTTTTGGTAGTATTAAAAATAGTAAGTGATATATTTAGTTTAGTGACAGTAGGATATTTACTAGATTATGTTATAACCTGGGGACCACTAGCACTTATAGTTATATTCCAACCAGAAATAAGAAATGTTTTGGAATATTTAGGAAGAAGTCAACTTTTGGGTAGACATAAAGTTCTTACAGTAGATGAGAGGGAAAAAGTAGTTTATGAAATTGTCAATGCAATGGACTATTGTAAAAAAGCTAGAATAGGAGCTTTAATTGTCATTGAACGCGATAACAGTTTACAAGAATATATTGAACAATCTAAAAAAATATATGCTGACATATCATCAGATTTACTTATATCAATCTTCTTTCCAAATAATCCATTACATGATGGAGGAGTCATTATTCAAGGAGATAAAATTACATCAGCAGGTGCTGTATTTCCAACTAGCAACAATTTAAGAATTAGCAAACGTTTAGGAACAAGACACCGTGCAGCTTTAGGAATATCAGAAACAGGTGATTGTATAGCATTAATCGTTTCTGAAGAAACGGGAAGATTATCAATTGCAATCGATGGTGAACTTAATTATAACCTAACTTTAGACGAAATTAAAATGAATTTATTAGAAGAATTGAGACCTAAAAAATCTATAATAATGGAAGAAGAGGAGGAACAAGATGAAACTACTCAAAATGATTAGAAATTTCTTCAACAATATAGCCAGAGTTATAGATAAAAAAATAGTTTTACCTATAACAAAAGTAATAGTGTTAATTACTAAAAAATATGACAATTCAGGCAAAAAATTAGAGAATTGGTTATCAAAAAGAAATACTTTATTATTCATTTCATTAGCATTAGCACTTTTTACATTCATACTAATAGATAGAAAAATCATTGTATTTAATGATAGTAGTGCTGAACTTTTGCAAGATCAACCTGTAAATGTAATATATAATAAAGAAGCTTATGTCGTTGAGGGACTTCCTGAGACAGTAGACATTACTTTAATAGGTAGTAAAACAGACCTTTATATAGCTAAACAATCATCAACACATGATGTATCAATAGACTTAAGTGGGCTTAAAGCTGGAACACATAAAGTAAGTGTTGACTATAATCAAAATACAGGTAATATAAAATATACTGTAAATCCGGGAGTTGTAACAGTTGTTATATATCCTAAAGTTTCAAAAACTAAAACCCTATCAGTTGATATATTGAATAAGGATAGTCTAGATTCTAAACTTTCGATAGATAAAATAGATTATGACACTGATAAGATAGTAATTAAAGGGGCAGAACATCAACTTAAAAATGTCGCTGAAGTTAAGGCATTAGTTGATTTAGAAAATCTAGTATCAAAAGAAGCTGGAAAAACAACCTTAACCGATGTTAATTTAAAGGCATATGACAAAGATGGTGAGGTAGTTGACGTTGAGATAGTTCCAGAAAAAATAAACGTTGATGTGACTATATCATCTCCTAGTAAGACAGTACCTATCGAAATTAAACCAGTCGGAAACGTAAGTTTTGGGTTAGGTATAAAATCACTAACGCCTAGTATAAATGAGGTTACCGTCTATGGAGATAAGGAAGAACTTGAAAATCTAAAGTCAATTCCAATTGAAATAGATGTAAATAACTTAAAGGAAAATAAAACATTTAAATCAGAAATAGTTAAGCCAGTAGGAGTTAAATCACTATCATCTAATAACTTGACCGTAGATGTCGTATTAGCAACTGCAACAAGTCAAAAATTTGAGAAGATAGTTATATCAAGAAGAAACTTTGATACAGATAAGTATTTACTTACTCCAGTTGACGGTCAAGACTCAACAGAAGTTGATGTTACAGTAAAAGGTGTAAAATCAGTTATCGATAGTATGTCATCAAAATATACTGAGTACATATTCCCTTATATAGATTTAAGTGGATATACAGAAGGTACATGGGAAGTTGATGTAAAGATAGATGGTAGAGACAATAGATTAGAATATACGCCTAATACAAAGAAAGTAAAAATTAAAATAACAAAAAAATAAAGTTGCATGACTTTATTTTTCGATGTGATTAAAAAGAAGACCAATATTGATAAGACCACAAATCCCAACAAGTACATATATTATGCGAGCTATTATATACATACTTGAAAATAAATAATCGACTAAATTAAAATCAAAAATTCCAACAAGTAACCAATTAATGGCACCAATTATCGTAAACACCAAGGCAGTTTTTTGAACAGTTTCCATAAATATCTCCTTTCTATATTTATATTATTTACCAAAAATTTCATAAATATTCATAATGATTAAAAACAAACGTATAATTTATTGATATGAGGTGAGGAAATGAAAAAGATTTTAGGAGTTTTTATCTTTATATTAGTCTTTATATGTACAGGATGTTTTGGTAAAAAAGATGGTGGAAATTTTGAGACATTAAGGAAAAAAGTAGCAAATACAAATGGATACACTATAAGTGGAGAGTTACAAATAGTAAATAATAATGAAACTTATAAATACGATGTAAATGTAGGTTATAAAAAAGGTGATTACTATAGAGTTAGTTTAAAAAACAAAACTAACGATCATGAACAAATAATCTTAAAAAATAAAAGTGGAGTTTTTGTTTTGACACCTTCACTTAATAAAAGTTTTAAATTTCAAAGTGAATGGCCAAATAATAATTCTCAAGTTTATCTATTACAAGCATTAATTAGCGACATAATAAGTGATAAAGATAAAGTAGTAGAAAAAAAGGGTAATACAACGGTTTTAACAACAAAAGTTAATTATACAAATAATAAAGATTTAGTTAGTCAAAAAATATATTTAGATAAATCATCTGATGTTACAAAAGTAGAGGTATTAGACAAAAATAAAAACATAAAAATACAAATGGACTACAGCAGTATAGACTATAAACCGAAATTTAACGATAAATACTTTGAAGTAGAAGGAAATATGAATGATGCAATAACAAATAATGTCCTATCAGAAATAAAAGATATAACATATCCTATGTATATACCTAAAAACACTTATTTAAAATCACAAGATACTATTGAAACAACAAATGGTGAGAGAGTAATACTAACATTTGCTGGTGATAAATCGTTTACAATCGTAGAAGAGACTGCTAGTGTGTCAAAAGAATTGGAGACTATAAATGTAATTGGCGAACCAACCCTATTATTGGATACCATTGGTATGGTAGATAGTCAAAGTGTTAGCTTGATAAAAAGTGGTATAGAATATCACGTTATGTCAAATGCAATGGATACAGAAGAACTTGTAAAAGTAGTAAATTCAATTAGCAATAATGCTATCGAAAAATAGATTATAAAAAATTAATCTATTTTTAATATGGATGATTAATCCTATAATATGAATATAATAAAAAACTTTGACTTTATGTAGTATATTATGTTATAATCACAACAGGTGATAAAAATGGCAAATAAAAAAAGTAATGTAAAAAAAATAAATAGTACTAATAAAAAAACAAATGGTACGAAAAAAACCAATACTAAAAAAAATATAAACATCAAGAATGAAAATAAAGGAGAAGTATCAATAAATAAAGTTAGAAATAGTAAAAAAGAAGTCCAAAATAAACAAATTAAAGACCACAATAAAGAAGAAATAACAAAAATTGATGCAATTTCAAAACAAAATGATATGCAAAAGATAATGACTTTACTTTTTATAATAATAGGGTCATTTACAATATTTTATTTTATTACATTTGTTTTAAATAAAAAGAATTATGATGATATATTTAAACCAAGTTCATTAGGTAACTCAGAAATTCAATATGATGAAATATTAGTTGGAACAATGTTAAAACAAAGTCAAGATACCTATTACGTACTAGCTACAAAAGAAGAAGATAAAAATGTAATAACATATAGTAGCATCTTAGATAAGTATAATAGCATTAAATACGAATACAAGATATATACCATTAATCTAGATAGTGTTTTTAATAAAAAAAATGTT
Organism: uncultured Muribaculaceae bacterium; assembly: GCA_964438315.1. Classification (GTDB taxonomy): domain Bacteria; phylum Bacillota_I; class Bacilli_A; order RF39; family UBA660; genus HGM10857. The sequence goes on along the minus strand of CAYTKH010000057.1, from coordinate 3,118 downwards.
GCAGATGTAGAAAGTTTTGATAAAGATAATCTAAAATTTAAATGGACAACATTATTAAAAATAGATGATAAAAAAATAATTGACGTTTATGAAGATGCTGATGAAATTGAAAGAGTTTTAAATGACTTATTAGACTCAGCTTCAAAGGATGAGTAAAGTGGAATAAAAATTCCACTTTTAAAATAGACAAATTAACAATAGATGTGTTATAATTAAATAGTAATAAAAATATACACTAAGTGGGAGGCAATTAGAAACTATGGAAGAAATAAAAAATGAAAAAAAAGAAATTAAGAAAAAAGAACGAATAATTAATAAAGAAAAAAAGAGAGAAAAAAAGTTGGAAATAAAAAATAGCTTTAAAAATTCAGAAGTGGTATTTTTAGTACTACTAACTTGTTTAGTAAGTTTAGTTATGGGATGGACTATATGTTATAAAATAAATTTAAAAACTAAGAATATAATTAATGATCAAGATTTAGAGCAGTTTATTAAAACCTATAATAACATAAAAGAAAATTATTATGACAAATTAGATACTAATAAAATAATAAGTGGGGCTATTAAAGGTATGCTGAAAGAAGTAGGAGACGAGTATTCAACTATTATAAGTGAAGATGAGCAGACAAGCTTTGATTCTAGATTACAAGGAAGTTATAAAGGAATAGGTATAGAAGTAACTAATAATCAAGAAGGTGACATCGTTATTGTTGGTGTATTTAAAAATTCATCTGCATATGAACAAGATATACAAGAAGGTGATATAATTGTATCAATTAGTGGAATGGATTTAAGAGGAAAACAGACAAGTACATTGACTGATTATATTAGTAAAAATGAACAAGAGTATAAAATGGTCATCTTAAGAGATGGTAAAGAATTAGAAAAAACATTAGTTAAGAAAAATATAGTAATAGAATCAGTAAGTTCAAAAATATATACAAAAAATAATAAAAAAATTGGATATATAAAAATAGATTTGTTTTCTATGGTAGCAGCTGGTCAATTTAAAAATCATCTAACACAACTTGAAAACGAAAAAATAGATTCATTGATTATTGACGTGCGAAATAACGATGGTGGATATCTAACGACCGCTACAAGTATAATATCTTCCTTTCTAGATAAAAAACATGTGATTTATCAAATACAAAAGAAAGATGAAATTACAAAATTTTATTCAGAAGGAAAAGAGACTAAGAAATATCCAATAGTTATATTACAAAATGAAGGGAGTGCGTCAGCTTCTGAATTGTTAAGCGTAACCTTAAAAGAAGAATATGGTGCAACAGTTATAGGAAAAAATAGCTATGGAAAAGGAACTGTACAAGAACTTGTAAAATTATCAAATGGTATAGAATATAAATTTACATCAAAGAAATGGTTATCTCCAAAAGGTAAATGGATACATAATGTTGGGGTTATTCCAGATGTTGTAGTTGATATGAAAGAAGAATACTATAAAAGTCCAACAGAAGAAAACGATAATCAATTACAAAAAGCAGTGACATTATTATCAGAGTAGTATCTACTTTTATTGGCTGATTATAAATAAAAAATATAAATTTAAGTTTCAATATTCGTTTATTGAAACTTTTTAAATAAGTACATAATAACTAAATTAAATTGACATAATATAAAATATACATCAAAATATTTTTTGACTTGACATAGATAGTCAGTTATAATATAGTAAAGAAAAGAAGTGGAAGAAGGTATCATATGAAGAATATATGTATAGGAGATAAGTATCAAATTATGTGTTATAAACATAATGGTAGTGTTCATAGACTATGGGAAGAGGCAATTGTACTAGATGTAAAAAAAGATTATATCGTTTTTGGAAACAAAAAAACCTTAGTAACAAGAGCAGAAGGTATATGTTGGCGAACTAAAGAACCAGCTATTATGTATTATTTTAGGGACAAATGGTATAATGTTATAGCTCAATTAAAAAAAGAAGGTATATCATACTATTGTAATATTGCTAGTCCATTCATAATAGAAGAGAAAACAGTGAAATATATTGATTATGATTTAGACTTGAGAGTGTTTCCATCTGGAGAATATAAAGTTTTAGACAGATTAGAATATCAATATCATCAAAAAATAATGAAATATCCAAATGATTTAAAAACAGCTATCGAAAATGGATTAGAAGAATTAATAGAATTATACAAAAAAAAATCGCCAATATTTAGTGAAAAGAATAATTATAAGTATCATAAAGATTATGAGGAAATAATTAAATATGAATTAGAACATCAAGATAACTAAAATTTGTCATTAAATTATATGAAGTGAATATAATAAAAGAGAAAGGTTAAAAAATATTAAAATGGTTAAAACTTGTGTAAGTTGACACTTAAATGTATAAAAAACAAAAATATTTAAAAATGTAAAAAAAAGTGTTGACAACGAGTTTATATTTTGATATATTAATGTTGCTTTCAGCGAGAAATCGTTAAAATTTTGAAAAAAATGTCGAAATAAAAAATATTTTGAGTATTTTTTAAAAAAACTATTGACATTATCAATAATATTTGGTATATTGATAATGCTTTCAACGAGAAAGCCAAAAGATATGATCTTTGAAAACTGAGCAAAAAGTCAATTCACATAAGTTAGGATTTAAAATTCAAAAACAATTGACAGCATTATAAATGCTGTTATATATATTTTTTTGGAGAGTTTGATCCTGGCTCAGGATGAACGCTGGCGGCATGCCTAAGACATGCAAGTCGAACGAAGTGACCCATTGAAGATTGCGTACTTGTACAAGATCGGATTTGGATTTTTCACTTAGTGGCAGACGGGTGAGTAACACGTGGGTAATCTACCTCAGAGTTTGGGATAACAGTTAGAAATGGCTGCTAATACCGAATGATTCATACCTAGATAACTAGATATGCTAAAAGGAGCTCCGGCTTCGCTTTGAGATGAGCTTGCGGTGTATTAGCTAGTTGGTGAGATAATAGCCCACCAAGGCAACGATGCATAGCCGAGCTGAGAGGCTGATCGGCCACATTGGAACTGAGATACGGTCCAAACTCCTACGGGAGGCAGCAGTTAGGAATATTCGTCAATGGGGGAAACCCTGAACGAGCAATGCCGCGTG
>CAYTKH010000056.1:0-8696 GCA_964438315.1 uncultured Muribaculaceae bacterium | reverse complement strand
ATCAAATGGCTGTCCATGTACCTATTACAGAAGAAGCTCAAGCGGAAGCTAGATTATTGATGCTAGGTGCCAATAACATTTTAAAACCTTCCGATGGAAAACCAATCGTTACCCCAGGTCAAGATATGGTTTTAGGTAACTACTATTTAACGATTGAAAAAGAGGGTCTAGAAGGTGAAGGTAGAGTATTTAAAAATGCTAATGAAGCTTTAATGGCTCGTGAACGTGGAGAAATAACTTTTCATACACGTATTGCTATTCCTGTAAAATCATTTACCCATAAAATCTTCCCTGATGAGTGTACTAATAAATATCTTGTTACAACACCAGGAAAGTTAATCTTTAATGAAATTTTTCCTGATTCCTTCCAATATATCAATGATCCATCTAAAGAAAATACTGAAGGTATTACACCACTTAAGTATTTCATTGATATGGGAGTCAATATTAAAGAAGCTATCAAGGAAATGGAATTAGTTAAACCATTTGGTAAAAATACATTAACTTCATTAATAGACCAGATATATAAAAGATATCAAACAACAGAAACATCTGTAATGCTTGATAAATTAAAGGACTTAGGATTTAAATATTCAACTATATCAGGTATTTCATTTGGTATAGGTGATATAATAGAATCTAAAAATAAACCACAGATATTAAAAGATGCAATAGAGCAAGTTGATAATGTCAATAAACAATATAAACGTGGTTTAATTACCGACCGTGAACGTTATGAGAAGGTTGTTGCTACATGGAAAGAGGCTACAAAGAAAATAGAAGATGAATTAAAGGTTGTAATCGAATCGAACAAAAATAACCCAATTTCTATGATGATAGATTCAAAAGCTCGTGGTACCTTAGGTAACTATAACCAAATGGCTGGTATGCGTGGACTTATGATGAAACCAAATGGTGATGCTGTTGAAATACCAATCGTATCGTCATTTACCGAGGGTGCATCAGTTAACGAATTCTTCTTAGCTACTCACGGTTCTAGAAAAGGTGCTGTTGATACAGCATTAAAAACAGCAGATGCTGGATATTTAACAAGACGTCTTGTTGATGTAGCTCAAGATATTATCGTAAGAAGCGATGATTGTGGTACTGATCAAGGTGTCGTTGTAGAGGCATTTAAAAATGTCGACGGTACAGAAATTGAATCGTTAAGAAATCGTATAATTGGTCGTTATACAAATAAAAAGGTAATAGACCCTGCCACAAAAGAAGTATTAGCTGATAGAAATACTTATATAACTGAATCACTAGCTGATAAAATTATTAAAGCTGGTATAACCAAGGTATCTATTAGAACAGTACTTACTTGTAAAGAAGAACACGGGGTTTGTTGCAAATGTTATGGACGTAATTTAGCTACAGGTTCTATTGTCGAAGTTGGAGAAGCTGTTGGTATTATGGCAGCTCAATCAATTGGTGAACCTGGTACCCAACTTACAATGCGTACCATCAATTCTGGTGGTGTTGCCGGTGACGATATTACCCAAGGTCTTCCTCGTGTTCAAGAATTATTTGAGGCACGTATTCCAAAAGGAAAGGCTACAGTATCAGAGATTAACGGTGTCGTTTCTAAGATTGAAGAAGATGGTGGCAAATTTGTTATCTCAATTAAAAACGATGTTGAAACTAAGGAACATACTTCAAACTATGGAGCTAAATTAGCTGTTAAAGAAGGGGATAACGTTTTAGCTGGTGATAGACTTACACATGGAGCTATAAGTCCAAAAGAATTATTAGTTGTTACAGATCCAATTACTGTTCAACAATACATTTTACTAGAAATTCAGAAAGTTTACTCATCACAAGGTGTTGATATTAATGATAAACACGTTGAAATAATCGCTAAACGTATGATTTCTAAAATCAAAATTGCTAACTCTGGAGATTCTTACTTCTTACCTGGAACGATGGTTAATATCAATGAATTTACATCTATTAATAAAGAACTTATTCTAGAAGGGAAAAGACCTGCTACTGGTAGACCTGTGTTATTAGGTATTACTAAAGCTTCTCTTGAAACAGATTCATTCCTATCAGCTGCTTCATTCCAAGAGACAACTAGAATATTAACTGATGCGGCTATACATGGTAGAGTTGATTATTTAACAGGATTAAAAGAAAATGTTATCATTGGTAAATTGATTCCTGCTGGTACAGGAGCAAAAAAATATCGTGATGTCGATTATCATTTATCAGTCGATACAAGTAAAGAAGAACCTTTAGATATTTTAGAAAGAGAATTAATGTAAAAAACTATGACATCAATCATAGTTTTTTTTGATAAGTTTTTAAATTAATAAACTAGATTTTAGAGTAATAGTTTGATAAAATATATTTAGGAGTGGTTACAATGTTTATAGATGAAGTCAGTGTAGAATTATATGCTGGAAATGGTGGTAATGGTTGTTTAGCGTTTAGAAGAGAAAAATATATTCCTATGGGAGGACCATATGGTGGCACAGGTGGTAGGGGTAGCAACATCATTTTTAAAGTCGATGAAGGATTAAATACTTTGATTGACTTAAAATACCATCGTATAATAAAAGGTGAAAAAGGTGAAAACGGTTTAGGAAAGGGAATGCATGGTAAAGATGCCAAAGATGTAATTATCAAAGTGCCACAAGGTACAGTTGTTACAAACCTAGAAACTAATATGATTATTGCTGATTTAATAAAAAAAGATGATGAAGTTATAATTGCATACGGAGGTCGCGGTGGTAGAGGTAATATGGCTTTAGCATCGAGAAATAACCCTGCTCCTAAGTATGCCGAAAATGGTGAACCAGGAGAACATCTAAAAATAAAAGTAGAACTTAAATTGCTAGCTGATGTTGGATTAGTTGGGTTACCTAGTGTAGGTAAATCAACATTTATATCAACTGTAACAGCATCAAAACCTAAGATAGCAGCTTATCATTTTACTACTTTAGTACCAAATTTAGGAGTTGTAAAAACTAAGAATAATAAATCATTTGTTATTGCCGATTTACCAGGATTAATTAAAGGTGCATCGTTAGGAGAAGGATTAGGTGATCAATTTTTAAGGCATATTGAAAGAACAAGAATAATTGCACATATTATTGATATGGGAGCATTTGAAGGTAGAGATCCTTATGAAGATTATATTACAATAAATAAAGAATTAGAAAATTATGATCCTAATATATTAAAAAAACCACAAATTATAATCGCAAATAAGATGGATATAGAAGGTTCCAAAGAAAATTTAAAAAAATTCAAAGAAAAAGTAAAAGATATTAAAATATTCCCTATATCAGCTATTAAAAAAGAGGGATTAGATGAAATATTAATCGAATTAGCTAATATGCTAGATAATGTAGAAAAATTACCTCTTTATGAAGAAGACAAATTTGAAAGTCATGTTTTATATGAATTTAAAAAACGTGAGCCATTTACGATTACCAATGATAATGGTACATGGGTAGTAAGGGGTGATGAAGTTGAAAAATTACTTCGTATGACTAGATTTTCTACTGATGAATCAGCACGACATTTTGCTTTAAGACTTAGAAAAATGGGAATTGATGATAAATTAAAAGAATTAGGATGCAAAGAAGGGGATACAATTAGAATATTAGATTTAGAATTCGAATTCGAAGAATAGTATTTAACTATAATAAAATTCATAATTGCTAGCAGTAAAAATTGATATGAAAATTAGTGTTTTTATATCAATTATTTTTTCATTAATTGATATAATTAGACTATCTTTTTTTTAAATAGTAAGGAGTTTATATAAGTGAGAAAAGATGTAAGATATGAAATTATATAATTATCTTTCATAAAAATATAATAACGTATTAAAAAAATTGATATATTAGTTAAAAACTTGACTATTTCTAAAATATAATATATATTAATATTGGCTCTGCAAATATAAATTACCTTTCATGTAACTTGAAAATATCCTTTTTAAGTTGATTTGCAGAGTTCCTATTTTTTTGATTTAATTTAGAATTTCCATACAGGAGGATTTATGAATTTATATAAATTAGAAAATATCTACAAAACATATAAAAATAGTGGTAGTGTTAATCATGCACTAAATGATATTGATTTAACAATTAAAAGCGGTGAAATCATCGTTATTTTAGGTCCATCAGGTAGTGGTAAATCAACATTACTTAATATTTTATCTGGAATAGATAAACCGACTAAAGGTAAATTGTTTTTTGAAGAGAATAGATTAGATAATCAACAGAGTGAAAAATTAAGAGAGTATCGAGCTAAAAATTTAGGGTTTATTTTTCAGAGTTACAATCTAATACCTAATTTAAATGTCATAGAAAACATAGAACTAGGTGCCAAATTATCAAAAAATCCATTAAAAATAGATGAAGTTATGAATCTTATGGATATATATAAAGAAAGGAATAAATATCCATATCAATTATCAGGTGGACAAATGCAAAGAGTGGCGATAGCAAGAGCTACAGTGAAAAATCCTAAAGTATTATTTTGTGATGAGCCTACAGGTGCCTTAGATGAAACTATGGGTAAGAAAATCTTATCATTTTTACAAGATATAAACAAAAAATACCAAACAACAGTTATAATTGTTACCCATAATCCTAGTATAGCTAATATGGCTAATACCGTTATAAAATTAAGTAGTGGAAAAATAGAAAAAATCACAAAAAACAAAGATATAATTGATGCTGAAGATTTGAGGTGGGCATAATGGGATTATTACTATTAAATGCCTTTAAGGGATTAAAAAAGAAAAAAATTCAGATGCTCAGTATAGTTCTTTTAGTAACCTTAGCTACAGGTATATATATTGCAATGAATACATCACTAGACCGTCTAGAAGATGAATACTATAATTATATAGATAAACAAAATACAGAACATATAAGTTTTGAAGTAGCATTAGATTTAAAAAGTGATGTTACAACTAACGATCTAGATAAATTTAAAGATAAATTTGAATCACTTACCATGGAAGAGCAAAAAATAATCGATTACTATTATGAATTATTAAAATATAATAAAACCGATTTGATAGATTATAACTATAAAGAATTAATTATAAGTATTTTATCTAAAACAGGAGTAACACGTGATATAGAAAGGAAAAAATTAGATAAATTAAAAGAAGAATACGATTTTGAATATGAATATCAGGAAGCTAAAACACTACAAATTAACGAAATAAATACAAAGGTAATGCCGTATTTAAAGGATAAAAAAATTAATATTCCATATCTAGTAGAAGGTAGTTTTCCAACCAAAGAAAACGAAATAACAATGCTTCCAGCTTTCGCTAGAATCAACAAAATTAAAATTAATGATGAATACAAAATAGATGATAAAATATATAAAGTAGTTGGTTATGCTTATGCTCCCGATTATATTTATCCTATGGTAAGTTACTCACAACCAATTTTCGATGAAAAGAAAAATAATATTATCTTTATGTATAGAGATGATTATGATAAAATAGTGGGAATTTTAGATAATACGTATTCTTTAACATACAATGGTGATTTTTCAAGAGTTTTTGAAATATCGGTAGGAAATGAAGAAGATAAAATAGAGAATAAAAGAATGGAAATGTTTGATAAAGGGCAAGTATTTTTATCAGCTAATTCAGTTGTTAGAATGGCTCGTATTGGAGCATTACAACTAGAATTTGTAACCAATAGAAATTTTTCAACATACTTTTTATATTTATTACTAGGTATATCAATATTTATCATACTTATTATAACAAAAAAGAGAGTCGAAAATGAAAGACTACAAATAGGTGTACTTAAAGCCTTAGGGTATAATCGATATAGTATAGCATTGTCATATTTAATTTATCCTATCTTAGGTTCAGTTATAGGTGGTTTATTAGGTTTTGTTATAGGCTATCTATTTAATGAACCAATTACAAGTATGTATATGAGCTATTACAATGTACCATTAAGTAACTATCATATAGATTTATCATATTTGAAATTATCTATTTTAACACCACTTGTAATGTTATCAATATTAAGTTATATAATTGCTATTATAATGCTTAATAAAAAACCACTTAAACTATTAAAAGAGGGTAGTAATTTAAAAGTTAATATTTTAAGTAAACTGGTTAATAAATTAACAAAACCATTACCTTTCGATTATCGTTTTAAGTACTCATTAGCATCACGTTCACTTGGAAAACTGATTATTGTATCATTAACAAGTTTTGCAACGGGATTACTACTCGTTTTAATCATAATAGGATTTAACCTATTTAATAAAGTATTATCAGCTACTTTTGATGGCATTAAATATAAAAACTTAGTTATTTTAAATTCACTATATTATAACGATAATATGAGTGATAATGAAGATTTAATATTAAATGTCGATGGGGTAATAAAGACAGCTAAAAGAAATCAAGAAAATTTGTCTGTAAAAAAAGATAAAAAAGAAGTTGAAATAAGTTTATCAGGTATCGATAATAAAGTTAATTTTTTCGATGTTTTAAATACTAACGAAGATATAATAACATCTTCCTTAAAAGATAGCGATGGAATCATTATTAACCGTAATTTAAGTGAGCAATTAGGTTATCAAATTGGTGATGAGCTAGAAATAGATATATATGGTAAATTAATTAAATATAAAATTATCGATATATCAAGTGAAAATATGCAGTACATAGGATATGTAAATAGAATAGATATAAGTAAAAAACTAAATTTACAGGGTATAGCATATAATCAAGTTTACTCAAATGATAAAAAATATGACAATCTAAATAAATTAGATGAAGTAGAAAAAGACAAAATAGCTTATATTTTAAATACACACGAATTAAGAGATAATATCATGAAGAAGATGGATAACTTTAATTATACTATTTACATTATTATCTTCTTTGCATCATTTATAGCATTTATCATTATAGCTGTTATCGCTAATATAATAGTCGAAGAAAATAAAAAGACTATATCATTATTAAAAGTAATGGGTTATAAAGATAGAAAAATTAGTAGTATTATTTTAAATATATACACACCATTTGTTATAGTATCATATTTACTAGCCATTCCAGTTATGATAAATTTACTAAAATGGATTGTAAGTTTATTAGTGGCAGATATGAACATGACAATACCAATTACTTTATCATTTAGTGAAGCATTAATAGGACTTATAGGATTACTTATCGCTTATTATATAGCAGTATTCTTATCTAAGAAAGTATTATATAAAGTACCACTTGCGGTTGCTTTAAAAAGAGAGTAGGTGAAGTATGGAAAATATAATTGAAATAAAAAATGCATATAGAACCTATAAATTAGGTAGTGTTGCACAACAGGCATTAAATGATGTATCATTGAACGTAACAAAAGGTGAAATATTAGTTATTTTAGGACCATCAGGAAGTGGTAAAACAACATTACTTAATGTACTATCAGGACTTGATAAAGTAACAAAAGGTACTATTTTCTATAACAAAAAAAATATAAGTAGATATAGTGATAGCAAAATGACAAGATTTAGAAAAAAAAATCTAGGTTTTATCTTTCAAACCTATAATTTATTAGAACACTTAAACGTAAGGGAGAATGTTTTAGTAGGTGCTAAGTTAGGTAAAAACAAAAATGGTATAGATGATATTATTAAGACAGTTGGATTAAAAAGACATGAAAAAAAACATATTTACGAATTATCTGGTGGTGAACAACAAAGGATTGCAATAGCTAGAGCTTTAGCTAAAAAACCTAGTGTAATGTTTTGTGATGAACCTACAGGTGCCTTAGATGAAAAAACAGGTAAAATAGTTTTAGAATCGTTAGTAGAGGCTAATAATAAATTAGGTACAACTATGATTATAGTTACCCATAATCCAGGTATTGCTTTAATAGGTGATCGTGTTATTAAAATGAATAGTGGTAAAATAATTTCTATAGAGGAAAATAAAAAAAGGATAGCTCCTAAAGAAATACCATGGGGTTAAAGTTCTAGTATAAATTAGAACTTTTTAATTTAAATATAAATAAAACTTGCATATCACTTTCTATTTTGTTAAAATATATAATAGGAAGTGGTATAATGAAAAAGGGATTTACACTGATAGAACTATTAGCAGTTTTAGTTGTCATGGCATTATTAATAGCAATAATATCACCAAGTGTAATTGATTTATTAGATAAGAGAAAACAAGATCTTTTAGATATACAGATATCAGAAATAGAACAAGCGGCTCGTGACTGGGGAGCTAAAAATATGTGGGCATTACCTACAGGAAAAGATTTAACAGTTGTAAAAAGATATGACGAAATTAAAAATGGAACAGATACTGAGTATGGTGTACTTATAATAAATTTACGTCTTTTAAAAGAAACAACCAATTTAAATAATGATATTAAAAATCCAGTTACAAACACTAAATTTAGTGATGATTTAGAGATATATATAACAAATGAGGCAACTAAAATAAGTTATAAAGTAAAAGAAGAATTCGATGAATAATTTGAATTTAAACTAACTATTTGTTAGTTTTTTTGATTTATTAAATACTAATATGTAGATAAAATAACATCAAAAAACTTATTAAATCAGCAATAATGTATAAAATTTATTTAAATTTGTCATAATTAAGCTAGAAAGGAGAAATTATGGCACGTCATAAAGTAGAAATATGTGGCGTGAATACTGCGAATATTAAAGTT
>CAYTKH010000055.1:0-8724 GCA_964438315.1 uncultured Muribaculaceae bacterium | reverse complement strand
CTACGCAATTATAACATTTATCTTTATATTGTAAATCTATATTATAAAAATTTAATGCTTCATCTATTATTCCTTTATCAATTATCATTATAATCTACTCCTACACTTATGAATCTAACTAGTCTACACATACCAGTTTAGGTAGTATGAGGAAACATATTCCCCACAGACAACCTCTATAATATTTTTTTCAAAAATTAGTAAAAATATCAAATTTTATCGTTTTTTCAAAATTTTTTTGACCACTACTGAACAGTTGATTTTCCTTTTATTTATAAGGGTTTATCGCAAGCACAACACGCATACACACTCTGTATGAATAGAATGTACATTATGAATAGTTGACCATTATATGTTTGGGTATAACTGACTATGTCATGATATACAAACATATTAGGTACAATGTTTATTATGAATATATAGCAGTTATTTAATATAGTATATACTACTTTCTAATTTCATCTAAAACATCATTTAAAATTTTGTTGCTTTCTATTTTATTAATAGCAAAACACTTTTTTCCTAAATCTTTAAAACTACTACCACAGTGATATATATCTTTGCTATCTATAATAATAAATCTATCATGGAATTTATTATTAAATACTAGTTCAACATTGCTATATTGACTTTTATATTTTTTTATTAATGTTTCATTCATATTTGCAGAATAAATTATTATTTTAACCTCTATTTCTTTTAAAATATCTAACAATTCTTTACCAGCATAATTATCAATAATAATTATTTCTTTCTTTGAACTCTTTAAAATATCTAAAAGTAAAGAATAAGCATCATAAATCTGTCCATTAAAGAATATTGCATTGTTTTTTTCTTTTTCTTGTAATTTATCAAAAGAATCTTTTAGCAACTTTATTTCTTCATCATGCTTATAAACCAAATTATTTATAAAACTTTGATTTACTATTGTACTTGAAATAAATTTTCTCATAGCAACAAAAGCATCAATGATTTGAACATTTACCTTGGCAGCAACATCACTTTTAAGAAGACCAGATAACATCATTATACCTTGTTCAGTTAAAACATATGGTAAATATCTTATTCCGCCATGTGCTAGTTCATTTCTTAAACTTGAGGTCACAAATTGTGATCTCAAGTTTATCGCTTCTTCCATAGTTAATTGAAAACAAAATGATTCTGGAAATCTCATAATATTTCTTTTAATTGTTTGATTTATAATTCTTGTTTCTGATTTATATAACTTTGCAACATCTGATGATAAAATAACTTGCTTTCCTCTTATTTCAAAAATCATATCTTCAATTTGTATATTTTCTTTTACTAATAATTCATTCATAACCTAAAATCCCTTTATAATTCTAACATACCAGTTAAAGCGGTAGACGTAAACATATTCTCCACAGACAACCTCTATAATATTTTTTTTAAAAATCACTCAAAATATCAATAATTTACTCGTTTTTTTACCATTTTTTGACCCTTACTGAATAGTTGATTTTCTCAGTGTTTATAAGGGTTTATCGCAAGCACAACACACATACACATTCAACGTGGTAAGTATTTGGAAACATATCTACTGGTGTAATTTCAATTGTATCATATTTTACACTAAGTAGTTTTAAATCTCTAGCTAAGGTAACAGGATTACAAGATACATACACTATTTTATCAAAATCATGATTTATCAAATGATTAACAGTCATTAAATCTAAACCACTTCTAGGTGGATCTACTACTACTTTATTAGTATCATAATTAAGAATATCTATATATTTAGATGCTAAACATTTAAAACTTATATTAGAAATATGGTTAAGTTCTTTATTCTTATTAGCATTATTAATAGCAGATTCATTTATCTCTACACCATAGACATATTTACAATTTTCACTAATATAAATACCTATTGAACCTACACCACAATATAAATCTAATACTTTATCATTTTTATTTAAATCTAAATATTCTAATACTTTATCATATAACCTAATAGTCATTTCATTATTAACTTGAAAAAACGAATCATCAGATACATAGAAACTATAGTTATTAAGTTTAATAATATTACCATCTATGCCATTTGTTTTAGATCTTACAACTATTTCTTTTAAAGGAATTTTTTTGTTCTTTATACTAGCTAAAAAATCATTAATTCTATCATCACATATTATACATTTATCTATATCTACTACCTCATTACTTCTTATTTTATAAAAACCTATAGCTTTATCCACTTTAAACGTAGCTTTATTACGATAATGTAAATTATTACCGCTTATAATATTATTAATTTTAATATCATTTTTATAAAATTTATTAATTATCTCTTTAATTTTATTCTTCTTATAAATTAGTTGATCATCATATGACATATGCATTAAATGACACCCACCACATATGCCATAATATTTACATAATGGTTTAACTCTTTTAGAACTTCTTTCTATATATTTTATAACTTTACCAAGTGCATATTTTTTATGTTCACTTATAATTTTAATATCAACTATCTCATCAACAAGTACATTATCAACAAATACTGGTTTATCTAAATATGCTATTCCCCTTCCTTGATGATCAAGCTTAACAATTTTTACAATCATAATTCCTCCTAGAACAAAATTTAAAATTAAATTTTTAAATGTGTCAAACCTCACAATTTGACTTTTCTGATTCATCGCCCTCGTTACCTACCTGCTTTAAAGACTTAAACTCCGATAGTCGCTACCATATCTCATATTTTTCTATTATTTTTTTATTTTCATATTTTTCATAGTCTAATGTTATTACTAAGTCTTTTATTCCTAAGTCTATTCCTATTATTTTATTTGGTATAAATTTTGGTTTTGATATTTGTTCTTCTACTATTATTGATGCATAATATCTTCCATCTTTTTCTTTTGTTATAGTGGTATTTATTATTCTTCCTTTTATTTCCTTTAAGTTTCTATATCCTCTTATTTTTATATTTTTTAGTTTTGGTAATGTTATTTTCTTGTTTATTAGATCTAGTTTTATATTTTCATATTCTTTTCCTTTGTATGTACTTTTTATCATGTTTGTTCTATATGAGTTTTTATCGTATTTACTTTTGTATTTTGGATATCCTTTGTTTTCTTTGAAAAATTTTGTATATGCATTATCTAAATCAAATATTGTGCATCTTAAACTCATACTATCTACTTCTTTTATATATGGTTTATCAATATACAAAGTAGGTATATCTTTTATACAATCGTATACACTCATATTTTTATTTTCTTTTTTATATAGTGCTTGTTTTTTATCTAAGTAATAGTTATATATAGCTCTTGTGCATCCTAGCGTTTTATTTATTATTTCTTTTTGATTATTAGTAGGATATAATCTAAATCTATATGCTTTATTTAAAATCAATATATCACCATCCTTTAGTGTTAATACAATTATATAACAAGTACATTTGTTCGTCAACGCTTTTTTTGATTTTTACAAGCAAATTCCTAGTAGGTAAAAAAATAAACTCATACTAAGAGTTCATTAATCTTTTCTTGATAATTATCGCTATTTGTAATGTAACTTCCTACTACGTATATATCCGCATCGACTTGTTTTATTGTCTCATTATTTATACCACCATCAACCTGAATTAGATAATTAAGGTTATTTTTATTCCTTATATCTTTTAATTTATTTACCTTATCAATGGTTTCTATCATAAACTTTTGACCACCTAAACCAGGCTCAACACTCATAGCTAATACTAAATCAATATCTTTTAAATATGGTAATATAACATCGATACTAGTATTTGGACTAACAGCTATACCTACTTTAATATTTAGTGATTTGATATATTTAATAATATTTTCAATATCTTTTAAAGCTTCTACATGAAAAGTAATATAATCTGGTTTAAATATTTTATAATCATCAATATATTTTTTTACATCTTTAACCATTAAATGAATATCTATTTTTTTATTTAAGCCTTTTAATCTTATAACATCTTCTTGAATAGTAAAAGTTTTATTATTTACAAATATACCATCCATTACATCTAAATGAACGTTTTCTATATTAGTTTCATTTATTTTTAATATATCGTTATTATCTTTTATATTTAGCAAAGATATACTAATCATTTTATCACCTACTTTTATTATTTATAAAGTTTATATAGTTATCGTATCTACTTTTTATTATATTACCATTTTCTACTTGTCTTTTTACTTCGCAATCATCTTCTTTATAGTGCATACAATCACGATATTTACATTTTTCCTTGTAATTTTCAAATTCGACGAAATTATCTCTTATGTCTTCTTTAGTCATATCTATAAAACTTATATCTGAAAAACCTGGTGTATCAGCTATATATCCGCCCTCTATTTCAATTAATTCCACATGTCTTGTTGTATGCTTACCTCTACCTAAAGATAATGATATTTCGTTTGTTTTAAGGTTTAATTTACTATCTATTTTATTTAATAGAGTCGATTTTCCAGCTCCTGTTTGACCTGTAAAAACTCCAATTTTGTTATTAAACAAACTCTTTATTTTCTCTATTTGTTCATTAGTATATACTTGATAACCTACCTTTTTATAGTAATTTATATATATATCTAATTCTTTTAATTCATTATTATTTAATAAATCTAGTTTTGTTAAACATATCACTGGTTTTATGTTGTTATATGTTATTATTACTAATAATTTATCTAATAAATTAGTTGAAAAATCAGGTTGTTTTACACTTGTTATAATATAAGCATTATCTATATTACTAATAGGTGGCCTCACTAGGCTATTTTTTCTTTCTAGAACATTATATATTATGTTATTGTCAAATTCTACTATATCACCTACTAAAGGCTTAATATTTTTATTTCTGAATAATCCTCTACATTTACATATATATAATTTGTCACTTTTAACTGTAAAATCATCACTTATTAGTTTAACAATCCGACCTCTCATTATTGTATACCACTAGCACTAGTAGTTGTAGTAGTTGTTGCATTGGACCCTCCATTAGTTGATCCACCAGTAGTGCCATTTTGTGATTGATCTGGTTCGGTAGTAGTTGGATCTTGGGTAGGTGGTTCCTGTACTGTTGGAGCTTTTATAATAGTAATTGTAAGTGTCATCTTAGATACTACCTTTTTACCTGCTGGTTGATTTTGATATACAATCGTACCTGCTTTTTCTGTAGTTGATTCTTTATATCGTTTGTCTAAAACAATATCATTTTCTTTACAGAACTTTTCTACTTCTTCAACTGTTGCTAGAGTACTTACAAAATCAGGGTAATTTACTATAAATTTAGGAATTGTAAATGTTATTCTGTCGCCTGTTTTTATTTTTGTACCTTCTTTAATATCCTGTTTTAAAATAATATTTTCTTTTGTACCATCGTCTTTAGTATGTTCTTCTGTTTCTGGTTCGTTTACTATAATTCCTTTTTCTTCTAACTCCTTTTTTATTTTTGTAAAGTCTTTACCTACATAGTTTAGGGCTTCAAATCCTTCAACACCTTTTGATACGTATAATGTTATTGTGGAATCTTTTTTAACTGTTCTTCCTGCTTTTGGTTCTGTTTTTATTACATTACCTTCTACTATCTTATCATTAAATTGTTTTATTTCTTCTTTAGAAACTTTAAGTCCTTGATTTTCAAGTGTCTTTATAGCTTTGTTAACATTCATATCTGTTACATCATCTATTTTAACATCTGGTACTTTTTTTAAATTTATGTATCCAAAAATCATTACACCTATTACTACCAAAGAGATAATAATACCTATTATAATGAGTGGTAATTTACTCCCTTCTTTCTTTGGTTCTTCTACTATATCTTTATTTAAACGACTTCTACTTACTCTCTCAACAGGTTCACTACCTTCTTGTTCTGGATATTCAAATTTAATTTTCTCTTCATTGCGTTTTTCCCTATCTAAGCAAGTTGTTAGATCATCGTGCATCTCATTAACACTTTCGTATCTATTCTTAGGATTTTTTGCTGTTGCTTTTATTATTATATTTTCAACAGATTGTGGAACACCTTCTTTTTCTTCTGTTACGTTAGGAATAGGTTCTTTCATCTGTTTTAGGGCTATTTCAACAGCATTATCTCCTCTAAATGGTAATTTACCAATTAATAATTCATACATCAAAATTCCTAATGAATAAATATCGCTTTTTTTAGTAGCCCCTGAACCGTTAGCTTGTTCTGGTGAAAGATAGTGTACTGTCCCCATTACTGAATTTGTTTGGGTCATTTCTGCACTGTTTAATGCTTGGGCTATACCAAAATCAGTTATTTTAACACGACCATCATCTAGTATTAAGACATTTTGAGGTTTTATATCCCTATGAATTATATAGCTGTCATGGGCACATGATATAGCACTTGTAAGTTGTAACATAATATCCACCACTTCAGATATTGTAAGTCCACCACGCTTTTTTATAAGGCTTTTAAGAGTTCTCCCATTTACATATTCCATAACGATATAGTATTCGCCTTTATCTTCTCCTACATCATACATTTCAACTATATTAGGATGTGACAAGCTACTTGCTGAGATAGCTTCTCTTTGAAATTTTTTGACAAATTTTTCATCACTGGCTAAATCTCCTCTTAATATCTTAACTGCAACTTGTCTATCTAAAATCGTATCCTGAGCCAGATAAACATTAGCCATGCCACCTTCACCTATAAGCCTCATTATCTCATAACGATCATTAATTTTTTCACCTATTACTACCATTATTTATCACCGTCTTTCATTAAGCATGCTATAGATATGTTGTCGTTACCTCCACGATTATTACATTTATCTATAAGTTTTTGTAATTTTTCTTCTATAGTTAAATTTTCAGATAAAACATTTTCTATTTTTTCTTTTTCTAACATATTAGTTAATCCGTCACTGCACAATAAAATACCATCAACATCACTTTCAACGTCAAAAATATCTAATTCAGCTGTCATACTAGATCCTAAAGCCCTCATTAAAACATTCTTCTGTGGATGATTACGAGCTTCTTCTTCTGTTAATTCACCCGATTTAACTAGAACATTAACTAATGTATGATCATTTGTTATTTTATGAAGGTGTCCTTGTTTAATAGCAAAACCTGATGAATCGCCAATATTACCGTATATTAAGAATTCTTTAGTAAGAACTGCTAACACTAAGGTAGTTCCCATGCCTTTACTTTCTTCATGTTCGTCTGTATGTTTAAATATTAGTACATTTATTTCATTAACTACTTCTTTTAACCATTTAATAGCATCATCTTTATTACCAATAGAGCTTATATGTTTAAATCTATCACCTATGTGACTAATTGCTATACTTGATGCTACTTCACCACACAAATGTCCACCCATACCGTCTGCTACTGCTAATAAATATTCACCACTGTTATTAGTTGTTATAATAACACTATCTTCATTATGATCCCTAATCATCCCTGGATCTGTTATATAATAATATTCCATTACATTTCCTCCTCGTATTTTGAACGTAATTGTCCACATGCAGCATCAACTTCACTACCAAATTCTTTTCTAATTGTCACATTTATTTTATTCTTTTTTAGTATGTCATAAAAGTTCATAATACTTTCTTTACTACTTTTTTTATATTCTATATGACTTGTCTCATTATATGGTATTAAATTGACGTATGCATTCATTTTCCTTATTAAATTTACAAGTTCTAAAGCACATTCACTTGTATCATTTATTTTGCTTAATAAAATATATTCTAATGTTACTCTTCTATTAGTAACTTTGATATATTTTTTTAATATAGGTATTAGTTTTGTAAGTGGATATGCTTTATTTATAGGCATTAACTTACTTCTAAGTTCGTCATTAGGTGCATGTAAACTTATTGCTAAGTTAATTTGAACTTTTCTTTTCATAAATTCTTCTATTTTAGGTATTATACCACATGTAGATATAGTAATATGTCTAGCTCCTATATCAATACCTTTTCCACTATTTATTATATCAACAAATTTGATTATATTCTCATAATTATCGAAAGGTTCACCAATTCCCATTAAAACAACATGTGATATCCGTATGTCAAGTTTTGCTTCTATAGTAAGTATTTGTAGAATCATCTCGTTTACCTCAAGATTCCTTACTTTTTTTCTTCTTCCACTTTCGCAAAATGTACATGCCATATTGCAACCTACTTGACTTGATACGCAAAGACTATTTCCATAATTATGATTCATTAAAACAGCCTCTACAACATTATTATCTTTCAATTTAAATAAGAATTTATTTACATCTTTTCCTTTTTTTTGATCGATTAATTCAATATTATTAAAATTAAAATCTTCTTTTAATTTATTTATCAATTCTTTTTTTATATTGAGCATATCATCAAAACTAGTAACTCTTTTTTTGTATAGCCATTCGTATATTTGAACTGCTCTAAATTTTTTATCACCAATTCTAATAAAGTATTGTTCTAATTCTTCAAAAGTTATATCATATATACTCATTTTATACTCCTCTTATAAATTATACCATGCTTATTTTAAGATGTAAATTATTATAAATATTTTATGAAATAAAAAGAACATCATTAGACATTCTTTGATTATTATAGTTCTTTATGCTATTAATTTATTAAATTATCACTAATTATAAAGTTTGTAATTCTTTTAATGATAAGCCAGTATTAGCTGATATTAATTCTAAAGATAATCCTGCTTTTTTAAAATTACGTG
>CAYTKH010000054.1:0-8877 GCA_964438315.1 uncultured Muribaculaceae bacterium | reverse complement strand
GATTTTGATAATGTTCTAATATAATTTCTCTTTTTAAATTTGTATCCATTTTATCACCAATTTAGATTATAACACATTTTTGATTTAAAAAGTGGATATTACAAAAAATTATAAAGAAATTTTCTATTTATGAAATTCAAAATAAAAACCCTGATGGGTTATTGTGCTTCTACAATCAATTTTATTGCAGTTCTTTCTTCACCTTCAATAGTGATATCAGTAAAGGCTGGTATACATACAAGATTTTTTCCACTAGGTGCTACAAAACCTCTGGCAATGGCGATTGCTTTTATGGCTTGGTTTAGTGCTCCTGCACCTATTGCTTGTATTTCTACACTACCTTTTTCCCTAAAAAGATTTGCTAAAGCTCCTGCAACTGAATTTGGATTTGATTTAGCACCAACTTTAAGTGTTTCCATAATTACCTCCTAATCAATAATATGTTAGGAATAGTTAAATATACCAAAAAAGAAACTATTTTGTTTCTTCTTTTTCTAACTTATTTAGTACTTCTTTTGTTACAACTATAGCTTTTTCCCTTATGGCATTAGCAGTATTTTCTAATATTGGAGTTCCTTTTTCTATAGCATAATCAACTAATTCTTCAGCCTTTTTTTGTATAGCTTTAGCCTTTTCCTTTGCTATTTTTAAAACTTTTTCTTTGTCTAAATCATCAAGTTCTTTTTTTATTTCGTTAATTTTATTTTCTATTGTTTCTTTTACTTCCTTTTTATCCATATTTTTAATACGTTCTATCATCTCATCTAATTTTTGTTTTAGTTCTTTTCTGGTTTCGTTACCTTTCTTTGGTGCAAATAAAACTCCAAGTCCTGCTCCTAAAGCCATACCTGCTAATAGTGAACCCATCTTTCTTTTTTTCTTACCCATGATTAGTCATCCTCTTTCTTTCTTTTTAATATTTTTTGAAACAGGCTATAAATACCTGTCACAATCTTATCACTAAATGATGATATTGCATCAGTAGTAGTATCTATTACATCAAATATGCCGTCTACACGGTTTAATTTATTATTAACATCATCTACTACCTTATCTACTTTATGCAATGTTCTGATAATCTTTACACACAAAATTATTAATAATATAAGTAATGCAAATGTGAGTGTATATAGTATTACTTGAAACTCTAGCTCCATTATTTTTCATCCCTTTTCTCGTACATAGAATCTATTAAATCGAATAACTCACTTTCGACACCATCATTTGTATTATCTTCTTCAGTATCTTCAATATTGTCGAATGATTTGTCATCATCTTCCTTAGAATCATCTACTTTCTTTAGAACAACTGGTTCTTCATTAGTTTGTTCCTCTTCCAACATATTATTCTCTGGACTACCATTTTTAGTTGCTTTTGTATTTTTTATATACTCGTTTATCTCGTTAATTTTTTGTTTCTGTTTGGCAATTTCGGCTGATATATCATCCTCTTTTTCTTTATTATTTGATTTTTGATAATCTTCCCTTAATAAATCCACTTTAGCATTTCTTGCTTCTCTTGTATTTAATCCTTCAAATATATCTAAACCATCTGATGTATCATCTGTATCATCAGTTATATCTTCGTTATAGTCCTCTTCTAATAAACTACTATTTAAAAAGTTATTTTCTAAATCATCTTCTAGTGTACCAAAAGCTTTATTTCTTATATCATCAACTGTCATAGCTGTATTTTTTTTAACTGCTACTGTTGGTTTTTCTAAGTCGTTAGCTTTTATATCATCTTTATGATAATTACGGTCTAAAACCCCATAAACAGGTGATATGATAGGTGAAGGCTTAAATACTTTTGCTTCTTCTTTCTTCGTATTACCCTTGTATGCATCTTCTAATGATTTTTTACTAAATTCATTTTTTGATACATGTTTTTCTTCTCTTTTAGGGGGGTCAGTAGCAAGTAAGTCATCGAAAGCTTTATCATCAAAATATATTGGTGTTTTAGGTCTTTCTTCTCTAGTTAAGGCTGGTGCATCTGATATAACTTGTTTTTCTCTTGATTCAAATTTAACTTCTTCTCTTTTAGGAAGTTCAATATCAACTGTTTTTTCTCTTTTTGATGTTTTTGGTAATTCTTCTTCTACTTCCACTTCTTCTGTAAATAGACTTTTTACTTTATCCATTAATTTCATTTTTCCACCTCTTTTGTTATTTTTAATCATTATATTCTAAAAAACTATTATTATCCTCTTCTTTTTTATTAAATATAGTATACTTTTCTTCCTTATTGACAAAATAATCTTCGTTTAACATCAATTTAATTACATTATCGTTAAATTTAACAGTTGATAAAATATATGATGCATTTAAGATAGTTTTTTCGATATCTTGTTTTCTAACCATCGTCTCTATTTTTGCATAGTTATAAACAAATACTATTTTATATTTACCATCTATCTCATTTATTTCTACATAACCTTCCTTTTTACCTTCTATTTTTTTTGAATAGTAACTTTTATCATTCTCGTTGTAATCTATTTTTGTTTTATAAAAGTAACTAACTGCATCTATGTATAAATAATAATAGTTGCCTTTATAATAAAGTTTATCGTTTAAATCATTTGTATCTATATATGATACCCCTTTTGGTATATAATACTTATATCCTTTTCCAATTCTATTAAACATCTCATTATTTTTTGAAAGGACAACATTTAAAATATTATCTATACTTTTTGTATCTATTCTAACTATAGTACATCCTGTTACTAGTAGAATAGATAAAAGAATGATTGCTAATTTTTTCATATATCACCACTCTTACTATGATTATATCAAATTATTTGTTTTTTCTAAAGTATTTTTAGAATTTTTTTTAATTAGTTGTATATATTATGTAGACTTTTTTGTTATGTCTATCATGTATATTAAGAAACCTTTATCGTGAAATTTCGTTTCATATTCTGTAGGTATATTATCAAGATAATTATCACTATATAAATCTAATGATATATCATTTATTTTATAACCATATTCTATGAAACTTTTTATTGAAAATTCAAATAATTTTCTATTATCTGTTTTCATGATAATCCTTTGATTACTTGTAAAAATATTATCATACTTTATTAAAAAGTTACTACTTGAAAGTCTTCTTCTTGCATGTCTATCTTTAGGCCATGGGTCAGAGAAATTTAAATATATTAAATCTACTTCCCTACCAAAAAATTCTTCGATATTTAAGGCATCTGTTCTAATAAAGTATAGATTTTTAAGTTGTAATTTTTCCTGTTTTTCTAAGGCTCTTGCTAATACACTATCATATTTTTCAATACCAATAAAGTTTATGTTAGGATTTTTTAATGCCATATTCGTTATAAAGTTACCTTTGCCCATACCTATTTCTATATGGATTGGATTATTGTTTTCAAATAGTATTTTATACTTATTTTTCCATTTACTGTCTAATACGTATTTAGAATTTTCTACTAATTCTTTAGCTCCTTTTACATGTTTTAAACGCATATTACCATCCCATTTAATTATAACATTTATTTTCTTTATTGTAAATTATAACGTTTATTTAGATAGTGTTTCCAAAGTGGGAAGATTTACAAAACAAACTTTTATAAACAAATAAAATGAGTTAAAACCTAAAAAATGCCTTATAATTGAATTGAATAATAAAAACAATAGAAAGCAGGTTTAACTCATGAAAATTATACCATTAATTAATGAATTTACAAATACTTTTAATGAAACACTTAGTAAAAATTTAAATTTAGAAGTTAAATTGAAAGTAACATTAAATTACAGTATCAATACTTCTTTATCTATTTTTTATACATCATTAAATAATAAACTGTAATAATTAACTTCTATTAAATAATATATTACAGTAAATAAAATTAAGTTGTTATTTATAAAACAATAATATTTAAAAACAATCTGCTAATTCTTTCTTATGACTAAACATATACGAATCTAAAGTTATTTAATATCTTACTTATTTCCAAACATTTTACCTATTATATGATACATGATAAGTTGAAATGGTATTATAATTATCAATGCTACTATCATCATAAGTGCTATATTACTAACATAACTTATGATAAATAGTGTAGACGATATAATAAATGAATTGGTTAATGCTATAGCATGAGCTAGTGTTTTTATATTGGTTTTATTTAAGTCAACTTTGTATTTTGTAACTAGAAAAGTAACATAAGAATTACTTTTAAATTTCTCCAATTTTTTCTTTCTTGATATGACAAAAAGAACATAGAATATGTATATTATAAAGAAAGACACTACACTGAATATTAAATCGTTCATTATTTCACCTCATAATAATATTATATTACATTATGCATTTTAAAACAATGTTTAATAATTTATTTCGAATTTGTACTATGATATCAATAAGTTATGATGTCACAAAAATTATGTTTTATAAATATAGAAAGTTGTTTTATAATGTTAAAAAATATATAAAATTATTTTTACATTTAAAGATTATTAAAAAAATAATATAAATCTTTTATTAATAAAATAGTATTGGATTTTATTTACCAACACTATTTTATAATCTAATCTTAAAAGATTTCTATAATTTCTATTTCATAAGTTCCATTTGGACTATCAACTTCAACCTTATCGCCTACACTTTTACCCATAATTGCTCTGGCTATAGGAGATTCATTAGATATACGATTGTTAAATGGGTCAGCTTCTTTACTTCCGACTATCTTATATTCTTCTACTTCATCATCATCAACATACTTAATTTTAACACTAGTTCCTAATGATACTCTATCTGTATTAACCTTATCTATAATAACAACATTTTCTAACATCACTTCAAGTTGTTTTATACGACCTTCTACTTCAGATTGAGCCGATTTAGCTGCATCATATTCTGCATTTTCCGATAAATCACCTAGTGCTCTAGCCTCTTTTAAAGCTGTTATAACTTCTGGTCTTTTAACTTCTTTTAATTCTCTTAATTCATCTTCTAATTCTTTTAATCCATCCTCTGTAAGATAGATTTCCTTTGTATTTGACATATAATCGCCTCTATTTCTATTCGTATTAACGAACTACATATTACTACTAAACTAAACTTTTGTCAAGCCATTATTTTTCTTTCTTAACATATATTTAGGAAAAATTGTTGTATCAACCCTAATCTTGACTATCTGTCTTGGGTGCCTAACAACTTCTATAATTTCATTATTTTCATCAATTACCTCATCAATTACATAATTTACTATATGCATATTAGGTCCAAATATTTCTACCTCATCACCTTTTTTAAAATAATTTCTCTGCTCTATAGTAGCATATTTTGTTTTAGCATCGTAATCTAATACAACTCCTAAAAAATCCTGATTACTATTTTCTTCTCTACCATTATAATAACCACATGTATAGTCGTTAGTTCCATCGAAGAATTGTGGCATATTATCTCTGTTAGCACAATTTCTTAAAATTACTTCTAAACTTTCATCATATTTATAGTTTTTAGGATCTTTTAGATAGTCATCTATTACTTTTCTATATATGCTAACTACAGTAGCTACATAGTAGATAGAACGCATTCTACCTTCTATCTTAAAAGATGCTATATTCATATCTATCATATCAGGAATGTATTTTAATAAAGATAAATCTTTACTGCAAAAAGTAAAAGGTTTTTCGCCCTTTAACTCTTTAAATTCACTATTTAATAAATTAAAATCCCATCTACATATTTGGCTACATCCACCTCTATTAGCATCACGGTTAGTTAGATAATTTGATAATACACATCTACCTGATATGCTTGCACACATAGCACCATGTATAAAGCACTCAACCTCTAAATCAGTACTGTCTACTATTTCTTTAATTTCCTCTTTTGTTGTTTCTCTCGCTAGTACAATTCTACTTACACCTTCATTTTCAAAAAATTTAAATGACTCTTTATTTAACACCGATTGCTGTGTTGATAGATGTATTTCTAAATTGGTCTTTTCCTTTGCTACCTCTATTATGTATGGATCCGATACTATAATAGCATCAACTTCGCATTTTTCTAAATTTTTTAGAACTTTTGAAACTTGCTTTACTTCTATATTATGCAAAACAACATTAACTGTTACATATACCTTTTTCCCCATTGTATGAGCATATTTACAACCTTCTTTTATTTCTTCATATGTAAAGTTTTTAGCATTAGCTCTTAAACCTAAAGTAGGTCCACCTATATATACTGCATCTGCTCCATATAAAATAGCAATTTTTAATCTTTCTAAATCACCAGCTGGTGCTAATAGTTCTACTTTTCTCATAGAATCCTCCTAATCTTTTACTTTATATATGGTTTCTTTATGTAAGAAAGCTGTATCCGTATTATAATTTAATAGCATATCTAGTCTATCTTTTCCAAGCCTCTTATCAAATACTTCAACAGCTTCTATAAAGGTATCTTCGTCTATTATAAAACTATTAAACACCGCATAATCTACTAATTTATCTATTTTATCATAGTCATCATAGGCACTTAAAATCATGGAACTATATACGATAGTACCATCATAAGTTTCAAGTAATGGATATTTTTTTCCCTCTTTTTCCATATAATAAATATCACTACTATCATCTATAGTGAAATTTTTTTTATAATTTGTTATTAAATTTCTCTTTGATAAAAAAATAGGTAAATAACCAAATACATTAACAAATAATTTAGTTTTTGTATTATTTTTTATTTCTTCTATTTCTTTTAATGTTATTTCACTAGATAAATAAAATGAATCTATACCCTTTTTATTCCAATAGTTAATTGTAGCATAATTAGTTAATGAATGTTCCTTATTTAATACCAATTTATTTTTATCTATAGATAACATATATACTGCTGTATCATAGTAAAGTATACCTTTAATATTTATATTATTTAATATATCTAGGTTTTCTTTTAATTTTGTTAAATCCCTATTACGAATATTTTTATTAACTGCCACAAAAATTTCTTTATCTGTTTTTTTTAGTAAATTCACTATTTCATTGATATCTAAATATAAATTGACGCCCACACTAAAATCTTTTAAACCCACTATATAACCATCAATATTATCTAATTTACTAATACTGTCTAAATTTTTAATAATAACTAATTTTTTCATAACGACCTTCTCTTTAATTGGGCATTAACTGAATTATAAAAGGTATCAATAGCATTCCATGCATCACTATTAGATGCTATTAAAACAGTATTGTCAGATTTATTACATAATGCTTTTTCAAATGTAATAGATATACCATATTCATCTACATTTAACAATATTTTTTTGCTATCATCGTAACTGTCATATATTTTTTTATCTGTTAATTCTTCATTTAATTTACTAAAATATGTATATAATTTATCTTCTTTTTTTATATAGAATACTATTTTTCTATTATCGAGATAGCTAAGGTCTAAACCGTTATCTAAAAAATCAAATTGATAGAAGTTAAGTGATAATGATAATTTAAAACATCTAGCTTTATTTAATATTTTTATACTATCATCTTCAATATATAAATCATAATTTTCAAACATCGCATATTTATTAATATTTCTATTATAATCGTCCGTTATAAACTTCTTAATATCTTCTTTTTTTATATAATCAAAAAAGTGGTGTCCCAGTAATTCTTCATTTCTTATTACTTCTAGCAAATCATATCCTTGATAGCCTTTTTCTAGTTCAACATATATTATGTAATTATCAAAAATTACATCGATGTTATTAGCTTGTAATATCTCACATTGTTTTCTTTGTTCAAGAGCACTTCCTTCTAATTTAATTATCATAAACTCACATCCTCATTTTTGACAGTTAGAACAGTAGTATGTTCCCCTACCTCCTACTTTAATTTTGATTATTTTATTTGCACAATTAGGACATTTTTCTCCTTCTTTATTATGAACCAATAGATTATCTTGAAAATTTCCATGTACTCCTTCTACTTGTTCATAGCTTCTTATCGTAGTTCCACCTAATTTAATGGCATTATTTAACACTTGCTTTGTATATTTTATTATATTTTCCAGTTCTTTATCGTTTAAATCTAAACATTTTGTTAAAGGATTTACCCTACTTAAAAATAAAATTTCATCAGCATATATATTACCTATTCCTGTTATGATACTCTGATCTAATAAAACTGTTTTAATTGGCAATTTTTTCATTCTATATTTTCCTTTTAAATAATCAATATTTAATTGATTATCAAACGGTTCTAATCCTAATTCATTGAGTGGTTTTTTTAAAGTTATCTCTTCTTTTTTTATAAGATGCATTCTACCAAATTTACGTGTATCTTTATATCTTAATTCAGTATTATCATCTAAAATAAAACTGACATGTTCATGCTTATCATATTGTTCTTTTTTATTTCTAATTATGTATCTTCCTTCCATCCTAAGATGACTAAGTAGATAGTGACTATCTAGTTCAAACATCAACCACTTACCTCTTCTTTTAATATCGTTAATTGTTTGATTTTTTATTTGTTTTTTAAATTCTAAAGTACTTGGATACTCAATAATGTTAGGATACATAATATTAACATCTATTATTCTTTTATTTAAAACTAATTCTTTTAATTTATTTTTTATTGTTTCTACTTCCGGTAATTCAGGCATAATCTCACTTCTCCTATTACTATTATAGCATTTCATTTTTGAGTTATCAAGATAACAAAAAACTTCATTTTTTGAAGTTTTATAACATATTTATTTTATCTATAGATAATCCTGTACTTTTTATTATCTTATCAATTGATACTCCTAATTTTTTTAAATTACGTGCTAAACTAATTTTTTCTTCGTTTCTTGCTAAATGTAATTCAGTATTATGACACATCTCTTTATCTTCTTCCTCTG
>CAYTKH010000053.1:0-9143 GCA_964438315.1 uncultured Muribaculaceae bacterium | reverse complement strand
AAGATTTGTAAATTTAGATAAAGCTATATATGGTAAACTTAAAGGTATTACTGATAAGGCATACTATACAAATTCTTTCCATGTACCAGTTTATTATAATACGACTATATCACATAAAATAAAGACAGAAGCTCCTTATCATGCTTTAACTAATGCAGGACATATAAGTTATATTGAATTAAATGGTGATACTGCCGATAATGTTGAAGCATTTGAAAAAGTTGTAAGATTAATGAAAGAAGCAGGTATCGGTTATGGAGCTATTAACCATCCTGTTGATAGAGACCCTGTATGTGGTTATGTTGGGGTTATAAAAGATGTTTGTCCAAGGTGTGGACGTAGAGAATTTGAATCTGTTAGTGTAGATAGGATACACTGTTGTGAATAAATTAAGAAGAAAGAAGGTTTTATTATGAGTGAAAAGACAGTTGGAGAGGGAATTGGTTTTGAAAGGATTAGAAGAATTACGGGTTATTTAGTTGGAACAGTAGATCGTTTCAATAATGCTAAAAAAGCTGAAGAAAAAGATCGTGTAAAGCATACTGGTATTAACGAAATAAATACAAAAGTTATAAAATAACAAGAGGATATTATGAAAATAAGATTAGCAAGTGAAATCTTAAAAGATAGTATTGTAGATGGACCAGGTATTAGGGCTGTAATTTGGACTCAAGGGTGTAGTCATAATTGTCCGGGTTGCCATAATCCAATGACACATGATTTTAATGGTGGATTTTTAAAAGATATAGATGAATTAAAAAAAGAAATTTTATCACTCGAATTATGTGATGGTATAACATTATCCGGTGGTGACCCTATGTTTCAAATTGATGCTTGTCTTGAAATAGCAAAATACTGTAAAGAATTAAATTTAAATATCTGGTGTTATACTGGTTTTACTTATGAACAACTAATTGATATGTCAAAGAATAAAAAGAATATAATTGAACTACTTAATAATATTGATGTTTTAGTTGATGGAAAATTTATATTAAGTGAAAAAAGTATGAATTTTAAATTTAGAGGTTCTAAAAATCAACGACTTATCAATGTAAAAGAAAGTTTAAAACAAAATAATGTTATACTATATGAAGAAGATATAAGAATTTTTGACAAATATAAAAAGAATAAAGCTTTATATATTTAAAAAATATATTCTTTTTTATTCACTATAACTTTATCGTTTCTAACTATCAAAAGCATATAATATGGTAGTTTCAATTACAAATAAAAAAATTGTATGTTATATTGTACATTATTCGGGAGGTTTATAAAAATGGATAAAAATGAAGTTTCAAATATTGAAGATACAATCAATTCTATAAGGAAGGTCGATTTATCAATCTCTAATTATGAATGGCTTAGAGGTTCTATA
This sequence comes from uncultured Muribaculaceae bacterium, assembly GCA_964438315.1. GTDB lineage: Bacteria > Bacillota_I > Bacilli_A > RF39 > UBA660 > HGM10857. The sequence goes on along the minus strand of CAYTKH010000053.1, from coordinate 7,768 downwards.
GATAATGGTAAAAATTTTTTTGATGCTATTTCCAAAGAAAATGACTCCTTTTCTTTAAAATTAAGACAACTATTAGATGAATTTGATAAAACTATCAATCCTTATATGAACAAAGCAATTGAATTAGATGATTTTGAAAAATATAATGGGAAACTTGAAATTACTTGTTTACATTATAATTCTGTAGTTGAGTTTGATAATTTAGAAAGAGATAATTGCTGTATGCTTATCATAAAAGACAAAAACTCTAAAAATCGGGTTTCCTACTATAGGAATGCTACTGGTTTTTCATATCAATTGCAGTATCAGATAGAGGAAGAGAAAAATTTTAGTTTAGTACATTATTATGATATATTTAACAAATCAGAAGATAGTGGAGAGGTAGTGTTTTTACACATATATGGTAACAATACCCCTAGCCAAGCTGATTTTAGATATAATATTACACACAAAAATATATGTTCAACAGATACACAAAAGATTCCTATTACTGATAAAGATAGAGAATTTATTTATAAAGAACTCTTATTAGCAGTTGAACTAGCATCATCTATCACTATTGATAATATGGTTAAAAATAAAAAATTAATAAAAGAGTAAATATTAATTTAAAATACTAAATAATAAGAAAATTTATATAAGATGAAAATATATGGAATTTAGATATTATATCTACAAAATGTCATCCAGAGTTAAAGTAGTAACTCTATCGTGCTATTAACTTAAGAGAATAGAAAAATAAAATTCTATTCTTTTTTATCTCGTAGCAATTTGCTTTATCTAAAAAAATTGGTAGTTTATTATTTACATTTTATTATATATCTTTCATATAATTTAATGGTGATAGTATGAATGTTATATTTTCATTGACTTTAACGTTATTAGCAGGATTATCAACTATGATAGGTAGTTTACTTATAAATGTTTGTAAAAAATCAGATAAAATATTAATATCATCTCTTGCTTTTGCAACTGGGGTAATGGTTACAATATCATTAACAGATTTAATACCAGAATCCATAAATTTATTAATATTAAATAATACCAAAAATAAAGCTTTTATAATGCTATTTATATATTTAGTAATAGGTACATTAGTAGCATATATAATAAATAAATTAACAAGTAGATTAGAAGAAGATAAATTATATAAAATTGGTATTATATCCATGATAGCTATAATAATACATAATATACCAGAAGATTGTATTCAATATGTATCACAGTGGAATATAAGAAAAAATGGAATATAATTGATTTTGCAAGTGCTATAAGTTATATATAAGTGTATATATAAAAAATTTTGAAGTGATTTTACTGCTATCCTATAGTAAATATAGAGTAGAAGAAAAGTGTATGAAAAATAAGAAATTCGTAGTTTCTTTTTTTTTAATATGCATAAATTAAAACGAAATATATTGAATGGAATAATGGAATATGATAAAATAAAATTATAAAATTAAAACAGTTTTTTTGATATTATTTTACCAATATTTGGCATAAAAAATACAACTTATATGTTAGTTTTGACATTTTGTCAAAAGTAGGGTATTATCTTATATTGAAAAAAACACAATTATGTGCAAAAATAATAGCAAATTAAATTTGGAAGAGTGTGAGGAAGAGTTTTTATGGAAAAAGAAAGAAAGTTGAAAAAATCATTCGTGATAATTTTAAGTGCTTTGCTTTTAGGGGGTGCTATTTTTAATAGTGCAAATTATTATTTCAATAAGGCAATAGTAAATAATGAAATGCAGATAGATAATTCTGATGTTCTTGCTTATAATACTATTAAAAGTCAAGATGCACTTTATTTATCAGATATAAATTATATAGCGAATCAATCTTTTGCAACATGGGATCCGATTCGATATGATGAAATAAATACTGGAGACAAAATTACTCTTAAAATTGAGAATGGTGCTTTTTCATTTAAAAAAGGAATTTGGGCACATGCTAATTCACAAGTGACTTATGATATTAGTAATTATCATTATAGATATTTTACAGCGTTTGTTGGATTAAATACGACATCTACTAGAGGTGATGGTGTAAGATTTTCTATCTATACTTCAGAAGATGGTAAAAATTGGGGAGATGCTAAATATGAAGAAGTAAAACTTCCTGGTAAAGTTGCTACCCGTGTTGAAGTAGAACTTGGTAATGCTAATTATATTCGTTTAGTAGCAAATCAAATTGCAAATAATGCAGCAGATCATGCGGTTTATGCAGATGCTAAATTAGTAAATGATTTATCAGAAAATTCTATTTTTAAAACAGTAGAAGAATATGATGAACTTATTAAATCTCAATATCGTGGGCAATCTGATTTAACAGGTGAAATAGAATTTAATTTGTTAAAAAGACAGCTTATTGCTAATGTTGGTCAATATACAATTAATTCTTTCTATAATGAAAATGGTGATAATAAAGCTGTTATGGATTGGTTAATGAGTAACCCAAAGGCTCTTAGATATTATATTCTAGGTGGTAAGCCACTAAATTCTTATTACAATTCTTTAACAGAATTATCGAGATTATATAGAAACTATAAAGAAGATTTTGAAATAAAAAAAACGACAAAGTATGGTACTGTACTTGGTGATTTATATCTTAGAATGGCTACTTCTTTATCATTAACGCATTCAGGACTTGTAGGCTTATGGATGAGTGCAAATACTCCTGAAAATAAATCTGATTCAGTTAGAAGATATGCGATTATGAAATATATGCACAAAAATGAACTTTTTACAGGTCCAGATGGTATAGATTATAATAGTTGGTTTGAAAATTACACGATAGAAGAAATGCGTTATGTTATGATGAATAACATTGATGATGAATCAATTCTATGGTTAAATGCATATACTCAAGAATTAATTGATAAAGAGGGGGGAGCTCGTTTATGGCCACATAGATATATATCATATGTATGGCCTAACTATGCAAATCCAATTTATTATGCGGAAGAAAATAAAGACTATTTTAATAAGTTATTTTCTGTAAAAAAATCAGACTTAAATACAGGAAAAGAAATACTTGATGCAGATGGTAATCCAACAGGAAGAATAGGTATGTGGGATGTAGCTTATATTATTCCTGGTGGAAAAGATGTACCTGAATATACTTTAAAAATATCTAGGGGTACTGAAACTGCTAAAATATATAAAGTATGGATGAACTTAAGAAATAAATTTGGTACAGGTGCAGTTTGTGGAGGTATTTCTAAAACTGGTTCTAATATTAGAGGTGTACATGGACTTCCTGATGCTGTAGTAGGGCAACCGGGACATGCAGCACATATAAATTATTTTCAAAATGATAAAGGTGAAGGATACTGGGGTATTGATAATGACGTTAGTGGATGGGCGTATACCGGTCCAGGAGGAAGATCTCTTTTAGGATGGGGTAATGCTGTTTATGCTAGTGGATATTCTGGTACTTATATACCTTTAGCACAAGAAGTTGTTAATCATAACGATACATATGAACAAAGTCAAAAATTGGTTTATTTGGCAGATTCTTATAGTGATTTAACTAAAAAAGAGGAAATTTATAGGAAAGCATTAAAAATTCAACCATTACACTTAGATGCATGGTATGGTTTAATTCAAACTTATAATGCTTCTTCTAATAAGACAGAAGATGATTATTACGAATTAGCTAAAGAAATAGCAGAAAATTTAAAATATTATCCACTACCAATGTATCAAATGACTAATTTAATTAAGCCAAAATTGACAAGTCTTCAAAATTCTTATAGATTTACACTTTTACAAACAAGAGTATTAAAAGAAGCAAGTAATATTTCAAATAATTCAACAGAAGTTCTTCAACCGGGTATTACCAAATTAATGGCAAATTTTATATTAGGACAAATGGATACAACAATTGCAACATTCTCATTTGATGGACCAGATGCCGGTAAAATTGTATTAGCAAGTAGATTTGATGGAAATGGAGTCAGCTGGGATTACAGTATCAATGGTAAAGATCAGGCAAACTTTAAAGGAATTAGTTTTTCGGGTGACCAAGAACATAAATGGCAGTTGACTCCCGAAGAAATTGCTGCTATCACTTCTGAAAAAGATATTTATGTTCATATTGTCGGAGTAAATTATTCTGATGAAAATTTATATAAGATAGATATTCAAGAATCAGCAGGTTTACCTAGTACGTTATTTGCAAGTGATTTAGAAAATAAAATGTTAGGTACAGTTGACTCTATCCAGTGGAAATATAAGGAAACTGATGCATGGAAATATTATGGCGATTCAAAACCAGATTTAACGGGAGATAAAACCATTATTTTAAGAATGGGAGCAACAGGAACTCATCTCGCATCAAATACTAGTACAACTTATACTTTTACAGAAGATGTAATTAATAAAAAGAGAAAATATATTCCAGTATCCCATTTGAGCTTACATGCTGTTTCTACAGAAGCAACTGGTTCAGGCCAAAATGGAAATGCTACTTTCGCATTGGATGGAAATTATAATACAAGGTGGCATTCTGATTGGAATGGTGGGGATACAGAGCGTTACATTACTGTTAAATTAGATCAACCATATAACATTTCTGCTGTGGAATTTGTTCCAGCAGGTGGAGGAAATGGTAAAATTTATGATGGTAAAATATGGGGAAGTATGGATGGAGTAAATTGGTTTATACTATCTCAGAAAAAAAATTTAACATATATTAATTCTGCTGAAACCATAGATCAAGCAATACTAAACATTCAAAGTTTTGATATCGATGCTCCACAGAAAGTTCAATATGTTAAGATTGTTGCTGATAGAACGAACGGTAACTGGTTTACAGCAAGAGCATTCAATTTCTATGAAGATACAACTATTAAAAATGTTGCTTCTTTCTCATTCGATGGTGCACATGTTGGCGTTATATCATTATATGATGAATTTAAAAATGTCAATTGGAAATATAGCCTTGATGGTGGTACAACATGGAAAAATACAAATAAAAATAGCCATCAATTAACACAAGAAGAAATAAAAAAAATTAATATAAACAACATGATTAAAGTTAAATTTGATAATGATAATGAAATATATACAATTACTATTAAACAATTTGATATACCAGAGTCAGGATTCTTAAATGATTATGAAAATATAATTATAAATCAACCTGATAAGGTTAATCTTGAGTGGAAATTTGACAATGAAAAGGAATGGCATTCTTATCAAGAAGAGCCTGGTATAGCAAAAGGAAATAAAACTTTATTAGTAAGAAGAAAAGCATCTGGAATTTCTATGGCTAGTAACCCACTTGAATATAAATTTACAGATAATGATACTTTAAAAGAAACTTACATTCCTATTAAACACTTAAGTATTCATGGATATTCGAGTCAATCACTAGATTCAAAAAGACCATATTATGCACCTAATGCAATAGATGGTAACATCAACACAGAATGGCACACAGATTTTAGTAAAAAATATACAGCTACCGGTAAATATGGGTATATTATTATTAAATTGGATAATCCAAGATATATTTCAGCCATTGATTATTTCCATATGAATCCTGAAAAGGAAGCATGGGGATATATGAAAAATGCTATTATTTCTGTTAGTGAAGATGGCAAGAATTGGCTTGATGTAGCAAATGTACAGAATGTTCCACAAGAAGACTTATCTAAGCATATTAGTTTTGATGAATCAGCATATGGTCAATATGTAAAGGTAGCGATGGAATCACATGATAGTACTTTTGTAACTGCTGCAATGATTAATATCTATGAGGATTTAACAAAAGTTACTATAGTAGAACCTAAAGTAGAACTTACTTATTCTACAACGAAATTAACAAATCAAGATGTAGTAGTTACTTTATCAAGTAAAGATGATATTGAGATTATCAATAACAATCATTCTAATACTTATACATTTATACAAAATGGAGAATTTACATTTGAATATAAGGATAAAGCAAATAAAAAGTATTCGATTAAAGTTGTTGTAAATAATATAGATAAAAAGGCTCCAACAGCTACAATTGAATATAGTACAACTAATAAAACAGAAGGACCAGTAATTGCAACTTTAAAACCAAGTGAAGAGGTTACTGTTACAAATAATAATTATAAAACTACGTATACATTTGCACAAAACGAAGAGTTTACTTTTGAATTTGTTGATAAAGCTGGAAATAAAGGAACTGCCACAGCAAAAGTGACTTGGATAGAAAAGAAACAACCAGATAAACCTGATGACAAACCAAATGACAATACAAATAGTGATAGCACAAATTCAAATAATAACAACACAAATTCAAATAATAACAACACAAATTCGAATAATAACAACACAAATTCGAATAATAACAACACAAATTCGAATATCAATAATAATAAACCTGGAGAAAATACGAAACCAAATAAAAAGCCAACAACGCCTGAAGAAACTTATAAAGAGTTAACAGGAGAAAATGTAATGGTTAAGGTTCCAAATTCTATTTTATCTAAATATAAAGATATTTCATTAGATTATAAAAAACTTGCTTTAAGTGATGCACAAAAAAATCGCTATGGTAAAGATAGTGAGATTTACGAAGTATCATTAAAGACAAAAGATAAAAAAGAAATTAATTTATCGAATACGACATTAACACAAAAAGTAAAATTAAATTCTAACAAGAAATTTGATGCAATTTATGTAATTAGAGAAAATGGAAGTGTCATAAAATTAGATTCTAAAGTAAATAACAGTGAAGTTGTATTTGAAGATAAAGGATTAGGAAAATATATCGTTTCTTATAAATCAGGAGATTCTAATTCAAATATAAATGTAAATACAAATAGTAACGATACGAAACTAAAGGATATGAAAGAAAAAGAAGAAAGTATTAATTATATTCCTTACATAGCAGGTGGAGTTGCAATTTTACTAGTAGGTGGAGTTATTTGCTTTGTAGTAAGAAAAAGGTATTGGTAGTATTGTAATATCAAAAGAAAAACATAGTTTTATTGTTACATATTTTAAGGGAAAAATTTATAAAACGACTATCAAAGTTTTTAATGATAATGATTATAACTTTATCCCTATTAACTTTCGTAATCAAAATAAGTCGATAAGAATTAATATAATGTAACCAATTATAGATGAATGAAAAAAGTATTGTAAATATAATAAAACAATGCTTTTTTTCTCATTTCGTTAAAGCAAGTCGAATAAAGATTGATGAAATTGATAATAAAGCTTATCTTAGTTGAATAAAAGATAAATTTAACTTAGAAGAATATTTATTGATATTATGATTAACAGAAAAAAATCAAAATTTAACCCACTCACCGACGAAGATGAAAAATATAATAAATTGATTTTATAACATATTAAAGTATTTTTCGCATATTTTAAATTAGATAGTCAAAATTTTACATAAATAATAGATAATAAACATTTTCCTTAAAAAAGGAATAAAAGGGGGTAAACATGGAAAATAAAGAACTAAAATTTAATATATTTTTTAATAATGAAGGAGAAGATTTAGAAAAATTGGTAATACAAGCCTTAGTAAATTATTTAAATAATAAAAATAACATAGGAATGATTAAATGTTAAATACGCATTATAATTATACCCTTAAGAAGTTAGGAGAAATTATTTAGTGTTTAGCACTATTGGTAATATAGCAAAGAATTACTTTGTTGCAATTTATATAAGACTATCTAAAGAAGATATTAAAGAAAACGGTAAAGCTGACGAAAGTGAAAGTATCCAAAATCAAAAAATACTATTAA
>CAYTKH010000052.1:0-9331 GCA_964438315.1 uncultured Muribaculaceae bacterium | reverse complement strand
ATAAGATGGTGGTAAATTTAACTCATAGGCATCCCTAATAACATCGTTTAATAAACTTGTCTTAATCTCTTTTTGACTATTTTCATAAACTTTTATTACTTCTGGCATAAGAGTATGAATTCTTTTTTTAGTAAGTGCTGATAAAAAGACTATTGGTGCATATGAAATAAAGGCAAATTCTGTTCTAATAAGTTCAATAAATTTTTTCATTTGTCTATCTTTATCTTCGATTAAATCCCATTTATTAACTGCTAAAATAATTCCTTTTTTAGATTCTAAAGCATATGATGCTATATGTTTATCATGTTCTACTATCCCTTCACTAGCATTTAAAACCAAAATACATAGATCAGATCTATCAATTGCCCTCATAGAACGTAGTAAACTATATTTTTCAATATTTTCATATATTTTACCTTTCTTTCGCATACCCGCTGTATCGATTACAGTAAATTTCTCATTATGATATGTAAATGGTAAATCGATGCTATCTCTTGTTGTACCTGCTATATCTGATACAATAACTCTATTTTCATTTAAAAGAGCGTTTACTAGACTACTTTTTCCTACATTAGGTCTACCTATAATCGAAAATTTAATACTATTATCATCTTCTTCAATATGAGAATTAAAACCTTCTATAGTCATCTCTAATAAGGAAAATATACCTGTATTTTGTTCGGCACTAATCTCAATATATTTATCAAAACCTAATTCATAAAAATCGTATTTATGTTCTTTATAGTTTTTAGTATCCGTCTTATTTATTGCTACTATAACTTCTTTTCCTGATTTTATGAGTATATCTCTGACTAGTATATCGTCACTTGTTATTCCTTCTTTTCCATCTGTTACAAAAATGACTTTATCTGCTTCTTCTATTGCTATCATAGCTTGTGTTTTAATATCTTCATTAAAATCATTATTACCAATTTCAATACCACCTGTATCTATTAGATAGAAACTGAAATCTTTAAAGTTAACAATTCCATATATTCTATCTCTAGTTACACCTGGTGTATCTTCAATAATGGATATATTTTTACCTATCATTTTATTAAAAATAGTCGATTTACCTACATTAGGTCTACCTACTAATGCTATAACTGGTTTTTTCATACTATCACCTTTTCCTGTTTAATTCTATCATATATATTGATTTTTTACAAATTATATTTTAATCTCATTTGTTACTTCTAATAGTGTTATTAATTGTTTTGGTTTTATATTTTTATTTATTCTAGCATACATTTTATCTTCGATAAACAAAATATCAATGTAGTTTAATTTTGAAAAATATAAATAATCATCTATTTGATATAAAAATTCTGTATCGATAAAGTTTATTCTCATATCAATATTATTATCATAGTCTATATAGTCAACGTCTTCCTTTTTCATAATTATTATAGCTCCATATATTTTATCATTATAAACATCTACTGTATAAAAACCACTTAAATTTAACTTGTAACATTTGTTAAATTTGATAAGAATATGTCTTAGTATTTCTTCAAAGTTGTCTTTAGTTATTTTTTTATATTCTTTTGGAACATATATTTTGATTATATCTTCTTCATTTTCAACTTTCATACAATCACCTATTTTAATGTATGAAAAAGAACTATTTATGCTCTAAATAATTCTCTCAATTTTATCATGAATTTCAGCTTTACCTTCTTTTGTGACGTTAGAAAATAATACGAAATCATCTCCAACACCCAATTCTAAGTCGTTTAATATAGTGTTTTTTTGTATTTGATGTTTAGTAATATTTATCTTATCCACTTTAGTGGCAATAATCGTAACTGGAAGCTTATAGTATTTTAGAAAATCATACATTAGTATATCATCTTCTGTTGGCCTATGTCTAAAGTCTATCAACATGAACACTTGTTTTAACTCTTCACGATTAGTTAGATAATCTTCCATCATAAGTCCAAATTTTTTTCTTTTATTCTTGCTTATATTAGCAAAACCATATCCTGGTGCATCTACTAAGTAAAAGCTTTCATTTACTAAATAAAAATTTATTGTCTGTGTCTTACCTGGATTAGCAGACGTTCTAGCATAGTTTTTTCTATTAATTAGTGTATTTATTAAACTGCTTTTTCCTACATTAGATCTACCTACTAATAAGAATTCTGGTTTATTATCTGTTGGATATTGACTACGTCTTACTGCACTAATAGTCAAATCAACACTTGTTATTTTCATATAATCACCTGTTCACTAGTATTATATCAAATTATTTTCTTAATAACAAGCTACTATGTAAATTGATAGTGTAAAATAACTATAATATGTAACTTCTTATCAACTATTTAAAGTATAATTAATAAATTTTTTATGGTTATTACCTGAAATTTCATTTTTATCTTTATTATTTACTTTTAATAAATTTTAAACAAGCTTCTATATCACATTTTATTTTATATACCATTTCTACTTCTTCTTTTGTTATTTCTTCGTATCTTTCGATATTAAATTCTTCTATTTGTGTTATATACTTTCTTATCAGTAAGATTTTATTATATAAATTAATATTTTGTTTTATCACTTCATTTTCTGGTAGAACATACATAAGATAATAATAACTTTCTTCTAAATAATCAACTGGTAAATCATATTTTTCTATTTTTTCTACTTTTAGTGAAAAATCATCTGTTAAAGCTAAATCAATTAAATAGTATTCTTTTACTATTTTTATATAACTAATATAAGCTTCTTTTAATTCAGTTATTTCTTTTACAGTTAATTTATATTTATTTATTACTTCTATAAAAATATCATATAGTTTATCTTGATTTAAATTTACATCCAAATTTTCTATTAAATGTATATATATTTCTCTTAATTGGTTATTTTTTAGTAAATACACCCCTATTGCTACATTTAATGACATATTATTATTAGTAATATTATTTATAATACTCTTACTATCTAGGTTTAAGTATGACAATATATCTATTATTTTTTTATCTACATTTATAGCATTATTTACATTAATTTGTTCATCAACACTATTATGTTGTTCTTCTATATTTTTAGCATCTTTATAATCTATAGTATGTTTTTCTTTTTCTAATTTTTCTTTCTTGTTCTTTTTTGTTATTAATTCTTTAGCTAAATCATAACCTATAGCATATTTTTCTTTTTGTAATTCTTCTTTGATTTTTTCTTTATGATTTGGCCAAAACTGTCCTATTATGGTGCCATCTAAAAAAGTGGTTTTTTTATCATTACTTTTAGGTATATATCCATTATTTACTTTTTCGATATATTCTTCTATTTTTAAACTATTTTTAGAATCTTTTAATGATACTACTTCTTTGGCTAAATCATAGCCTATAGCATGTTTTTCTTTTTCCAATTCTTTTTTTATTTCATATTTATTTTGCCAAAACTTTCCTATAACTGTTCCATCGGAAAAAGTTGCTTCTTCATCATTATTTTTAGGTATATATCCATTACTTAATAAATCAATATATTCTTTTATTCTCTCTTCATAACTCAGTTTTTTAAGGGCATTATTTACTACTTCTTTGGCTAAATCATAACCTATAGCATATTTATCTTTTTCTAATTCTTCTTTGATTTTTTCTTTATGATTTGGCCAAAACTCTCCTATGATACTACCATCCGAAAAAGTGGTTTTTTTATCTTTACTCTTAGGTATATAGCCATTATTTAATAAATCAATATATTCTTTTATTCTCTCTTCATAACTTAGTTTTTTAAAGGCATTATTTACTACTTCTTTGGCTAATTCATAACCTACAGCATATTTTTCTTTTTCTAATTCTTCTTTGATTTTATCTTTGTTTTTAGTCCAAAATAATCCTATGATACTGCCATCTAAAAAAGTGGTTTCTTTATCATTACTTTTAGGTATATATCCATTATTTATCTTTTCAATATATTCTTCTATTTTTGTACCTGTCTTAGGATTTTTTAGTAATACTATTTTTCTAGCTAAATCATAACCTACTAGATACTCTTCTTTTTCTAATTCGTTTTTTATTTCGTATTCATGTTTTTGCCAAAACTCTCCTATAATTGTTCCATCGGAAAAAGTTGTTTTTTTATCATTATATTTAGGTATATAGCCTTTATTTAATAAATCAATATATTCTTCTATTTTTATATCTATCTTAGGATTTTTTAGTAATACTATTTTTCTAGCTAAATCATAACCTACATTATACTCATCTTTTTCTAACTCTTCTTTTATTTCATATTTATGTTGTGACCAAAACTGATCTATAGTAGTTCCATCTAAAAATTTTGTTTTTTTGTCACGATATTTAGGAATATAACCGGTATTTATTTTTTCGATATATTCTTTTAGTTTTTGAAAAATTTTATTGACCACTTCTTTAGCTAATTCATAACCTACGGAATACTTTTCTTTTTCTAATTCTTTTTTTAGTTCATATTTATTATTTTGCCAAAAACGTTCTATAATACTACCATCTGAAAAAGTTGCTTCTTCATCGGTACTTTTAGGTATATATCCATTATTTATCTTTTCAATATATTCTTCTATTTTACATATAAAACTCAATTTTTTAATTTTTTTATTTACTAATCTTTTAGCTAAATCATAACCCACAGAATATTCAGCTTTTTTTAATTTTTCATTAATCTTATCTATATTAGTTTCCCAAAATGAGCCTATTATAGTTCCATCGGAAAATAGTGTCTTTGAATCATTAAAGATAGGATAATAACCATCATTAATCATTTCTATATATTCTTTTAGTTTTTCATCATAACTTAATTTATTGAATTTTTCCATATTACGCCTCAAATCTAATACATTTTACCATATTTTTTATTTCAGTATTTATTTTATCTATATGACTTAATTCATCTGTAGTTAAAATTTTACTATTTATTAACTCTTCCTTTTCTTCTAAACTATATTCATCATAATCTATTAAGTATTGTCTCATCAATTGTCTTCTTTCATATATTGATTCATTATTATCTATCAATTTTTGTTCTATAAAGTACATTGTTATATAATAACTATCCATAATTTCCTCAGTTGTTAAATGATATTTTTTTATTCTTCTACATTTCAAATCAAAATCTTCTATTAATGCTACTTTAACTATATAGTACTCTTTTATTACTTTAATGTAATCCATAAAAGCTGTTTTAAGACTATCTTTTTCTTCTTTGGTTAATTCATATTTACTTGTTATAGTTATAAAGGTATTGATTAATTTTTCTTCATTATCATAAAAATTAACATTTTTAATTAAAGAATAGTATATTTCATATAACCAAGTAACATTTAAACTTATATTTTCTCTAAATACCTCTTTTAAAATAGCAGTTTTTAATGTTACGATATTTTCTTTCATGTTATTTATAATACTTTTACTGTCTAAATTTAAAAATGTTAATATATCTATAATATTATTACCATACCTATTATATATCCAAGTGATTTTATTAAAAACTATATAATCATTTGCCATACATAATAATTCCATAAAAGATTTATTTTTAAAAATTTTAGATAATTTATAAATCATAAAAATGGTAGTATATCCATATTTACTAAGTTGTTCTTTTTCTATATTAGATTTTTTTAAAACTGTATCAAACATGAAAGTTTCTTCTTTAGTTAATTTAAATGCTACTTCTCTAGCTAATTCATAACCATTATCATAATCCTTTTTAATTAATTCATCCCTTACTTTATTTTTATAACTTTTCCAAAAATATTTTATTAAAGTTCCATCTTTGAATGTTACTTTTGTTTCATAGTTTCTTGGTTTATAACTGGTATTTAAAAGTTCTATATATTCTTTTAACCATATATCAATTTTCGAAACTTTTACATTTATAGTATTTAAAGCCAAATCATAACCTATTTTATATTTTTGATTATTATTCAATTTATCTATTATACTTTGCTTATAGTTTTTAAAAAAATATCCTATTATGGTGCCGTCTTTGAATCTGATTTCTCCCTCACAATCTTTTGGAATATACCCTGTATTTAAAAGTTGGATATATTCATCTATCCTTTGTTCAATATTAACAGTATTTACTGTTTTTTGATATTTATTTTTACATTGTTCTTTATATATTTTTGTTTTTTTACTACAATTAGAAATTTTTTCACCAATTATTTTTTTAGCTAATTCATAACCTATTTTATATTTAGAATTATTATTTAGTATATCTACTATTGTTTGTTTTTGATGTTTATAGAAGTATCCTATTATAGTACCATCTTTAAATTTAATCTCTCTTTCATAATCTTTTGGAATATAACCCGTATTTAAAAGTTGGATATACTCATCTATTTTAATTGCTAATTTATAGTTTTTTTCATTCGCAATAAATTTAGCTAAATCATAATCTACAGCATATTTTTCTTTTTCTAATTCGTTTTTTATTCTATTTTTATAATGTTTCCAAAAATATCCTATAATAGTTTCATCAGAAAATTTTTTTACACCATCGTATGTTTGTGGTAAATAATCACTATTTATCATTTCGATATATTCATTTATTTTTTCCTCTATATTTAATTTACATTTTTTCATTAATTCTCCTACTCTATAGTATTTTTTTTAACATTATTTTCACATCTTTACTTAAATTATCAAGATTTTCAATTTCATCATCCATAAAACCATTTTCATCTATTATTTGCTTTTTTTCTTCTAAACTATATTTATCCCACTTCATTAAGTAATCTTTCAACATTTGGTTTCTATAGTAGAAGTAACCTGTTTTATCTATTACTTTACTTTTATAAAACTCAAAGGTAATATAGAAAGTACTTATAGTTTCTTCAGTTGTTAAATGATGTTTTTTTGACTTTTCAATCTTTTCATCTACGTTAGATGTTAATGCTATATTAACCATATGATATTTTTTTATTACTTCTATGTATCTTACTATGGCTTTTTCTAATAATTTTGTTTCTTCTTTTGTTAACTCATAGCTATTTATTATATCAGTTATTTTATCTATTATATCACAATTTTTATCTATTTCTTTTAGTATATTATAATAACAGTTTATCAATTGTTCATTGCTTCTTAATTTTAATTCTCTAGATATTTCTCTTTTTATTGCATTTTTTAATGTTATGATATTGTTTTTCATATCATATATAATGCGTTTACTATCTAAATTTAAATATATCAATATATCTTCTATGTTATTACCATACATAACATATATCCATGATTTTTTATCCATTTTATAAGTATTCAATATATCTAGTAATTCTATAAATGTTTTAGTTTTGAATATATTATGTAATTTATATATCAAATAGATAGTATCTTCATCATATTCACAAGTATTTATATTAAATAATTTTATAGCATTTTTAATATAATTTAATCTTAATTTATTTATCTTTTCTTCTTTCTCTTTTTGTTTTTCTATACTCTCATCAATGATTTTTAATGCTTTTTTAACAGTATCATAACCTACAGCATATTTTGGGTCATTAACTAATTTATCAATTATCTTACTCTTATGATTAAACAAGAATTGTCCTACTTTAGTTCCATCTAAAAAATTAGTATTATAATCTCTTCGTTTAGGTATATATCCATTATTAATCATTTCAATATATTCTTCTACTTTTATATTAATTTGTTCACTAATTTTATTAATTGTTTTTTGATTATCTACTATTTTTCTGGCTAAATCATAGCCTACTAAATATTCTTCTTTTTTTAACTCTTCTTTTATTCTTTCTTTTGCATATCGCCAAAAAGATTCTATAAATGTTCCATCAGAAAAAGTTGTTTCTCTATCAATACTTTTAGGTATATATCCATTATTTAATAAATTAATATATTCTTTTATTCTTTCTTCATAACTTAGTTTTTTAATTTTATTATCTTCCATATCTAGTTACTCCTTTTTATATTTTTTTATTAACACATTAATTTCTTCATTTCTTTTAGTCAGTATACTAATTTCTTCGCTTGAAAAATTTTTTCTAATTTTTTCTTTTTCTTCTAGAGTATAGTAATCCCAATCTATCATATATTGTCTTAATAATTGCCATCTATAGTATTCTTCACTGTGTCTATCCATTAATTTTTTGTTATAAAATTCAAATGATATATAATAACTATCCAAAATCTCCTCAGTTGTTAAGTGATATTTTTTTATTTTTTTACACTTTATTTCAAAATTATCTGTTAATGCTACATCTAATTTATAGTAATCTTTTATTACTTTGATATAGCTTATAAAGGCTTTTTTTAAGACTTCTATTTCTTCTTTTTCTAAACTAAGTTTTCGTATTAAAGTTATAAAATTGTTTGATATTTCTTCTTCACTAGGATTAATACTTATTTCATTTATCAATTTATAGTAGAATTCTTTTAAAAAATCATATTCTTTTTTTATATTTTTTTTACATACTTCTTTTTTTATTGCATTTTTTAATGTTATGATATTTATATTCATATCTCTTATTATACTTTCACTATCTAGATTTAGAAAAGTTAAAATATCTTCTATATTTTCTTTATATCTTAAATCTATCCATGATGATTTTCCATTTACTATTTGTAATAATTCATCAAATGTTTTTGTTTTAAATATGTTATGTAGTTTAAGTATCTTTAAGATTGTTTTTGAATCATATTTTTCTAATTCTTTTATATCTATTTTAAAGATATCTATAACTTTTGATTTATTTACATTATTATTAAATTTATCATTTACTATTTCTCTAGCTAATTCATAGCCTACAGCAAATTCTTCTTTTTCTAATTCGTTTTTTACCTTATTATTATTTTTTTGCCAAAACTCTCCTATAATTGTTCCATCCGAAAAAGTTGTTTTTTTATCATTACTTTTAGGAATATAGCCATTATTTATCTTTTCGATATACTCTTCTATCTTTATACTCATCCTAGATTTTTTTAATAATACTAATTCTTTAGCTCTTTCATAACCTACAGCATATTTTTCTTTTTTTACTTCTTCTTTGATTTTTTCTTTGTTATTAGTCCAAAATGCTCCTATAATTGTTCCATCCGAAAAAGTTGTTTTTTTATCATTACTTTTAGGTATATAGCCATTATTTAACAAATTGATATATTCTTTTATTCTTTCTTCATAACTTAGTTTTTTAATTTTATTATCTTCCATATCTAGTTACTCCTTTTTATATTTTTTTATTAACACATTAATTTCTTCATTTCTTTTAGTCAGTATACTAATTTCTTCGCTTGAAAAATTTTTTCTAATTTTTTCTTTTTCTTCTAGAGTATAGTAATCCCAATCTATCATATATTGTCTTAATAATTGCCATCTATAGTAT
>CAYTKH010000051.1:0-9808 GCA_964438315.1 uncultured Muribaculaceae bacterium | reverse complement strand
TTCCTTGAAAAATAAGAAAATTAAGTAATAAGTGTCTTCACTATATTCATAGAACCCTTTGTCTCATACCACCTGATAGATTTTCAGGATAACTATTGATAAATTCTTTAAGACCATAGGTATTTAATAAGTTGATTACATAATTTTTATTATCATCTGTTAAAGTATGATTTATCTCTAAACCCAGTAGACAATTTTTTAAAATAGTTCTAAATTCAAACAAACTATCATCTTGTAACATATAGCCGATTTTGATATTATCTTTATATTCAATTTGACCACTACTAGGACTAAGTAATCCAACAATAATAGATAAAATTGTAGATTTACCACATCCAGATGGACCGACTATAGAAACAAATTCACCCTCATCTAAATCAAAAGAAAAATCATCAACTGCAAGTGTTTCATCCCTCTTAGTATGATAAATTTTTCTTAAATTTTTAATTCTTAAAATTTTATTTTGGTGCATATTCAGTATTGACTAATTTATCATAAGGTGCTTTTTTAGATAGTTCTTTAGCATTTTCCATTATTTCTTGTATATGGTTAAAATCTTTTTCATTTATATATGTAGATTCATACCATGAATCTATCTTCATATATCTATCTACAATTTTCACTAAATCATTTTTAGATACATCTTTAAAATAGTCAGCTATTACATCTGCTACTTCACTAGCAGTATGATTATGTACATATTGTAAACCCTTATTTATAGCATTTGAAAACCCTTTAGCTACCTTAGGATTAGCATCTAAATAGCTTTTCTTCATATTGTAAGTTGTATAAGGTACAGTACCACCTAATTCACCTAATGAAGCTACAACATATCCATATCCTTGTTTCTCAAGTTGTAGAGCTTGAGGTTCGAATAATGATACATAGTCACCAGTTCCTCCGATAAATGTACCACTCATAGCTGCAAAAGCCACACTTGTATCAAATTTAACATCATCTGTCTTTATTCCATTTTTATTTAATATCCATTCAAGAGTCATCGCTGGCATACCAGCTTTTCTCCCTGCAATAATATGTTTTCCTTTAATTTCTTTTATATCAAATTTGTCATTTTTATTTCTAGAGACTAGAAAGCTACCATCTTTTTTAGTTAGTGCTGCAAAATTAATCAAATAATCTTTAGCACCACCATTATATATGTATATTGTTTGTTCACTACCACAAAATCCTATTTGAACATCACCAGACATTACAGCTGCTGCAACAGCATCAGCACCAGATGTTAAAATAATATCAACATCTAATCCCTCTTCTTTAAAATATCCTAATGAATGTGCAACATATTGTGGAGCATAAAAGATTGAATGAGCCACTTCAGCTACTTTAATTTTTTGTAAATCACCATTATTATCTTTCTTTATAATGGAACATATAATTCCAACAGCAATTATAAAGACAATAACGATAGCAAAAATTAATTTTTTCAAAAAACCCCTCCTTTTGTTTTCTAATTTATTATATGAACTCATAAAATATAAGTGAAAAAAAGTTTAAAAATGATTGACATCTAAATTAATATTATGCTATAATTTACTTGTTCGTTGATATGGGGCATTAGCTCAGCTGGGAGAGCGCCACGTTTGCACCGTGGAGGTCAGGAGTTCGATCCTCCTATGCTCCACCATTAAAAAATTAACCCTTATAAATTAGGGGTTTTATTTTTATAAATATTGGTTTTAATAATTTAGAAAGAGTTAAATATGGATAAAGCGGAATATAATAAGTTTTTAAAAAGATGATGATAAATTAATAGTTATTCATTTTAAGATAATAGAAATCTTTAAATAAATGATATAAATATTATAATATATAAACTAAATAAACAGGTGGTATAAATGAATTTTGATAGTCTTAATAAAATGATTAAATATATTGAAAATAACTTGGATAGTGAGATAGATTATAATATTCTAAGCAAAATAACTAATACTAATAGATTTATATTAGAAAGAATTTTTATGTTTTTAACGAATATGACAATAACAGATTATATAAAAAAAAGAAGATTAAGTAAAGCCTTTGAAGACATAAGAAATACGGAATTAAAAATAACAGATATAGCATTTAAATACCAGTATAATTCTTCAACGTCATTTAATAGAGCCTTTAAAAAAGTTTTTAACATAACGCCAACAGATTGTAGAAAAAAAGTGGGTAATTATAAAATAATACCAATGTTGTATTTTGAAAAAAATCAAAAATATAACTTTGATTATGAAATAAAGAAACTAGACTCAATCAATTTATCATGCTATCACGTAAGTTCTAAAAGCCATGATGAACTATTATATGAAATAAAAAAACTATACAAAAAAGTAAAAAATAATGGTTACTATAAAGAATTTAATAAAATAGGAATGTATGGAGTTTTTTTAAAAGATAAAGATGATTATCACTACTATTTAGGTTCAAAAAGAGTATTTGATAATTTAGAAAAATACAAAATAAAAGAAAATGAATATGCTGTTTTTAAAATGATGACAAGAATGCAAAAAGATATAGTCGAGCTAGAACGTAGGATTGATATACAGTGGTTTCCATCAACTAATTATAAAAAAGTAGATAATATTAAAATAGAATTATATAAAGATGATTATTGTTATCTATACTTACCAATAAAATAGACTCAACATAATAGATATTAAAAATGTAAAGAAACATTGATCTTTATATTTTATAATTATATTGGTGATTGTATGTTTAAAAGAAACATTAGGATTACTAAAGACTATTTTTCTTTAGTAAATTTTAAAAATAAATATTTAATTAGTTTTATAATAATCCTTTTTTTTAATGTACTAATAAGTCTATTGTTACCTTATTTTATATCCCTAATAGTAGAAAGTATAACAAATAAATCATATAATATGTCATTTTTCTTTGTTATAATGTTAGGAATAACTTATACTTTTAATAAACTATGCTCATTTTGTACTAACTGGTGTTATGCTAATTATTTTAAAGAAACATATGTATATATACATAGAAAATTAGTAAATAGCATTTATAATTTTGATTTTAACTATACTAAAAAAGTACCTGTTGGAAAGATTATTAACTCATCTAACATTGATATCATCGAAATAGCTGAGATACCATCATTAATAATCGAATTATCATTTGAACTTGTTAAATTATTAATTATATACTTTATCTTCTTAAGACAAAATATGTTGGTGGCTATATATGTAATTATAGTTGATTTACTTTACTATGTATTCGCTAAAAAATGTAATGATAAAAATGCTCGTTATTTAAAAAAACAACGATATTACGCTGATAAAATAACAGATTTATTGAAACAGATTTTATTGGGACATAAAGATATTAAGAATTTTGATATAACTGATAAATTAGATGGTAAATTAGACTATTATAGGAAACTGTGGCAAAAGAGTTATTATTTAAAAAGAAAATATTATTTTATAAGGAAGACTTTAACAAATTTAATACTTGATTATGGTAAGATAATTTTATATTTAATACTGATTTTCTTTTTTATGAAAGATATAATCGTAATATCTATGTTTTTACTTCTAATATCTTATTATGATAAAGCTAAAGAATCTATTGAATCTATTATGAGTTTTGACGTATCTATTAAGGAAGAATCGGTAGCATTATATAGAATAAAAGAAATATTAAACTATAAAAGTGGTACTTTAAATTTATATGGTTCTTTTGATAATGACAATATAGTTGGATATGTTAAATTTAAAAATGTATCATTTAAATACGGTAAAGGAAATACACTAAAAAATATATCATTTGTGGCACCTCCTAATCAAATAACCACAATAGTAGGTAAAACTGGTTCTGGAAAAACTACAATATTCAATCTCCTTTTAAGAATGTATAAAGTAGATAAAGGGGAAATACTAATAGATAATTTAAATATTTATGAATATACTAAAGATATCTATTTTTCAAATGTTAGTGTCGTAAACCAAAAAACTTTTATGTTTAATATGAGTATAAGATCTAATTTATCACTTGTTGATTCAAATAAAAAAAGACAAATAGAAGTATGTAAAAAAGTAGGAATCCATGACTTTATAATGTCCTTACCCAAAGGATATAATACAGTTTTAGAAGAGGATGCAACTAATATAAGTGGAGGACAAAAACAGTTATTATCTTTAGCCAGGGCTTTACTTACCTCTTCAGAAATAATATTACTAGATGAGGTAACTTCTGCACTTGATCCAATTACGACAAATAAAATAAAGAAAGTTTTAGAAGATATAAAAAAAGACCATACGATTATTGTTATTACCCATAATAAGGATGTTATGAATTTATCAGATAACATCATCGTTTTAAAAAATGGTCAAATTCAATGTATATTAAGACATAAGGATATATCAAGTAATAAACTCTATGAAATATTAAAATAGATTATAAAATTAAAATTCTACTGATTGTAGAATTTATTTATTATTTAGTCGATATAGGTTAAAACTAGGTCTATTAAACAATCTAAAATCCAACTTTGTTGTACCTATACCACTAGAAATATAAAGATAAGTACCATTTAAATTATAGTAATCATTGTAGTATTTTTTACCATAACTAGGTAGAAAAAGCGGTTTAATGCCAGGAATAACAACTTGACCTTTATGAGTATGACCAGCTAGGATAAGGTCATAATCTTTATAGTCAAATTTATCTAATATATCAGGTTCGTGTACTGCTAAAATACGGTAACATGGTTTTTCATCTTCTTTTAAATTATCCATATAATCATTTGTCTTTTTTAATTTGTCTGTCAATGATTTTTTATGATTAGTAACTGAACTTAAACCACTTAACATGATATAGCTGTTATTATCTTTATAATATATTAAATCATATGTATCATTAAGATTGATAAAACCTGAATTTTCGATAATACTACTCCACTCATTAAACATTGTATCATGGTTACCTAATATGGCATATTTAAAAGTAGTAGTTTTTATCTTAGATAGTACCTCTTCAATATCATGTATCATTTTGCTATCCAATTTAGTATCCATATCTATTAAATCGCCAGTTAAAATAACTATATCTGGTTTTACCTCGTTTATTTTATTTACAATTTTTTCAAGTTCTTTCTTCTTTACTGTTCTTCCATAGTGTATATCGGATATTTGTACAATTTTAAAGCCGTAAAAATTATCTTTTATATTTTTATCATTAATCTTATATTCTTTAATAAATATGCCTTTGGTACCTACATAATAAGCATATAGTGCAAATGAAAAAAAAGTGATTATTAAAATAATTAGCAACAAAAATATCTTTTTTATTAAATTTTTTTTATTCTCATTATCCATTTTATCACCAACTATATTTTACCATATTATATTAAAAATAACTTATTTTTTTAAAAAAATAACCCATATTATGTAAATTAAGAATAAGAATGAAAAGTAAAAATTTTGGGTAATTATGTTCATATCCTTACAGACTTAATTTCCAATATTTACTACTATACTGGTTTTTATTTCTATCTAACTTGCTTCTACATGATGGTGTGTATTGTTTTGATATTCACTTATATTATATAGTTGAATGTTTGGATAATATGTATCTACTTTGTATATTTTTTTCATTTCTATTTGTTATTGTATTTTAGTTATTTCTTACTCCTTTGAAGAAACCTTGATACTTGATTTTAAACTAAATACTGTACATCTTGGACTCAAAGAGTCTATTTCTTTTAAATATGGTTTATTAGTATAATGTTATTATTTCCCTGATGCAATTATTACCGTTTTAATGTTTTTATTTTGTAAAGAATTTTGCTATTATAAAAAACGGCTTAATCACCGCTTATGAAAATATTAATACAAAGAATTGTA
Organism: uncultured Muribaculaceae bacterium; assembly: GCA_964438315.1. GTDB lineage: Bacteria > Bacillota_I > Bacilli_A > RF39 > UBA660 > HGM10857. The sequence goes on along the minus strand of CAYTKH010000051.1, from coordinate 3,941 downwards.
ATGCCATAAGTAATCCGTTGTGCATAAAGTGAATACTTGATGACACTAGTACATTATCTGTTTTACTCATTATATATGCAAAGATAAATCCAGGTGTACAGTAAGGTATTAAATATAGTATATCAGTCCAATTTTCTATGCTATAAATTACGTGTAAACCACCAAAAACTAAACCAGATACTATAATAAATGCTAGATTATTAGGTATAATATTTCTTATAGCTTTTCTAAATACTAATTCCTCTACAAAAGGTGCTATAAAGACTGATGATATATATACATATATAGGACTATCGTTAAATAGTTCTCTTATAGCTTCTTCATTACCACTAGTTTCATTACCACTTATTAACATGATTATTGCATTTGATACCATCATAATTACTAAAGCCAGTATCCAGTATTTGAAATATTTATTAAAGTAAGTTAAATGATTCTTTTTTAAATCGTTAAAATTTTTTGTTATATCCTTATTGAAAATGATAAGAATCAATCCAAATATAACAATTTGCCAACTAATTAAGTAGATAGATTTACAAATATTTGGCATTGTACTAGGATTTATTCCTATTATATCTAAAACGGGAGCTTCTAAATATGGTAAAACAAAATATGTTAGTATTGCTAGTATACCTAGTAGAGCATTTCTCAAATATAAATTAATACTTTTTTGTTTATTCATTATAATCACCTATTAACATTATATCAAATAAATTGAAAATATGGCAAAAAAATTAATTAAATATTAAATAGTTGTCATTTTCATCATCTTATAAAAGTAAATTCCGTATTAAATTACAAATTAAATTAACAAAAAATAGACTTATTGTCTACATTTATATTATAAATTCTTTTTTAGAGTTTTTAAAATATTATCTTGATATTTTCTATTTGAATTTTTCCATAATATTTCAAATAGAACTCCCAATCCAGGTAACACTATTTCATCATTTGCTTCAATAGATGATACAATAGAATCTTCAATCTCCTTTTCACTAGAATCTTTAAAATTGTTAATAATATGACTTCTTATATCAATATTCATAAGCTCTTCCTTTCTAAATTTATTGTTTACAGAGTAACAAAAAATATACTTAAAGTATAAAAAATAGTTCAAAATGTTACAAATTTGTTGAAAATAAAAATCGACTATGATATAATCATCATAAGAATAAAAGAGGGTAGATAGTATGGACAACGTATATGTGATGGATAATCGCGGTAGTGAAAAATTAGCTACTAAGGTTAGATATTTCAAATACAATAACAATAGCTATTTTGTATATACTTTAAATGAAGTTGATAACGAAGGTTATGTAAAACTTTATATAAAGAAAATAGTTGGTAATGAAGATGTTGCTATAGATGATAATGAATGGCCAACTGTTAAAGGTATCGTCCAAGAAGTATTTAGAGAAATCAAAGCTGGTACACATTATTGTTATGAGGACTTAGATCTTAATAAAATTAATGAAATTATGGATACAGGCTCACGTATTTTTAGATTAAAACAAGTAGTAGTAGATGATATTTTAGCTAAAAAAAGTGATATAAATTTGTCAGACGTTAATGACAAACTTATAAATAGTCTAAAAGAAGATAAAAAAATTGATGAAAAAGACGATGGTTCACAATTACCTAAAGAGGAAAATGACAGTAGATTAAATTCAAGCTTATTGAGTCTTTTAAAACGTGTTGAAGAAGTTTCAAAAGAAGAAAATAAATTTACTTCTCCTAATAATTTAGAATTTGGTTCTGAAATAGGGAAAATGGGTGTAGAGTCATGGGATACTATTGGTCCAATTAATAGTGTAGAAGACCAAAATGTATATAATAGTGATTTAAAATCTAAGCTTAAACCATTAATAGTTGGTAATCTTCCAATAGTTGAATATAAAGAGAAAATTGAAAAATTAGAAAATGAAATTAAAGCATATCAAGATCAGTTCTTTAATCTAAAAAAAGAATTTGAACAAATTAAAAAAGAAAATACAAATTTAAAGGAATTATTAGAACAAAGTAAAGAATCATTTTCAAAATATAATGATAAAATTGGTAAATTAAAAGATATTATAGAAAGTATTTAGTAATGTCTTTTTGTTTTAGGAGGAAATTATGAAAAAGTATCTAATATTATTATTTAGTTTAGTGATTTTAACTGGTATAGGAATATATATTTATATAAAATATAGTGAATCGCCAGTACTTGTTTTAAATGGTAAAGAAAAAGTAGAGATTAATTATAATGAAAGTTACAAAGATGAGGGGGCCAAAGCTAGATTAAATAAAAAAGATATATCTAAAAAAATCAGAGTAGAAGGTACTGTAGATACTAAAAAAATAGGAACATATACACTAACGTATACAGCTAAAAATCATAAAAAAGCAGTTAAAAAAACGAGAATAATCAAAGTGGTTGACACTAAAAAACCGGAAATAAAATTGAATGGTGCAAATGAATTGACGGTCTATTTAAATGATACATATAAAGAGCCAGGAGTAACTGCAATAGATGAATACGATAAAGATTTGACCAAAAATGTAAAAATAGATGGTAAGGTTGATACTAAAAACGTAGGTACTTACACGCTTACATATAAAGTATCTGATTCATCAGGTAATGAAGCATCAATTACACGGAAAGTCAATGTAAAAAAGAAGGCAGTATCGCAAACTAATCAAATGGTACCTGTTTTGATGTATCATTATTTCTATGACGCCAAAAAAGGTGAAACCGGTAAAAATAGTAATTATATGGAAATACATGATTTTGAAAATCAAGTAAAGTATCTAAAAGAAAGTAATTTCTATTTTCCTACATATCAAGAGTTGTTAGATTTTGTGAATAAGAAAATAAGCTTACCAGATAAATCGGTGATAATTACAATTGATGATGGGCAGTCATCATTCTTTAGTGAAGCGGTTTCTATAATAAATAAATATAATGTGAAGGTGACTTCCTTTATAATAGGAAAAAATGGTGATAAATTTAAAAAGTACTTATCTAATAACATTACATATCAATCGCATACTTATAACATGCATAGAGGTGGTTGTAGTGGTGGTCATGGTGGAATCTTTCAATGTATAAATTATAATGATGGATTATCAGATTTAAAAAAATCAATAGAACAGTTAGGTAGTAGTGATGCATTAGCATATCCATATGGTGATATAAATGCTAATACTAAGAAAATAACTAAAGCGGCAGGATTTAAAGTAGCATTCACAACTAAATACGGTTATGTAAAACCAGGTATGGATCCTTTAGAATTACCACGAGTTAGGATGAGTAAAGGTATAAGTTTAGCATCTTTTAAAAAAATTGTAGGATAACACTTGCAAACCTATGTTTGTAGTGTTATTATTGTTTTAGAGGTGAATTGATGTTAGATAATTTAAACAATAAACAAAAAGAAGCTGTTACAAATATAGACGGTCCTACTTTAGTTTTAGCAGGAGCAGGAAGTGGAAAAACGAGAGTATTAACTACTAGAATAGCTTACCTTGTCGTAGAAAAAAAAGTAAGTCCATTAGAAATTTTAGCTATAACATTTACTAATAAAGCAGCTAAGGAGATGAAAGAAAGGGTATATAAGTTATTAGGAAACATTGCATATAAAATACAAATATCAACTTTTCATTCTTTCGGCTTATTAATTTTAAAAAAGAATTATAGTGAATTAGGTTTAAACAGTAATTTTACTATTATCGATAGTGATGATTCTTTAGCTATTATAAAAAAAATCATTAAAGAGATGAATTTAGATCCTAAAATATATTCACCAAAGCAAATAAAAAACAAGATAAGTGGAGCTAAAAATGAAATGATGGATCCAGATGAATATTCTAAATATGCTAACACATTATTTGAAGAACAAGTGGTTAAAATATATAAAAAATATCAGGAGAAAGATATCCAACATAGAGAAATAAGGAAT
>CAYTKH010000050.1:5012-10159 GCA_964438315.1 uncultured Muribaculaceae bacterium | reverse complement strand
ATGTAATATTAGATGAAAATTTGAATGTAAAAGAAGCTGTACTAACAATGAATGGCTATAAAGTATCAATTAAAAATGGTAAGGTAATAAGTATAGTAAAGGGTAATCCAATACTAGAAATAACAGGAAAAATAAGTTTAGAGGCGTCTACACCAGGAATGGAACAAAATGGGTATTATAAAAGTGAAACACTAAAAGTAGACTTTAAAAAATCAAATACAACAAATGGAAGTTACTATGTTAAATCAACAAGAAAAGGTAAAATAATAAGTACTAAATTACAAGTATGTGGAAATAGTATAGTTCCAGGCACATGTCTAGAGGCAAGTGATATAAGTGAATTAGAGGCTGGTATTTGGTATAAATTAGTAGATACAAATAGTATTAATGTAACATATAATGAAGCAACAAATAATGTAGACTCTATATATGCAACAATATATGATGGAGAAGAATATATAACAAGTGATACATATACAATATCAAAGATAGATACAGCAGGACCAACAGATGTTAAGTTAAATGTAGAATCAAAAACAGATGGAAAAGTTGATATAACAGTATCAGCGAATGATATAGATAGCGGAATAAAAAAATATGTAATATATTATGGAGAAAGTGCAGATAACTTGCCAGGTATTAAAGAAGTAACTACAACTACAAGTAGGTTAGATTTAATAGCAGGAAATATATATTATTTTAAAGTAAGGGTATATGATAAAGTAGGTAACTATACAGATAGTGAAGTAACAAATGAGATTAAAACATGTAATTGGTTTACATCATATTATTCATCATATGTTTATGATAAAACAACAAATTCATACTATACAACAGATGTATTATATAGGACCGATACTTTATATAGTACAGAGTTCTTAACAAGTCATACTTATGTTAATGCTACAAGCTCTACAACATTTACACTTGATTCTGCTCAACTTTGTGGCTATCCAAAAAACACTTATATTTATTGGAAGAATAGTTATACCACTGCAAAGAAGCTCCATAGTACTGTTGTTTGTCTTAATAAAGGTGAAACACTAAAAAATAGTTCAAGTTCTTATTCTGCATTTAGAAATGGATGGTTATGGTATCGAAAAATTATACAGAGTGCCCCAAATCCAGTAACATATTTTTCTTTACAGGGATCAAATGTAGATAGGGTAGAAAATCATGTTTGGAGGGATGAAATCGCACCTAATCAGGATACTACAGGTAAAGAATTATTTTCTATGAGCGGTTTTACTAGTGCTTCATTTATTACCGTAAGAAAAATAACTATATCTGACAGCTATGATAGTCCATCAATATGGACTTATGGTACTTTATCACATTCAACTGGTACTAATTTAGTGCAAACAGGTTCAAGTATAAGATTAACAAGTACTAATGTATCAACAATAGGTTCATATATAACAACGTATTCAACACACTCAACATGTAAATAAAAGAATGTCATATGATATTCTTTTTCCTTTCTAAAACTAAAAAATTAATAGACATACTAACTTGATTTATTAATAGAAGTATCATATAATGAAAATATAATATAATTAAAAAATTAATAATATAATAAATAGGAGTTTTAAATGAAAAAGAAGGTAATTTATATTGTAATTGCGATAATTCTAATACTAAATATTACATGGTTAATATTTAATATCTATAATACTTCATTGATAAAAAGCAAAATAAAACAAGAAGATAATATATTAAAATTAAATGGTGAAAACTTTATAAAATTAAATATAAATGATAAATATGAAGAAAAAGGTGTTACAAGTAAAGAAAAAGTGTTGATAGAAGGTAATGTTGATACTACTAAAATAGGTAAATATCTAATCAGATATTATATAAAAAATAATAGAATAAATAACTATAATTTATATAGAATAGTACAAGTAATAGATGAAGAACCACCAGTGTTAAAATTAAACGGTAATAGTACAGTAAATTTATATGTTGGTGAAACTTATAAAGAAAAAGGTGTTACAGTTACTGATAATAGTCAAGATGACCTAAAAGATAAAATAAAAATAGAAGGGGTAGTAAACACTAAGAAAGTAGGCAAATATACCATAAAATATAGTGTAACAGATAAATCAGGTAATACATCTAGTATAACAAGAAAAATCAACGTAAAAAATAGACCGATAACTACAAAGAGAGTAATAAATAAAGTAACAAAAAACGAAAAAGGGGATAAAGATGATAAGAAAGTCGATTTAAATAAAAATGCTAACACAATAATAAGTATGAATTTTACAGATAATGGTATCTATATAAAAGGATACGTTAAAAATAAAAGTGATAAATACTTAATAAAATTATGCGATAGTTCATGTATAAATTATAATATGATTGCAAAGGAAAACAACTATGAAGGTGGTATAGAATTAAAAAGTATTAAAAATGGTACATATAAGATGAAATTACAAACAGATATAGAAATGGATGTAATAAATGAGTTAGCAGAATTTAATAAAATTATGCGAGCTAAAATAGGGGATAAATTAGTAACTTTTAACTATCCAAATAATGTGCCTACTATTAAAATAGAAGATTTTAACTACGAGTATGATATTCTTATAGATGCAGGACATGGTGGTAGTGATCCTGGGGCAGTAAACTCTGAAATCAAAGAAAAAGATTTAAATCTAACCCAGTCATTATATGAAAAAAAGCGTTATGAAGAACATGGTTTAAAAGTAAAAATGATTAGAACAGATGATACATATGGTCTTATGATGGGAAGTAGTAAAGAAGCTAGAGTACATAGAAGAGCATATGCTATGGGTTACTATGGTGTGGTATCAAAATATGTATATAGTAATCATCATAATAGCATTAATAACGACTACTATTCAGGATATGAAATAATATTAGCTAATAACGCTTTCAAAACAAAATATAGTACTGCTTATAAAATAGCAAGTATTTGGAAAGAAAAGTATCCATTACTTGAAGATCACTTAAGAATATATGGAAGAAACTTCGATACCGATATTTTACTTGATAAAACAAATGGTGAAACGTACAATATAAGAAACTACTATGCTGTAATTAGAATACCTTATGAACTTTTTAATGTATATACAACTATATATGAAGGATGTTATCTAAGTAATAAAGATGATTATAATTGGTATAAAGAAAACTATAGAAAGTTAAGTGAGATAAAAATAAAAGCATACGTAGAAAGCTTAGGTATAACTTATAAGGAGGTATCCTTAGATGAAACTAATTAAAAATTACTATATACTGATATTATTAATCATAATAGTATTAACAATATTAATTGTAAATATTTCATATACGTTTAAAGAAGTAACATGTACATATGACATAAAAGAAGATAACTATATTTTAAATATCGATATAAAATTATCCTTTAATAAGACAGTAATTACTAAAAAATATTTATCAGATAATGTAGAAATATTAAATAGTGAACTTCAACTAAATAAAGATTATAAAACAAAGTTAGAAAATAATACTTTACTAGCTATAAAAAAGTTAGATAAACCTATAAAAGATATAAACTCCTTAAAAAAACAAGGATTCATATGCAGATGAAATCTTTTAAAAGGTTTTTTCTTTTGACATAAATTAACTACATACATATATCTTTTAGAATATAATATAGTATAAATTATATTTAAGGAAGTGTGTATATGTTAAATAATTTAATAGGAAATACTCCACTTATAAAGATTAAATATGAATACATTGGTAATATTAAAGAAGTATACACAAAATTAGAATATTATAACTTATCAGGGAGTATTAAAGATAGGGTAGTTTACTATATATTAGAAGATGCTATAAAACACGGTCAATTAAAAGAAAATACTATGTTAATAGAAGCTACAAGTGGAAATACTGGTATATCACTAGCATCACTAGGAGCCTACTATAGATATCCTGTTACTATCTTTATGCCAGATTGGGCTAGCATTGAAAGATTAAATTTAATGAAATTGTATAATGCTAAAGTAATAACATATAAAAAAGAAGAAGGTGGCTTTAAAAGATGTATAGAAGAAGCTATAAAATTAAAAGAAAAAACAAATGGTTTTTTACTAAATCAATTCAGTAACGAAATAAATAAAAAAGCCCACTATGAAACAACAGCTAAAGAAATCTTAGATAAAATAAAAGTAGATGGTTTTATATCAGGAATTGGTACAGGAGGGACACTAATGGGTATAGCAGAAAGACTAAAAGAAGCTAATCAAAATGTAAAAATATATGCCTTAGAACCTAAAACTATGTCATTACTTAAAAATGGTATAAAAACTCATCATCAAATAGAGGGAATAGCAGATGATTTTATCCCCGATTTAGTAGATATAAATAAAATAGATGATGTAATAGTTATAGATGACATAGATGCTATAAAAATGAGTCAAAAATTAGCTAGTTCATTAGGTTTGGGGGTTGGTATATCATCAGGTGGTAATTTACTTGCAAGTATCTTAATGCATGAAGTAGTAAAAGGAAACATAGTAACAGTATTTCCAGATGATAATAAAAAATATCTTTCAACTAATTTATGTAAAGAAATTAATAAAAAAAGTATAGTAGATGATATAAAATTTTTAAATTATGAAGTGATTATTTAAACTAGTTGTCAATAAATAATAATAATGTTATAATTTAAAACAAGGAAGTGATAATGTGTATTTATATAATACTTTAACAAGTAAAGTGGAAAAATTAATACCACATAGTGATGATATACTTACTATGTATACTTGTGGTCCTACTGTATATCATTATGCCCATATCGGTAATTTAAGATGTTATATAATGGAAGACGTTTTGGAAAAAGGTTTAAATTATATAGGTTACAACGTTAAAAGATGTATGAATATAACTGATGTAGGACACCTTACTAGTGATTCTGACAGTGGCGAAGATAAAATGTTAAAAGGTGCAAAAAGAGAACATAAGACAGTTTTAGAAATAGCCAAGTTTTATACTGACAAGTTCTTTGAAGATTGTAAATTATTAAATATCAAAAAACCACAAATAGTATCAAAAGCTACTGAAAATATTGATGAATATATCAAAGTGATAACAAAACTACTAGAAAATGGTTATGCTTATAAAAGCAATGGTAATATTTATTTTGATACTTC
>CAYTKH010000050.1:0-5002 GCA_964438315.1 uncultured Muribaculaceae bacterium | reverse complement strand
GAAGATTATTATGTACTTACCAATCATAAAGAAGATGAGATGGTAGTAGGTGTTAGAGATGGTGTAACATTCGATGAAGGTAAAAAAAATCAAAATGACTTTGTATTATGGTTTACTAAATCAAAATTTGAAGATCAAGAACTAAAGTGGGATTCCCCTTTTGGTTATGGTTATCCAGGTTGGCATATTGAATGTTCTTGCATCAGTTTAAAATATCTGGGCGAATACTTAGATATTCACTGTGGAGGAGTCGATAATATTTTCCCACATCATACTAATGAAATCGCACAAAGTGAAGCTTATATAAAACATAATTGGTGTAATATGTGGTTTCATGTTGAACATCTAAATGATAAATTTGGTAAAATGTCAAAAAGTAGTGGTAATTTTTTAAGTTTAGATTTATTAAAAGAAAAGGGATATAATCCTTTAGTCTATCGATTATTTACGTTAAATTCTCACTATCGCAATCAGTTAATATTTTCTTTTGAATCACTAGATAGTACAAAAATTCAGTATGAAAAATTAGTTTCGAAAACAAGAAACCTAAAAGAAGAAGGTAATCTAGATAGTGATATGATTAAAAAATATCAAGATATGTTCAAAAAAGAGATTGAAAATGATTTAAATACCTCTAATCTTCTAACGATATTATACGATGTATTAAAAGATAATAGTTTGTCAGATAAGACTAAAAGATATTTAGTAAACGACTTTGATAAAGTTTTATCACTTGATTTATTAAAAGAAGTTGAAATAGATGATGAATTAAAAGAGTATATATTATCTAAAATAGAAAAGAGATTGCTAGCTAAAGAAAACAAAGATTATGTTTTAGCTGATCAAATAAGAAGTGAATTAGAAAATAAAGGAATAATTATAAAGGATACTAAAGATGGAACTACCTATCAAATTAAATAAGCTTTTTAAGCTTTTTTTATTGCCTTTTGTACTTAATTATGTTATACTAGCCATTAATTTTAAAAGGAGATGTTTTAGTGGATAATATACTTCAAAAATTATTTAGTAAAATGAATTATATATCATTTGATCTTTATTTATATTTGTGGCTCTCAAAAAATAAGATGTATACAAAAGAATTAAGCCAAATAAAAGAACTTTATAGTGAATTTATCAAAAACTATAATAAAATGAATAAAGATTTTGGATTTGATAATCCAATTGAAATACATACGATGTATAATTACTTACTTTATAATGGTTATTTATCAAAAGATAAAAAATTTGAATCTTCAGATAAAGAAGTCAAAGATATAGCTTTAATGAATGGTTTCAATGTACTTATGGGACGTGGTGTATGTAGACACAAATCTTCTATGCTAACCGATATATTAAAGGATTATGGTATGCTTGCGTATAATTTAACATGTGACTCATATGAAAGAAAAATAAAAATATCACAAAATAAATGTTCATATCAAGAAGTAAAAAATTGGATTTTAAAATATAGTCCATTTCTTGATGAAGATTATTTTAAAGAGTTAAATAGTATTATTGATTCAGTGTCTGAACTAAAAACAATTCCTGAACTCCAATGGGAAAATTATAGAAAAAATTGTTGGTTTTTTCAAAATCATCAGATAACATTGGCAAATGATGGTAGTTATAATTATTTTTTAGATCCAACACGTGAATATACCGAAATTAGTATTTATAGACCTGAGAGTGGTTCTAAAATCTTATATGAAGATCCTATTTATATGTTGAAATACTCTTTACATAAAAATGCACCTACTAATGATAGTGTAGATAATCAAAAAATGTTTATAATGTTAAAAAAGGATTATCCATTTATTCCTATTTGTGAAGAACAAGAAATGGTATCGAAGGTAAAAAAAATATATAATGAAAATACTTTTATATTTGAACAATTTTATATAGATAATAAAGAAATATATGATGAAATATCTAGTATATCATCAAAAATAAAAATAAAAGGCATAATTTCTTAAAAGAAAGTTGGACTTTAAATCGTTGACATAATTATATTATTATGATATTATAACAAGCCGTAGGGGGAGTAATATGTTAAATAAAAAATTACTAGATATAATAGCACTTAAATATATTAAAAGAAAGTTTCAAAATATGAACTATAATTATCATGATGAAATAGAAGAATATCTTTATTTAAACGAAAAACTAAAAGATAATAAACTATATCAAAAAATAATAGCTTTTTGTTCTAGTTGTAATGTTATAGAGAATACAAAAAATGGCTTTATAGCTTATAACTATAATACAACTGAAAAATATGAATTAATAATTAGTATACCTAAAAATATTATCATTATAGAATATACAAAAAATATCGATGAAAAAAAATCAAGAACAATAATAAAATTTGAAAAAGAAAAAACAATTGTAGAAATGTCAGAAGAAAAAAAATATAAAGATGATGATAATAGATTAGAATCAATGGAAACAGAAAATACAAGAGAAGTTTTTATAAATGATAAATTAAAATATTCCTTAATGAGTGGGGTAATATTTGATTTTAGAAAAAATAGAAGTGGTGTTTTGACAAACGAAACAATCATAGATGGTAGATATGCCTATACTAAAGAACATTCATATGGTGAAAATGACTATATATACGGAAATCATAAAGCATATTATAAATGCGAAATCATAGATGTTAAAAGATTTGATTCTAACTTAAATGATACAGCCTTTACTTGTGATAACGTAGATGAAATTAATAGTAGTAATTATGACTATATATCATACAGCAAAAGATATTAAAAAACATCAAAATTAATTGGTGTTTTTTTAATCATTAACTATTAGAAAAATTAAATCAGTAAAATACATTAAAAAGCTTGAATAAGAAGAAAAAATAATATATACTATTAGTGTTGAGGAGGAATAATATGGCACAATGCGAAAAAGAATACAAAGTAAAAGTAGAAGGGGAAAAATGGCAAAATGCTATTTCAACTGCTATAAAAAAAGCTACTGAAAAAGTAAAAGTAGATGGATTTAGAAAAGGAAAAGCACCAAAAAATATGGTAATAAAAACATATGGACAAGGTAATATTTGGTTAGATGCATCAGATAGTGTAATTGAAGATGCTTACAAAGATATGATAGAAGCTAATAAAGAATTACAAATCGTAGCACAACCAACAGTAAGTCTAGGAGCTGTAAGTGATGATTATGTAGAATTTGTCTTTACTTTAACTACAAAACCAGAAGTTAAATTAGGTAAATATAAAGATTTAAAGATTAAAAAAGATAAAGTAGAAGTAACCGATAAAGAAGTAGAAGAAACATTAGAACATATGAAAGAACACTATGCTGAAGTCGTTACAAAAGATGGAGCCATTGAAAATGGTGATACAGCTATTATTGACTTTGAAGGATTCAAAGATGGTGTGGCATTTGAAGGTGGAAAGGGCGAAAATTATTCTTTAGTAATTGGATCAAATACATTTATACCAGGATTTGAAGAACAATTAATTGGTATGAAAAAAGATGATGCTAAAGATATTGAAGTGACGTTCCCAGATGATTATCATTCAGATGATTTAAAAGGTGCTAAAGCTACATTTAAAGTAAAAATTAACGAAGTAAAGGAAACAAAACTACCAGAATTAAATAAAGATTTTTATGAAGATTTAGGTATGGAAGGTATAAATGATGAAGTATCATTAAAAGCTGAATTAAAAGAAAATATTAAAGTAAAAAAAGAATCAGAAGCAGAAAATAAATATATAAATGAATTATTAAAGCAAGCTACTGAAAATATGGAAGTAGAAGTACCTCATATCATGATACACGATGAAATAGATCGTATGCTAAAACAATACGAAGAAAATTTAAAAATGCAAGGTCTTACTTTAGAGCAGTTTTATCAATTCACTAATTCAAATGAGCAAGCCCTAAAAGATCAAATGCACGAAGATGCTTTAAAAAGAGTAAAAGAAAGACTACTACTTGATGAAGTAATTAAACAAGAAAACATAGAAGTAGACGATGATGAAGCTAAAAAAGAGGCTAGCAAATTAGCAGAAAAATACCAAATGAAAGAAGAAGAATTACTTGAACAATTTGGTGGTTTAGATATGATTAAGTACGATTTAAAAATGCGTAAAGCTATCGATATAATGAAAGGATAAAAACTTATTCTTTTTACTATAAAAAATTTTTTAAGAGACCACTATTTGGATAAAAAAGTTTAAAATGATTTTATACAGGGAGGTTTAATTTATGAATATAAAAGAAAAATTTATAAAATTAAGAGAAAAAATAAAGGGTGCATTTACCGGCGAATCTGTTAAAGAATTAGAAACTATGGCAAAAAAGGAAGATCCACTAGGATATTGGGCATCAAACTTTAGACATTTTAATGAGCAAACATCATCACCACATTCTAAGGCACTTTCAGACCATTTTAAAAATCCTAGCATGACAGTATTAGATGATAAGGTAGATGAATTTATTACATGGTATACTGAAAATATGGTTAAAGGTTATCCTGATATCGCTGAATATCAATTTCCAATAGAAATGAGAAATTTTATTGAAAAGATGGCGGTTTGGTATGAATTAAGGTATCCAGATTATGAAATAAATAGAATAATGCATTGTCTTGACCAAGAACAAATTGATATAAATAAGGTTATGTTTGCAAATAATCAATATACAAATGATATATTAGATGATGATTCAGATATTAAAGATTTAGATTGGGATGAATTTTACAATACTAAAGCATTTATTAATTCATTACCATGGCGTGAAAGATATGTATTTTCAAGACCTAGATATCCAGAAATAGTTTCTTGGAATCGTGGATATAATTATGCCGATTTATATTTAACTCGCAATGGTTTTGTTGAATATTCTCGATATATGGAGACAACAACAGGAATTTCTGATGAGGATTTAGAAGGTAAACATATAAAAGAAGTAGTTAATATTTTAAAAGAAAAAGGTATAAAATTTCCAGAAAACAATGAATTTGAAAAAGCAATTA
>CAYTKH010000049.1:0-10344 GCA_964438315.1 uncultured Muribaculaceae bacterium | reverse complement strand
GTTGATAGGCTAGAGGTGGAAGCATGGTGACATGTTGAGCTGACTAGTACTAATAGATCGAGGATTTAATCCTATTGATTATTTTCAAGTTTGATTAATATACACATTATCTTAGTTTTCAGAGAATTATTTCTCTTAATTGGTATCGATAGCAAAGAGGATACACCTGTTCCCATCCCGAACACAGAAGTTAAGCTCTTTAACGCCGACGATAGTGTAAGCGAAAATAGGTAGTTGCCAATTTTTTTTTTGCTATTTTTTAAGGAATTTATAAATTAAACATTTATAATACCTACAATTAATTTATGATACAATTTGTTTACAAATGAGTAATGTTAATTATAACATTTTTTATTATTACCTACTTTAATTTTTTAAATTAATTTGGTATACTGTATATATGATGATGGTTTAGATAAAGTATACTAAACTAATTAGAAAGGTTGGTAATATGGAATATAAATTTACTTCAAGGAGTGAATTAGATACAATTGAATTAGCTCAAAATTTTGAATCTGAAAAATTTCCTAATATGATAATATGTTTAGATGGAGAATTAGGCAGTGGAAAAACAGTTTTTACGAAAGGTATAGCTGATGCTCTAGGAATAAAAGATACAATAACATCGCCTACATTTACAATTATAAAAGAGTATGAAGGTGAATTACCATTATATCATATGGATGTATATAAATTAGATGGGAATACAGATGGTATTGGTATTGAAGAGTACTTTACAAAAGGTGGAGTAGTTGTTATTGAATGGGCAAGTACTATAAAAAATATACTTCCAAAAGAAAGATTGGATATTAAGTTTAAAGTTTTAGATGAAAATAAAAGACTATTAGTTTTAGAACCACATGGTGTGATATATGAAGAACTATGTGAGGCTGTTTTATGATTCAGCTTTTTTTAGATACAAGTTCTCATCATCTTGTCATAGTAATATTAAAGGATAATAAAAAAATATATGAATTAATAGAATCTTCTGATAATAAAATTTCTAACACTCTATTATCAAAGATTGATACTGCTATAAAAGAAGCAAATATCAATATAAAGAAGATTGATGAAATATATGTAGTTAATGGACCTGGTTCATTCACAGGTATAAGAATAGGTATAGCCTTTGCTAAAATAACAGGTTATCTATTAAAAACAAAATTGATACCAATTTCAGAATTAGAATTACTATCAACTGGAAATAAGGGCTATACACTTTCATTAATTGATGCTAAAAGAGGTTATGTTTATGCTGGGTTATATGATGATATGGGAAATAATATAATAAATGATCAACATATATACATGGATGATTTGTTAAAAATGCTAGATAAATATAGAGATTTAGATATTAAAAATGTTTCATATGATAAATTTGAAAACATTGAGTGTATAGAACCTAAAATAGATATAGAACAAATAATTCTAAGACATAAAAATGATGAAGGAATAAATCCACATAGTTTAAATCCTAATTATTTAAAAAAAACAGAAGCAGAAGAAAAATTAAATGATAAGAGAAGCTGAAAATAAAGATTTAGAAAAAATAAATACATTATTTAAGGATGTTCTCACATTAGAAATCACTAAAGATGTATATAATAAAATATTAGTCTATGAACAAGAAAAGATTTTAGGTTTCATCAGTTATAGTATAATATATGAACGCTGTGAATTAAACTTTATAGCAGTTTTAAAAGAGGAAAGAAATAAAAAAATAGCAAGTCAAATGCTGGAATATATGATAAATGATGTTAAAGACTTAGATAATATAACATTAGAAGTTAATGTTAATAATAAATATGCTATAGAACTTTATAAAAAATATGGTTTTATGATAGCTACTGTAAGGGACAAATATTATAATAATGATGATGCTTACCTAATGATTAGAAAGAAGTGATAAAATGGATACTTACGTACTTGGAATTGAATCTAGTTGTGATGAAACAAGTGTTTCAATTGTTAGAAATGGATATGATGAGATAGCAACTGTTGTACTTTCGCAAATGGATACACATGCTACCTATGGTGGAGTTGTTCCAGAAATAGCTAGTAGAATGCACATAGAAAATATAACATTAGTACTAGAAGAATTGGAAAAGAAATCCAATATGAAAATAGAAGAAGTAGACTGTGTGGCGGTTACATATGGTCCAGGTTTAATAGGTTCATTACTTATCGGTTTAACTGCTGCTAAAACAATAGCATATATCTATAATAAGCCATTAGTACCAGTTCATCATATTGCAGGTCATATATATGCTAACAATTTAACAAGACCTCTTGAATTTCCTTTAATAGCACTTGTTGTAAGTGGTGGGCATACTGAATTAATATATATGAAAGAAGACTATTCATTTGAAAAACTAGGTGGTACATTAGATGATGCAGTAGGAGAAGCTTATGATAAAGTAGCAAGAGTGATGAATTTACCATATCCAGGTGGTCCTGCTATCGATAAACTATCATTAGAAGGAGAGGATACTTACGATTTACCACTACCATTAGATAATAGATCATACGATTTTAGTTTTAGTGGTCTTAAAAGTGCAGTTATTAATTTAAAACATAAATATGATCAAAAAAACGAAGAAATAAATATAGCTTCTTTAGCTACCTCGTTTCAAAATAGAGCTGTTGAAATACTTACTAAAAAGACAATTAGAGCCGCAATTGAAAGAAATGCTAAAAATGTTATAATAGCAGGTGGAGTATCTGCTAATAAGATTTTAAGAGGAAGAATGCAGAAATTATGCGAAGAAAATGGCATTAATTTAACAATCCCTAAATTTGAACACTGTACTGATAATGCAGCAATGATAGCGGCAGCAGGTTATTACGCATATAAACTTGGTAAAATAGCAGATATTAATTTGGATGCAAAAGCAACAGAAAATCTTGAATGAATTTTAAAAAATTTCTATTTTAAAGTAGACTTTTTTTTGTTTTATGTTATAATAGAAAGCAATTATTAGGAGGTGGATTAATTTGAAAATTGACTTACCAGTACTTTCTTTAGATAATATAATTCTCCTACCATATAACGAGATAAGAATTGAAATTGACGATGAAAATAATAAGAATATAATCAATGTTTCAGAGCTGTTTCATGATAATAATGTTCTAGTTATATATAAAATAGCTCAAGATAATCTACCAAATATTGGGGTAGTAGCTAAAATAAAACATAAAATTGAATTGCCAAATGGAAAAATAAGAATTGTTATTTGTGGACTATATAGAGCCAGTATATATGAGTATATGGGATTAAATAAAAAAGATGATTTACTAGAATGCATAAATGAAGAAATCAGCTACTATAAAGTGGATTCCCAAAAGACTTTATGTGATAAATTATATAAAGAAATAGAAAAATATGTTGAATTACTACCTCATGTATCGAATAGTATTCTATCAAGTATTAATAAGATTAGCGACTTATCTAAAATGACAGATATCGTTTCTGGTTATTTAAATCTTTCAAAAGATAAATTAGTATATTACCTTAATGAGATTAATCCAGAAATAAGATTACAAATGATATTAGATAATATATATCAGGAAGAAGAAACATTTAAAATAGAAAGAAAAATAGATTCAAAGGTTAGAAAAAACCTAGATGAATCTCAAAAAGAATATTTACTTAGAGAAAAAATAAAACTAATAAAAGAAGAACTAGGTGATATATCACTAAAAGAAGAAGAATTAGATAAATTAAGGAAGAGAGTAAGAAATTTAGATGCTAAACAGAACATTATTACACGACTTAATAATGAAATTAGAAAATATGAAAGTATTTCCCAAGCATCACCAGAAGTTAATATGGTTAGGAACTATATTGATTGGTTGCTAGAATTACCATGGAATAAGTTTACAATCGATAATGATGACTTAAAAGAAGTAAAAGAAAAATTAGATAAAACTCATAGTGGATTAGACAAAATTAAAACAAGAATTATTGAATATCTAGCTGTTAAACAGATGACAAATAGTTTAAAAGCCCCAATCTTATGTTTAGTAGGACCACCAGGAGTAGGAAAAACTTCTTTGGCAATGTCAATAGCAAGTGCAATCAATCGTAAATTTGTTAAAATGTCGGTAGGAGGTATAAACGACGAAGCAGAACTAATAGGTCATAGAAGAACATATATTGGAGCTAGTCCTGGAAGAGTAATACAAGGATTAAAAAAAGCTGGTAGTTCTAATCCTGTTTTCCTAATTGATGAAATTGATAAAATGACAAGTGACCATAAAGGTGACCCATCAAGTGTTCTTTTAGAAATATTGGACCCAGAACAAAACAAATACTTTAGTGATAACTATATAGAAGAAGAATTTAATTTGTCAAATGTCATGTTTATTACAACAGCTAATGATGTAGAAAATATAGCATACCCACTAAGAGATAGATTAGAAATAATCGAACTATCTGGTTATACTGAGTATGAGAAACTATCTATAGCAAGAACACATCTTATTCCAAAAATTTGTAAAGAACATGGAATAAATTATAAAGGAATAGACTTTAAGGAAGAAGCAATTCTAAAAATTATTAGGTCGTACACTAAAGAAGCAGGAGTAAGAGAATTAGAAAGGCAGATTGCTACTATAATTAGAAAAATAGTAACTGAAATGGTAGTTAGAAAAATTATAGTAAATAAATATATTATTGATGAAAAAAAGGTAGAACATTATTTAAATCACGAAAGATATTCAACTAAAAAAAGTGATCAAATATCACAAGTAGGAGTAGCTAATGCTTTAGTATATACAGGTTTAGGAGGGGATATATTACCTATAGAAGTAACCTATTTTAAAGGTAAAGGTGATTTAATCTTAACAGGTTCGTTAGGTAATGTCATGAAAGAAAGTGCAGTTTTAGCATTAAGTTATATAAAATCAAACCATAAAAATTACGATATCGATTATAATATGTTGATAAATAATGATATCCATATCAATGTACCAGAAGGTGCTATAAAAAAAGAGGGACCAAGTGCAGGTATTTCAATCTTAACCGCTATATTAAGTGCCTTAACAAATAAGAAAATCAAGTCTTCATTAGCATTTACTGGAGAAATTACTTTAAGGGGGCATATCCTAAAAATAGGTGGTTTAAAAGAGAAAGTGATAGGAGCCTATAGTAATAATATAAAGAATATCATTATTCCTAAATCAAATATAGATGATTTAGAAGAAATACCAAGTGAAATAAAGGAAAAAATCCATTTTATTTTAGTAGATAATTATAAAGAGGTATGGAATTATATAAAGGAGGATTAAAATGAGAATTAAAGAAAGTAATGAATGTTTATTGTTTTGCATTTATGAAGAAATAACAGGATATTATATATTGTCTGATATAAACTTAGAACAATTTAAAGAAGAAGAATTTATGTTAGATTTTATATATGCACAGTGGCTAATAGATATGACAAATAGCTTGCTAGAAGATAATGTTTTTCCAAAAGAAAGTATAGAGAGGTTAAAAAAACTAGTACTAAAATGTCAAGCATATGCATTAAAAGAAGAAGAATTAGATATTATAAAAGCCTATGATAAAGTATTAGACAATATAGATAAAATAGATAAATTTAGTTTTGATATTTTAGATATTAACTATGAAGCCAAATATGAAACATTAAGTAACTTAAATACCATATCAGGTGTAGATCTTAAAGAATTATATCGCTCAATGAGTAGTGATGCAATAATAATATCAGCTATAATTGATAATACATATAACGATAAAATAGAAACAAAATATTACCTATTAACTATAAACAAAATAATTCATCTATATAGTGATACTCTTGAAGTGCCATTCTTTAAAAAAAATATTAAAAATACATTAAAGCAAATTATTAATAATACAAAAGATGAAAAAATAAAGAAAGAGGCATTAAAAATATTAAAAGTAGTGAAAATGTCAGAAAAAGGAGCCTTTTCTATCGTAGAATTTAATGATTTTTACTATATTAATCTTATTATAGGACTAATAACCAATAAAAGTTTTCACGAATATTTTAGCAAGTTGGATGAAAAAGAAATATTACATCCAGTCTTCATCGATAGTTTGAATTTTGTAATATCATCATATAAAGATATGTTTGATAAGAAAATAGCTAATAATTTATTAGAAATAGTATGTTATATTCAATCACACTATAAAAATTACTATTCAACAAATATGACTGATAATATTAATGAGATGAAGCGTACAATTAATTCATTTAAAGATAGTAATAATCTTCGATATGTATCAGCTAACTTAGGATTAAAAGGAAAAACAAAGGAAAATCTACTTCTTATCGCTAAAGTATGTATGTTAGGAAACTGTGAAGTAATAGCAAGATTTAATAAGTTGTTACCTGATATATTATTAGAAGATATTAATGATATTGTAGAAGAAACATTAGAAGATGAATGCTTCTTTAGTTTCATTTTAAAAAGTTTCATGGTCAGCGAAGAAGAATTTTATAATGAATATTATGATAGATTAGTATTTGATGATGAGTTTGTAAAAAATATAAAGAAACTAAGGAGTGTATATCCATCTATATTTACAGATGACCAAGTATATAGAAGATGTAAGAAAGTTATAGAAGAAAAAATAAATATAACTACGCAAACTAAAAGAAGCAAAAAAGTAGAAATTGATGTAAATAATGATATTTTCTTTAAAGAATTGAAACCAAATAGACTACTTGATTATTCTTCTAAAAGAGAATATCAAAAAGTAATGAAAATGATAAACAAATATAATGTTGATTAAGATAGAATATTCTATCTTTTTTGGCATATGTTTTACTAGTATGGAAGGAGAATAAAAAATGCAAAAAATAATTCCTTTTAAAAAAGATATTATTTTTAAAACCAATTTATCAGAGATAACAAGTATTTCATTAGAACATGAATTAAAAAGTGAAGGTAGTGATATTAATGGTACTTTTACCATTAGTGGAAAATACAAAATAGCAGATACGAGTACTAACGTAGAAGACTACAGTTATGAAATACCTTTTAATATTAAAATAGATGATAAATATGATACATCAAAAATAGTAATAGATATAGATGACTTCTATTATGAGGTTATAAATAATAACATTTTATCAGTTAATATAGATGTATTAATTGACAAATTAGAAGAAAAGGAGAACGATATGGATATTTTAGAAGAAAAAGAACAAGTAAGAGATGATTCTTTACTATCTAATGAAGAAACGATTTTAAATACTGGAGAAGTAGTACAAGAAAAAGAAAGATGTATTGAAGATGAAGATAGTGAACCAGAAAATGATGATGATGATATATTATTTGGTAGGGAGGAAAAGGCCTTAAATTCCATTTTTGATGGGATAGATAATACTGGCGAAACATACAAAAGTTATCATGTTTATATTGTAAGAGAAGGTGATAGTCTAGAAACTATCATGCAGAAATATAGTGTATCTAAAGAAGATTTAGAAGCCTATAATAATTTAAATGAATTAAAAATAAATGATAAAATAGTTATACCAGCAAACTATGAAGAAAGTTAAAGAAATATTTAATAAATATGCTTTAAAACCTTTACGTTACGATAAAATAGGTAAAGTAACTATTGTAGGTACAAGAGATGGTAATTATGTTTTAAAGAAACATAATAGTAATATATATGATTATTTAAACTCTAGAAATTTCAGCTACTACCCTAAAATATTAGGGATTGAAGATGATTATGAAATAAGTGAATATATAGAAGAAATTGATACTCCAGATCCTCAAAAATTGGCAGATATGATAGACCTTGTATCATTGCTACATAATAAAACGACTTATTTTAAAGAAGTTGATAATGAAGTATATAAAAAAATCTACGAAGATATACTTAGTAATATTGATTATCTATCTAGCTATTACCAGGATATTATAACTGTTATTGAATCCAGAGTTTACATGAGTCCCTCTGAATATTTACTTGCTAGGAATATTTCCAAAATATTTTCTAGTTTGAACTTTTGTAAACATGAAATAGATAAATGGTACGAACTTGTCAAGGATAAAAGAAAACAGCGAGTGGCTGTTTTACACAATAACTTAGATTTAAACCATTTTTTAAAAAATGAACGTTCTTATTTAATAAGTTGGGATAAATCTAAGATAGATATTCCAATATTTGATTTATACAAATTATATAAAAAATATGCTTTAGACTATGATTTTGAATATATATTAAAAAGATATGAAACAAATTATCCACTTCTTAAAGAAGAAAAACAACTATTTATTATATTGATATCTTTACCAGATAAAATTGATATGGGTAAAAATGAATATGAAAATACCAAAGAAGTTAGTAAAAAAATAGATTTTCTCTATAAAACAGAGAATTTAATATCACCTTATTATTCTGAAAAAGAACCAGCATAACATCCCTAAGAAAAAAAATAATAAAAATAAATTAAATCTAGTTAGAATGATAAAGGTAATTATAAATTGATATATAATGATAACCGATAAAATGTATATCCATATAATAAATCGTCCACAACCCCATCTATTTGGCATAATTATCACCTATTTTATTATATTTTATCCAAATGTTATATTGTAGGGTAAATAACTATATTAGTTAAATAATAGTTAATTATAAATTAAAACACAAAATATTAGAATATTTTCTAAGTTTTGTGTTTTTTATATATCTAGTGTATGTTAATATGCAAACGTTTATAATATTTTATTTGATTTTAAATTGGGATAGACTCAAACTTATTTAGGTACTGATTAAACTGCTTAAAAGTTAATCCTTCTGGTATGCTTGGAATTTCCACTAATTCTCTAATATCACTTTTATCATGCCTATCCACTTCGGATTTAATTGCACTTTCAATAGAATCAAATTCATGAATCCCTCTTTTATTAGAATTAGAGTGTTCAAAATGATACCACTTACCTTGGAACCGATATAAAACAAAACAATGCATCCTTACTTCTTTATCAAAGTTTTCTTCTGTTTCATATCTTTTATAACAATATAATTTATTTTCTAAACCTATATTATCAAAGAAAAGTTTTATTAATTTTGCTTGTTCAATACATGTTCCAAGACCATTTCTAATTATCTCTTCAATTGAACTAATTCTGTAATTTTCTCTAAATCTTTTAAGATTATTTAAATGCTTGTTACTAAATTTATCTATCCAACCATATTCAATATTTATATTCATATAGTCCATTAGTTGCGAAGGATTTTTTAGATTTTCAAAATTTAGTTCATCTTTTAATGCAACTATTTTGGATGCTTCAATAACATCTGTTTTTAATTCCTTATCTTCTGGATGACTTATTAGATGTTCTAAAAAATATACCATATCATAGATAGCAAGTCTTTGAGATAAAAAAGGTGTATTAATTAGATCTGGATAATATCTTTCAACATATAATTTTATATTTGCATAATCGCTTGAATTTGTGTATTGCTCTGTTTCTTCACTAGCAAATTTCCAAGGTTTTCTAACCATTCTAAAGAATATAGCTAATTCAAAATCTTTTGGTGCAAACATTGATCTTTCAAAATCAATTAATTTTATTTTTCCGTTATTATATAATATATTATCAAAATGTAAATCATTATGAATTAAAACAAAATTGTCACTTTTTAAATATTGCTCGAATTTAGAATAAGCATGATTAATAAGATGTTGTTCATCATCACTAAAAATATAAAGTTCTTTAGCTTTAGAATATAATAAAGAAAATTGTTCTTTAAAATAACTAACCCAGTCACATTCTTGCCCGATATTTGAATGAATTTGTTTCATCGCCATACATATTTGTTTTATTAAATATTCTCTTTGTTCTTCAGAAAATGTATGCCAAACATTATATAGGGAAACACCATTTACTTTTTCTATTATTTCATAATAATATGGAACATCTATTTTCTGTATATCTGAATAATATAATTTTGGAATTAAATCATTTTCTGAATTGGAATGGTAAAAATCTATTTCTTTTTTGAAATTTTCCTCATTTTCTTGCTTATCACATATCTTAACAATAAATTTATCATTAATGTTATAGACTGTATTAGTGAATCCTACATTTATTTTTGTTACAGTTAAATTGTTTTTAAATAAATATATATTTTTTTTAATAATTATGTTAATAATCTCATTCATACTAAAATCCCCTTTAAAATACTATTAATAGTATATATTAATTTAATATTTTGTGTCAAATAATGGAAGATGAAGAAAAATATTTTTTGCTCGCAAGCCCTTATAAATAAAGGAAAAAATAAAATTTCAAAAAATTTATTTTTTAGAGCATTTTTAAAATCAAAAATTT
>CAYTKH010000048.1:0-10780 GCA_964438315.1 uncultured Muribaculaceae bacterium | reverse complement strand
CGATGATATATATTTACAGGGCTTTTCAACATCGATGCCTCATGACGTACAAGAAAAGATGGTACATAGTATAGAAGGATTAGAAAATGCTAAAATATTAAAATATGCGTATGCTATAGAATATGATTCAATATATCCAACCCAACTTAAAAACACATTAGAAACAAAATTAATTGAAAATCTTTTTACAGCTGGTCAAATAAATGGTACTAGTGGATATGAAGAAGCAGCTTGTCAAGGTTTAATAGCAGGAATTAATGCATCATTGAAACTAGAAAATAAAGAACCATTAGTCCTTAAAAGAAATGAAGCATATAAATTCTAAATTTAAATATATATCAGGGATAAAGAAAGATATAATAAATATTTAGATAAAATTAAAAAAATAGATAAATTGAAAGATTATTTAAAAAACAATAAATTAAATCCAAGTGATAGCGTTAATAATTATTTAATTAGTATAAATTCGACTCCTATAAAAGATGGAATATCATTATATGATTTATTAAAACGTCCGGAAATTACCTATAAAAATATTGAAAAATATTATAAAATAGATTATGATGAAGAAATAAAAGAAGAAACATCAATTCAAATAAAGTATGAAGGTTATATTAAAAAAGCTCAAATTGAAGCAGAAAAGATGTTAAAATATGAAAATCAGAAGATACCAGATAATATAGACTATAAAAAAATTAAAAATATAGCTAGTGAAGCTAGACAAAAATTAGAAGAAGTAAGACCAACATCAATAGGACAAGCTATCAGAATAAGTGGTGTAAATCCTCCAGATATATCAATATTATCGGTATACATTAAAAAGGAGTATAAAAATGACATCAAATGATTTTATAATAGAGTTAAGAAAAATCGGTATTGATATAAATGATAGACAATTAAAGCAATTAGATAAATATTATGAATTATTGATAGAAAAAAATAAAATTATTAATTTAACTACTATAACTAATAAAAAAGATGTGTATCTTAAACATTTTTACGATAGTTTGACCATAAATAAAATAGTAGATTTAAAAAAAATTGATAGTCTACTAGATATGGGTACAGGAGCCGGATTTCCAGGTATGGTTATAAAGATTATTTTTCCAAATATAAAAGTTACTTTAGTTGATAGTTTAAATAAGCGAATTAATTTTTTAAATGAGGTAAAGGAATTATTAAAACTAGATAATTTAGAAATTGTTCATGCTAGATGTGAAGATTATGCAAGAAATCAAATAGAAAAATTTGATATTGTAACAGCTAGAGCTGTTGCACATCTATCAAATTTATTGGAGTATGCAGTTAAAACAATTAAGATAAATGGTTATTTTATAGCTATGAAAGGCAATATTTTATGTGAATTAGAAGAATCTAGTAATGCCATGAATTTATTAAGTCTTAAATTAGAAGATTCTATAGAATTTAATTTGCCATACGAAAATAGTAAACGTACATTATTAAAATTTCAAAAAATACAAAAAACTAATAAAAAATATCCTAGAAGTTATAGTGAAATAAAGAAAAAAAGATTATAAATGATAAAAAATTATATAATAATTATAATTTTTTTTAGTTATTTTCTAAATATAGTTGAATTATTTTCAACTTTATAGTATCATTATATAGAAGAATAAGAGAGGGCATAAGATATGAATATTGAAAGAGAAGTACAAATATTAAATATAAATGATGTTTTACCAAATAGATTTCAACCTAGAATCACTTTCGATGAAAAAGCTATTATGGAATTAGCCGACTCTATAAAGACACACGGTGTAATACAACCAATAGTCGTAAGAAGAATCGCTGATAAATATGAAATAATAGCAGGTGAAAGAAGATATAAAGCTAGTGTTATAGCTGGTAAAACTACAATTCCAGCTATCGTTACAGATTTAGATGATAAGAATAGTGCAGAAATAGCTCTTATAGAAAATGTTCAAAGACGAGATTTAACACCTATAGAGGAAGCAGTTTCATATAAGAAAATTTTAGATATGGGATACTTAAATCAAGCTGAGCTAGCTACTAAATTAGGTAAAACACAATCTACCATAGCTAATAAACTTCGATTACTAAATTTAACAGACGAAGTACAAGAAGCACTATTAAACGAGAAGATATCAGAAAGACATGCCCGCTCTTTATTGAAACTAACAAAGAATAAGCAAAATGAAATGTTAAATCGTATTATTAGTGAGAGAATGACCGTTAGAAAAACAGATGAAGAAATCGCTAAAATAACAAATAATATTGAAGTGTTAGATTTTAATAAAAAGGAGGACAATATGAATAATCAAATGAACAGTTTTAATATGCCAACATCATCAATAATAGAACCAACAATGAATAAATCAAATAGTGGAATATTTAATCCACAACCAGTACAAAATGTAAATTTAAATCAACCAGAGCAAGAAACACAAATTAATACAGGAGTTAACAATATGGGTGTAATACCATCTATAGAACCAGTAAACCCAGGGTTTATGGATATTAGTAAAATAGAATCAGAAGCTCAAAATATAAATCAGGTTAATACAGATTTGGTTACACCATTTAATATAGAAGGTAACAATCAAGTTCAACCATTTGAAATTAATGCAACAACCAGTAGTGATGTAGCTTCACAAGGTAAATTTTTTACTCAATCTGCTACAACAACTGAAACAAATAATAATAACTTAGATAATATAGTAATACCAGGTAATAATATATTTGGTCAAGATATAAGCTTTGCACAACAAGAACCACTTAAAGTAGAACCAGTAGTTCAAGATAATGGTTCAGAAAGTCAAAATAATGAATTCAATCCAGCTTTAGCAAGTTTTGGATTTGGAAATAATCAAAATGCATCAATTTTTAACCCAAATCCAGTGCCTAATATAGAACCAGTGGCAGCACCAACTTTTAACTCAAATCAAAGTATGGTAGAAATTGGCGGTACAGGGGTAATATCAGAGGAAACAGTTTTACAACCTTTAATGAATGGTGGACAAGAAGTTATTAAACACGATATGAAGGAAGCTATTCAAATAATTAGAAATTGTTCAAAAGAAATTGAAAAATTAGGATTTAAATTAGATGTAGAAGAAATAGATTTTGAAAACTTCTATCAAGCAACATTTAAAATTGATAAAGATTAGGCTTTTAAAAGCTTTTTTTCTATAATTTACATATTTATATATAAATGATATAATTAAAGTGTATATTTAATTGAAATGGAGTTTTTATGATAAAATTATATAATAAATATAGAGAAATAATAAACTATTTAATATTCGGTGTATTAACTACAATAATAAGTTTAGCTGTATATTATTTATTCACATTAACAATATTAAATCCAAATAAAAGTATTGAATTACAATTAGCTAATATATTATCGTGGTGTGCAGGAGTAACGTTTGCATATTTTACTAATAGAAAATACGTATTTGAAAGTAAAAATGATAATAAATTTAAAGAATTTACTAAATTCGCAGGAGCAAGAATTACGACTCTAATATTGGATATGTTAATTATGTTTATTTTTGTAACAACTTTAAATTTAAATGATAGAATTTTTAAACTAGTTAGTCAAGTATTCGTATGTGTTGGAAACTATATTCTAAGTAAATTAATCGTATTTAAAAAGTAGGATATTTTATTTAATATCCCTATAATTTTTAAAAATATCAATATTTTTTCATTTAATTATAATCACAAAATTTTAAATTTTATTTAAAAAAAACTCATTAATTTGAGTTTTTATCTAATTCATCACTTTTTCTCGTTAGTTCGTTAATTTTTTCTTCTAAATTATATATAGTAGCATTTTTTAATTCTATCTCTGATTTTAATTTATTAATTTCATCATTATTTTTTAATAAACTCTCTTGCAATGAAGCAATTTCTTTACTAAAATAATATTCATTAATAGTTGAAAAGTAATTTTTTCTATTTTCTTTAAGTTTATCAATATTTTCTTTTGTTGTATAAACGGTTATATCAAAAGCATCGTAGTTGATAACTTTTTTATTATTAATATCTGATATAATCTTCTTAATTGGTTTTATGTTATTGTTATTTATATGCTTATCTATATAATAATAATCATCATCCTCATATATATCTATAGTGTAAAATTCACTAGCTCTAGTAACTATTTTAATGTCATTATTATTAGATTCTATATATTTAACACGTGAAATATGTTCAGATATAAAAATATTATCTTTCATTTTATAATTAAATTCCTTTGTTATATAATATTTAGAATCTAAATTTTCTATAAATTCAAATTCACTTATAGATGTTATCATTAAACCCATACCTATTCCTAATGCTACTAATGAAGAAATAAATATTATAGCATATAAATTTTTATTAAATCCTTTATTAATAACAAATTTATATATAATAATTATAAAAATTGCATTCATAATAACACATGATATAATAGATATAATTGAACCTATAAATAGTATGCCAGTTTTAATAAAAATAAACGAAATTGGTATTAAAATGGTTAACAATAATAGTGACAAACAAAGTAATATCAAAAGATATATAGCCAAAAATTTAATTATTACTAATAAACATTTAATTAATCCATTAGTAAAATTAAAATTGTAATTTTTAGGATTTCTTATAATTATTCTCTCTTTTTTATTAGGTAAATAATTTATATCTTTATTATCTACAAAATCATCAAATTCATCATCATTTTTATCAACTGAAATGTAGTATTTTAAATATCTTTCTTTAAATAGATGAAAAATTATAATAAAGGATAGTAAAGTACAAACAATAAGATAAGATATAATACTAACTATTTTTAAAAAATCTCCAAAATCTGACATTCTATATGGTAATAAATCAAGGATACCATTTAGTATGTTGCTACCAATAATTGCTATAATACTAAAAATACAAAGAAGTATAATTATTATAACAATTTGTTCAAATATACATTTCAATTTTTCTTTAAATGACATACTTGTAAACATATTGATAGTTTTAGTAATAGAATCTAAAAAATCATTTATATACTTACTTATATCTATCTTTGATTTATTTTTATTTAATTTATTTACATCTTGATTTAA
The DNA here is from genome assembly GCA_964438315.1 of uncultured Muribaculaceae bacterium. Taxonomy (GTDB): domain Bacteria; phylum Bacillota_I; class Bacilli_A; order RF39; family UBA660; genus HGM10857. Next base: position 5,687 of record CAYTKH010000048.1, on the reverse strand, counting down.
CAAATCGTCAATATTTAAATTGAACATTTTACATAATTCTATAACCTTATCCATTTCTGGATATGCTAAATTAGATTCCCACTTTGATACTGCTTGTCGGGATACTCCTATTTTTTCGGCTAACTGTTCCTGTGATAAATTATGTTCTTTTCTAATTTTTTTTAAATTTTCTGATAAATTCATAAATTCTCCTTTCTGAGTTAAATTATATAATACAGTTCGGTTGCATACTACCAATTTTTAGTTGTTTTATGTCAATTATTAGTTGCATTCATTATTATTTTACCATAAAATAGATAAATTAAAAAAAAACATGCAAATATATTAATAAATGAATTAAAAAGTCGTATAATTAGATAGATGATAGTTTTAAAATAATTAATTAAAACTATGTATAATGATTGAGAGGAATGATAATTAAGATGAACAAGAAAATGTTTATTGTCTTCGGAGGATTGATTATTTTAACAGGAATATTCGTTAGTTTAATTATATCTAAAGATAACAAAAAAGAAATGAAAAACCTAACAGCTACTGTAATATCAAAAAGTGACACTTTATTGACATTAAAAGATAGTAATAACATAATTTACACATTTAAAACAAATGAGGTAGATGCCGAAGTTGGTGAAAATATTTTATTAAGTTATACAGGAATTATTGACAAGAATTCTGAAATACAGGATGTATCAATTGAAGATTATAAGATAATTAAAACTGTAAAAGATGAAAATGATATACCTAGTGATTGGCAAGATAATGGTATATTTAGTGACTTTTATATTATGGCATACAATAAATTAAAAACCTTATCATTGGATGAAAAAATAGGTCAATTATTTTTAGTACGTTATCCTGATACTAATGCCATTACTGATTTAAAAAAATATAATTTTGGTGGTTATGTATTTTTTGAAAAAGATTTTAAAGACAAAACTAAAAGTCAAGTTATAAATATGATGAATAAAATACAAGATGCTACTAAAATACCATTACTAACAGCTGTAGATGAAGAAGGTGGTAATGTTGTAAGAATCAGTAGTAATAGTAATTTAGCTAAAAGTAAATTTAAATCGCCAAGAGAATTATATAACGAAGGTGGCATGACAGCTATTAAAAATGATACTATTGCTAAAAGTATGTTATTAAGTGAATTAGGCCTTAACCTTAATTTAGCACCTGTGGTTGATGTTTCAACAGATCCTACTGATTACATTTATCCAAGGACAATTGGTGAAAATACAGATATTACTAAAGAATATGCAAAAACAGTAATTGAAGCTAGTAAAGGAACAAAAGTATCTTACACATTAAAGCATTTTCCAGGATATGGAAATAATGCTGATACCCATGTAGGTTCAGCGACAGATAATAGAACTCGTGATGAAATATTTGCTAATGATATTCCACCTTTTAAAGCAGGTATTGATGCGAAAGCAGAAGCTGTTTTAGTAAGTCATAACACAGTAACTAGTATTGATAGTACTAATCCAGCTAGTTTATCAGCAAGTGTTCATAATATTCTTAGAAATGATTTAGGATTTACAGGAGTTATAATTACTGATGATATTGCTATGGGAGCTATAACTTCTATTAGTGATGCGACAGTTAAGGCTATACTTGCAGGTAATGATTTAATAATTACAACCGATTATAAAAGTAGTATTGAATCTGTCAAAAATGCTTTAAGTAATAATACTTTAAATGAAAATTTAATTGATAAGTTAGCATTTAAAGTTCTAGCATGGAAATACTATAAAGGACTAATGTTAGATAACCAAAAATAGAGATTACGTATTTTGTAATCTTTTTTTGGAATTTTGTAAAAAAGTATGTACAAAGTAATTCTATTTTGATATAATGTTTCAGTGCCCTTTTAATTTAATGGGTTAGTAAAAAGTAAGAGAGGATATAAAATGGACAATAAAAAACAAAAATCAAGTCTTGATGTAGAACATTTTTCTGAATTATTATTAGCTTCATTAGCAAATAATACCATGGTAAAAATATTTAGTAATCCTGATATAAAGACAGCTTGTTTACCATTTGACTATAAAGATAAAATAGAAAAGATAGTTAATGATAAAAGCTTTTTAGATTTGTTTTTGGATTTAATTAATTTAGAAGAATATCAAAAAAATCAACTTTCATTTGAAAAATCATTGAGTGAATCCGTTAGTAACGAATTAAAAAAACTAGGAAAGAAAGTTGAAATAGATATAGAACAAGATATGTTATATATACGTTATACCAGTTTTGAAGTAGGTGATATATTAAGTAAATACGATGAAAGTACGATTCAAACGATGAATCATTTTGCATCTTTAATCAATAATTATGCTTTTTCTAGGGAATTTGTAATACAACAAAGATATAATAATGACAATAAATCAGATAATTTAGTAGGCAAAGTATTAAAGAAAATACAACGTAGATTTAACTAAAATAAAACAATCTAATACATTGTTTTATTTTTTTAACATATCACTATTGTTTATAATAGTGGTATTATAAAGTAATAGTATATCTTGGTCTTTAAATTCAATATAATTTTTTATTAAATCAGAACTAATATATCTTAAATCAACAAGAGTTATTTTATGATAACCATCTATTAGAAGAGGTGCTATACTACTCCCAAAAGAATCTCTAAAAATAATTAATTCTTTACTATTATTATTTATACTATTGATTTCAACTATAGGAGTAGCTCCTCCTAAAAACACATCATATGAATCAATTTTTCCTAAACTATCTATTTTATATACACTATTTATTTTGTTTTCAATATCAGTTACTTTAGCATTATTAATAGTATCATTTGTAAGATAAGTCAATTTATCATTTTTAACATTAAGTCCTATTTGTCCATAATAAGATCCATAAAAAGGTTCATAAGTATGTTTTATATAATTATTACCTACTTTAAAATCCATTTTTTTAGATAGTGTATTAACGACATTATTTAAATTTTCCTGTTTCCAGTGAATATCTGTATAATAATAATCATTAATATCAAGACATTTTGTAATATCTATATATTTCATATTTTTATTTATATTTGAATTTACAATATTTATTAGTTTATCATAGTCAATTTTTAAATAATTATCACTACTGTAATAGCTTTTATCTGGTATGATACTATAATAAACATTTAAATTTTTAAAATAAGTATCATACAATTTATTCATTTTATCTGTAAAACTTATTACTTTATTTTCCTTTAGGGGATATTCAATTTTATATATGTAGTTATCTTTAACGTATAAATTGTTGTAATCTAACTTACTAAATATATTAAATTCAGTAAATGCTTTAAATGACCTAAATTTATCTCTTAAAATGAAGTGATCTGAAACATAATTTTCAAAATTATCAGTTATTGTTCCATTTAAAAGATTAGTTATAGATATATTAGGTAATTTATTTAAATATCTACGTTCACTATATGATATATCTTTATTTTTAATTATTAAATTAATAATAAAGATTATTATAATATAAGAACAAAATAAGATAGATAATATTTTATTTTTCATAAATATCCTTTCTAAAATCTAAAATATAGAAATGGGTTAAAAGATGAATCTATTAAGAAAGATGTTACAACTATAAGAAGTAAAAAACAGCCTATAATTTCAAATATTCCCATAATATTTTTAAATTTATTTGATAGTTTATCATATATGTTTTTTATAATAGGTGTAGAACCTATTATAGCTAGTATAATTATAACAATATAACTTCTTAAATAGTACCATGTTTCAAAATTTGTAAATGGTAAGTTACTAAAACCAAACATATTTTTTAAAAATAAAGTAATATTACTAATACTATCAAAGCTAAAGATTATAAAACTTATTAAGACAATTATAATTGTGTAAAAATGACCTATTATTGTATGATTCTTTAAAAAATTACTTAAAAAGTACTTTTCTATTATTAAAATAATACCAAAATATAGTCCCCATATAATAAAATTCCAATTTGCTCCATGCCAAAAACCTGTTAAAAACCAAACTATAAAGATATTCCTTATAAGTTTTATTAAATTCACTCTATTTCCTCCCAGTGGTATATATACATAATCACGGAAGAACTTTGATAATGATATATGCCATCTTCGCCAAAAATCTGTTATACTTTTGGCGATAAAAGGGTAATTAAAGTTTTCTAAGAAGTGAAATCCTAACATTTTACCAAGTCCAATGGCCATATCAGAGTATCCAGAAAAATCAAAATAAATTTGTAATGAAAATCCAATAGCGATTAATATGTGTGCTAAAACAGTAGTATTAGGTATATCAGTAAGTAAAACTATCATACTCCCGATTGAATTTGCAATCAATACTTTCTTAGCTAACCCAATTATAAATCTTTTAACACCATTTCCAAAATCATTGTAATTTAATTTTCTATTTTTTAGTTCTATACATATATCATTATATCTTACAATAGGACCTGCTATTAATTGTGGAAATAATGATACATAACAAGCAAAATCGATGAAATTTTTATTAGCTTTAATTTTATTATTGTAAATATCTATGCAGTAGCTTAAAGTTTGGAATGTAAAAAAACTTATACCTATTGGCATGACGATATTTAAAAGAGCTATATTACTAGAAAATAATGTATTTAAATTATTAATAAAGAAGTTTGTGTATTTGAAATAGCATAGCAATCCAAGATTAATTATAATAGATAGTATAAGAAATATTTTTGAAATTTTTTTACCATTATATTTTTCTATTAATATACCACCTATGTAGTTAATTAAACATGAACCTATTAATACTATAATATAGATATTTTCTCCATAGAAATAGAATATTAAACTGCTTATCAGTAGTAATAGATTTTTAAATTTGTTAGTTACTATAATATATAATATTAGTACGATAGGTAAAAAGTAGTAAATAAAGGTTATACTAGAAAATACCATAAATCCTCCTTAAAAAAATGCTCCTTCCTAGGAAGGGCTTTTCATTATAATTTTTTAAAATTTTCTTGAATTTTTTTAGCATATTCAGCATTTTCTTCATCCATCATTATAAGAATGATTTTATTTCCTCTATTTTCAACTATAACTTCTTCAGCATCAGTACAAACCCATTTAGCAGGATTTACTTTTGATTTTATAGTTTCTTTAGTAGCTTTAACATCTACTTTATCATTTACCTCAATAACAACTACTGACCAAGCTATAGATGATATTAGCGGTTCTGATGCAATACCTGATTTAATATCAATATTATCTACTCCTAGATACCAAGCCATGTTTTCACTTGTAACTTCGATATTATTTAAGCCAGGCATTTCATCTTTGTTCATACCTTCATATATTTTATCAATTATTTCACTAGGTGATAGGTTTAAACTTTTCTCTTTACCACAACCAGTAGCTACTAAAGTGCAAATAAATACTAAAATGCTAATTTTAAATAGTTTTTTCATTATCTCATCCTCTCTATAATAATTTCACCTTAATTATATATTATTTAAATAATAAATGCAATGTTATAATTTATTTAAAATTAAAATTATTAATATTAATGTAATTTATTTAGTAATGTAGTTAGTAAAATAGATAGTAATATAATAAATATAAATTAAATATATAATTTTTTAACTTAAAATGATATAATATTATTATCAAGAGGATGTGAATTAATGGATTTATA
>CAYTKH010000047.1:0-10818 GCA_964438315.1 uncultured Muribaculaceae bacterium | reverse complement strand
AATAATGGATTTTCTTTGTCTCCAAATTTCTTTCCTGTAATATTTTCCATTTTAACTATGTACTCATCTATTTGTGATTTTATTTCATCATTTATTTCTCTACCATCATCATAGTATTTTGTACACGCTTCTGTAGTGATTGTAAAACCCTGTGGCACTGGCAAACCTAAATTAGTCATTTCAGCTAAGTTTGCACCTTTACCACCTAGTAAGTTACGCATATCTGCATTACCTTCACTAAATAAATAAACATATTTTGTCATATATTTCCTCCTCTATCTATTAAATTATATCAATTTTTTAAATATAATTCAATAAAACTACTCCGTTTGACACTTTTTTTCATCTATTTTACATTATTAATTTGTTTTTCAATCCATTTCATTATAATACTTACAATGTAATCTACTTCATAATCTTTAAGTTCTCTATCTTTGATTATATTATGCCATTTATATAAGCATGTTCTACAGCATGTAGCAGTTGCATGTTCTGCTATAAATACAGGATGACCCTTCATGGGTGTCTGGTTACCATCATTTATTATATTTTTGGGTTTCAACCTCTTATTTATAAACTGATAAGCATGTATCTTTATTGTATCTAGTCCTTTTTCTTTTATATATTCTATATCTTTTTCTTTAAGTTTAAAACTACTTCTAAATTTTGATTTTGCCAATTTATTTAGTTTGTCTTCTATATTATACATTTTATAACCTTCTTTTTTATAACCCTATTAAAATTATAAAACATTATACTAAATTATCAAGTATTTTCACATGTTTTTTTAATATATTTTATTAGAGGTGATTTATGAATTTAATTAAAAAGTTATTTTATTTATTCTTTCCTATTATACTAGGTAGTTTAACAGGAATTTTACTTAATCAAAGTATCAATTATAATACTCTAATTTTACCGAAATTTGCTCCAAGGGTTTTATATTTCCTATTATATGGAGTATTATATATCTTTTAATGGGTGTATCTTACTATATTTATAAAAGAGAATATAAAGATAATAGTTTAGTTGATTTTGTTTACTATCTACAACTTTTTGTAAACATTTTATGGTCATTTATTTTCTTCTTGTTTGATTTAAAACTTTTATCTATTATATGGATAATGCTACTTATTATTCTAGTTATAATTTTAATTTTACTATTTAATCTAACTAAAAGACTATCAGCTTATTTAAATATTCCTTATTTAATATGGCTTATTTTTGCCACATATTTAGCAGGCAGCATATACGTATTAAATTAAAAAAACTTTCTAATAGAAAATATTAGAGAGTTTTATTTTTACGACAGTTTTGGCATCTATTTCGCTATATGTAGCTTTAAATTTCCATGTGCCATGAGGATCTACATTACTAATCTGGGCAAATGCTGTACCTACTAGGTTATTGTATATATCATATAAATTGTATTCTAGTGAGATAGAATCGATATTTTTATCTAAATTATTAACTAAAAAACCTTCTACGTAATATGTTTCATTTTCTTCATCATAGTAGTATTTTAAATCTTTTGTAATTGTTAAATCATTATCATCGATATTGATACTACCATCAGCATTTTCTGTAAATTTTGGTTGGGTTAAATCTGTTATGATGAATGCTCCCATTACTAACATAAATGGTATTACTGTGTATATTATTGCAATTAAAACAACTAGTATCAATTTTTTATCTTTCTTTTTTTCTTTCATTTTATTACCTTCCTTCTTTTACTTCACTTCTAGGATGTGCTTCTAAATAAATTCTTCTTAATCTTTCATTTGATATATGAGTATATATTTGTGTTGTTTTTAAATTTTCATGTCCTAATAATTCTTGTACACTTCTTAAATCAGCTCCTCCTTCTAAAAGATGAGTGGCAAAGGTATGTCTTAAAACATGGGGAGATATATGATGATTTATATTTCCTTTTTTAATTATTCTATCAATTATATACCTTACTCCTCTATCTGTAAGTTTTAACCCATCTTTATTTATAAACAGATAGTCGCTTTTTTTATTTTTTAAAATGTTTTTATGATGCTCTTTTAAATAAATACTTAATAAATTATCTAAATATGATCCATATATTAAATATCTTTCCTTATTTCCTTTACCCAATATTTTTATTCTTTTATCGTACATATTTATATCTTTTATTTTAATGTTTACAAGTTCACTAACTCGGCATCCTGTTGAATACAAAGTTTCTAAGATAAGGGCATCTCTAAATCCTAAATCAGTACTTTTATCTGGTATATTAAATAAAACTTCTAATTCATCATAATATAAAAAGTTAGGTATTTTTTTTTCTAGTTTAGGACTAGAAAGTAAGATGGTAGGATTATTATCTATTAAGTTTTCATCTTCTAAATAAGTATAGAAACTTTTAAGTGAACTTATATGTCTTGCTATTGATTTTGGTGAATACTTATTACTATACAAAAATTCTAAGAACTTACGCATATCTTTATAGGTAAGACTTTTTTTATTTTTAGTAAAATCTATAAATATATCTAAGTCTTTATTGTATGCTTCTATTGTTTTTTTTGAATAATTTCTAACGTTAGTTAAATAATCTAAAAATCCTTTTTTATATTCTTTCATTTCAGCTAATACCTTTCACTACTTAATTTAATTATAATTAATTTTTTTTCATTATACAAAAATTAGATTTATCCCACAGGGTATTATTATCATCACCACCTGACATTACACTATATTCTTCTTCAGTGAGAAACTCCTCTTTATCATAGTATGAACTTTGTATTTCGGTTTCATCTTCTTTATTTTCTACTTTAGATGGATTTTCTAAAACCCTTACTATCCTTTCCCTTTTAGGTGACATAGTATTTTTGATACTATCTTTTATAATATATAGTATCTTTCTAATTTCATCATATCTTTTATTTATAAATAAATCTTTTTTAAACGACTGAATCATATTTTGATAGCCACTTCTTACACCATTTTGCTGATAGTGAATTACTTTATTTTGATAATCACTAAATACTTTTATAGAATCATCATTATTTCTATAATCATTATATGCTACCATTTTAACAAGATTTAAGTCACTAACAAATTCATTAATTTTACTTTTAGTGTCTTTATAAAGAACTTTTTTTCTCATCATACTATACCTACCATGACTTAAAATAACGATATATCCACTACTATTTTTCCTTATACTATTTAAATATTCTTGATTATTTTTTAAGTATTCAGCTATTTTATCTTGATATTTTCTTCTAATAACACTTGAATCTTGAAGAGTCATTGTATATTCATCGATTTGTACTTTATCGCCTTTTTCTAGGATTAAATATCTTTTAGATTCGTTATCTAATACTAAACACAAATAGTGAATATTTTTTCTATAATAACTTCTTAATTTACGATAATTTTCATATTGTGTAAAGTAGAGTATTATATCACTATATCCTGTTTTATTATTACGATAATTACTTAGGTAATATGTTAAAGTGTTATCATTTAAGTAATTTACTATTTTATTAAAAACAAAGTTATTATCTAACATACTTAACAATAAATCTATATCGCTTTGAAATAACGGATTATTATCTATTATATCGGTATCATTTTTGTATAAAGTTTCTACTATTTCTTTTAGTGAATCATCAAACATAACAGGTTCTAATTTTATGTTATTATGTTCTATATAGATACTTTCTATATATTCATCTTTAATACAATTTGCTTTAAGTGCTTCTTTTATAAAGTTTTTGCCACACATTAAAGTTAGATAATCTATCTCTTTAAGCGATAAATCTTCTTTTAAAACCCCTTTTGATTTAATTTTGATTAAATTTTTACCTGTTTTTGTCTTTATATATAATCTAGCCATCATTTACCTCTAAGTTTTCAAGAGCATTATTTAATCCTTCTAAGCTGATATATTCTAATAGTTCTTCTTTTGTAGCAGTTTTTAAATAATCTGTTTTTATATATATATCATATATGTATATTGCATTACTATTATCGTATTTGATTCTTTTAGTAATGAAATTTTCATCGTTAATAATAAAATTCTGGTCGTATATTTGTCTTTCTATAAAGGTAAAATCTTCTATTTGTTCGTGTTTATTTATCTTTGAGTTGAATGTTAAATTTAAATTTTCTATATGTTTTTTTATAAACTCGTGGTAACATTTACTGTATTCTTTTTGAAAGTGTTGTTTTATTATAATATCATCTGTTTTTAATATTTCACTAAATTTTTCTACTTCAATATTGTATTTTTTAATTTTATATACAATATTTTTTATATTGATGTTTTCTAACATGTAATCTATTTTATATAAATAGCACTCCATCAATATCTTATATATTGTCATTTTGCTATTTACATCGTATTTTAGATGATTAGTTTTACATGTTAATTCATCATCTAACATCATTATTAGTTTGATAATTTTTTCTCTTGTACTATATTTACTTAGTATATCGATTAATTTACTGATATCTTCATTTTCGCATTTTAATAATTCTTCTTCGCCGATTATAAGTATTATCATGTTTATTATATTTTGTTCATTTAAGTAGGTGTTTGATGTATATTTAGAGTTTATTCCTTCTAAGATAGCTAAACCTATACTACTTTTATAGTTGTTTATTAAAAAGTCATTATGTAAAACGGTATATAAATCTTCATATGCTACCAATTTACTTGCATGTCTTAGTTCATGATATAAATTTTCTTCTTTATTATCTTCGTTTATTTTTATAATATAGTTAAATTTATCAAAAGAACTTCTTTTATTTGTAGGTAATATTTTTACTTGTTTTAGATTATATGCTAGTATTTGTAAATCTTCTTTTTTGTGTTCTAAAATATATTTTTTTATCAACATTTTGTATTCAGCTGGTATACTAGAGTTATTATCGACTATCTCTTCTATTTCAAATACTTCAGGTAAATACTCTTTAATTTCTTCAGTAGTTATTAAGGTTTTTGATTTGCTAGCACTTTCCATTTTTTGGGCTATTATATTTACATTATTTCTTATTAAAAGGCACCTATCAATTACTTCATATGCTTTATAAAATATATTTAGATTAAGAGTAAATTTAAAATAATTAAGTAACAGCTGTTTAGTTCTATCTTCATCGTAATATATCCCATTATTTCGGTAGTTAAAAACCATATCCAAATATAGAAATGATTTTAATAGTGGATATGTTTCTATCTCACCACATTTTATAAATATTCTTATTCCTAAACTATTAGCATATATTTGGTACCACTCATCGTTGTAACAAATTTTACTAAGTTTTAGCCATTTACCAACTTCGATTATATGCATATGATCACTCCTTAGGCTGGATTAATACTAACTATTTTATCTTCACTATTATATTCTACATTATAACCATTAATTACTATACTAGCTCTTACAACAGTATAATTATCATCAATCGTAACTGTCCCACCATCTGGATAATCTCCAGTTATTTCTACTAAGCTATTTAAGGCTGGATATGGAATCCCCCCAATACTGTTTTCTTCTGATATTTTATATTCGTTATTAGAAGGTAATTCAACCTTGTCTTTATCTAATGCTGATGTTTTTAAGTATGTTTCTAAAGCACTTATGTAATTTATTGTATTGTTTTTAGCATTTAAAGTCTCGGCATCTAATAGGTTATCATTTATTTTGGGGATTATAATAATTGCCATTAATGCTAATAAAACAAGTACTGCTAATAATTCTATAAGTGAAAAACCTCTTTTCATATTTATCATTCCATTCTTAAAATATTATATCATATCGTTTTTATTAATACAATAACGACAAGTAAATATAAAATTTTTCTTAACCTTACTACTATACAATATCTAAAGTATAATTATCTTTGAAATAAATATTAAAAAAAATAAAGTTAGTGTAGAATAAGTGTGGAGATTTAACCCCAAAAAATAAACATTAATATTTGCAACTATTATAAAGTAGTAAATTAGTAGTAAAATAGCATTGTATTTTTTCGTGAACCATTTAAAATAAGACATTTTACTCAAAAACTAAACTTTTATGATAAAAAATGTTGAATTTTATCAACACTTTTATTTAACTAATTGGGTTAATTTATCAGTAAGTATTTCTCTAGTCATAGTTGGATTTGCTTTTCCCTTACTTTTTTTCATTACTTGACCTACAAAGAAATCTAATATTCTAGGTCTTTGTGGATCAAACGTTTTGGCTTGTTCAATATTTTCACTTATAACTTCATCAATTATTTTGTTTATTTCACCACTATCAGTTATTTGAACCATACCTTCATCTTCAACTACTTTTTTAGGAGTCTTTTTATCTGTTAGACACTTGCTAAATACTTCTTTACTTTGTTTAGTTGAAATCGTATTTGACAAAGTTAAATCAATTAATTCCTTAAGCATTGGAGGTGTTATAAAGAAATCTTTTATTGACATATCATTAGAATTTAAATAGCTTAGTATCATACCATTTAACCAGTTTGCAGCTTGTTTTATATCTGTATTAAGTTTTACACATTCTTCAAAGTAATCACTAATATCTTTTTCTTTTACTAAAATACTAGCATCATAACTACTTAATCCATATTCATTAATGTATTTTCTTTTTCTATCAAATGCTAGCATGGGTATGCTTTTTCTTATTTCTTCTAACCACTCTTTACTAAGTTTAAATTTAGGTATATTTGGTTCGACAAAGTACCTATAATCAACAGCATCTACCTTTGAACGCATAAAAATCGTAGTGCCAGATTCTTCATCAAAACGTCTTGTTTGTTGTTGCATTGAATCATAAGTTCCATCTTCTTTTAATTTGATTTGTCTTTTAATTTCATAATTAATAGCATCTCTTACTCCACTAAATGAATTAACATTTTTAATTTCAATTTTAGTTCCCCAGTTATTAGAATCTTCTTCATCTAATTCTTCATCCATAATAGAGACATTGACATCACATCTAACTTGTCCTTTTTTGCTATCAGCTTCACTTATATCTAAGTATCTATAGACACTTCTCATATGTTCCAAAAATGCTACTGCCTCATCAGCTGAATGTAAATCAGGTTCAGTTACTAACTCTAAAAGTGGTACGCCTGCCCTATTATAGTCTATTAACGATGTATCATATAAATGTTCTTGACTTGCTGCATCTTCTTCTAGATGAAGATTATTAACTCTAACAGTTTTTTCTTCGTCGTTTAAATCAAATGTTACTTTTCCGTATATTCCAACTGGTATCGGTTTTGTCTCTTGAGTTATTTGATAATTTTTAGGCATATCTGGATAATAATAGTTTTTTCTTTCAAAATACATATATTCTGGTTGTGAACAATTTAAAACCATACTTACCATTAAAGCCATTCTTACAGCTTCTTTATTTACGACTGGTAAAACACCGGGAAAAGCTAAATCGACTGGACTTACGTTTACATTGGCAAGTGTCGAATAGTCGTTTTTAGCACTTGAAAAAACTTTGGTATTAGTTTTACTTATCTCACAGTGCATTTCTAAACCAATCTTGGCTTTATATTTACCCATTTTTTACACCTCCTGCAATTTGATTTTTATACTCCATACTGCTTTCTAGAGCGTATGCAATATTTAAAACATTAATATCATCATAACAGTTACCTGTTATATTAACACCAACAGGCATATTATTTACAAAACCATCTGGTATCGTTATTGATGGAAAACCACCAAAGTTACCAACTTGTAAATGCTCTTCTAGTATATCAATATTCTCATTTAAAATATCTTGTGATTTATCTAGGTGTTTAGCAGGACCACTCCCTACAGGTAGTATTACAGCATCATAGTTTTTATATAACTCTTTCCATTTATCAACAATTAATCTTCTAGCTCGCTGAGCATTTCTAAAGTATCTTTCTTGATTTTCTGACTTAAGTACATATGAGCCTATAATAAAACGTCTTTTAATTAAAGGTGAAAACCCATTTGTACGATAGTTTTTCATCATATCTATGTAATTATCCCCCATAGCTCTAGGTCCAAATATAATACCTGTTAAATTAGACATATTACTTGTAGCTTCTGCACATGCAATAACAACATATACAGGTGCTATCGAACCAAGTAAAGTTTTATCTATGGATACTTCTTCTACTATCATACCTAATTTTCTACATTTTTCTACAACTTTTTTAAAATTTTCTAGATGCTCTTTTAATTCTTCACTTGGATTATCATATTCTAAAATATCACATATTTCTTTTATGTAACATAATTTTTTACCATCTACTATACCAGTTAATGAATCTCTTAAATGAATATCACTTGAATCCCAACTAGTCATATCTTTTTTATCTATACCTTTCATATTATCAACGACAATTGCTGCGTCTTTAACATTACGTGTTAAAACACCACAGTGATCCAAACTTGATGCATAAGCAAATAAACCATATCTTGAAATCATTCCATAAGTAGGCTTATATCCAACAATTCCACAGTAAGCAGCTGGTTTTCTAATTGAATCTCCTGAATCTGATCCTAAAGCATATGGGTAAACACCACTTGCAACAGCACATGCAGATCCTGCTGATGATCCTGCTGTCATTCTAGTCTCATCCCATGGATTTTTAACTACACCAGTATGTCCTGTTGTTCCTGTTCCACCCATACCAAATTCATCTAATACAGTTTTATTTACTATAACTGCACCGGCTTCTTTTAATTTTAAAACAGCGGTTGCATCAAAAAATGGAACGTAATCTTTTAGTGTATTACTTGATCCTGTTGACAATATATCTTTTGTTGAATAATTATCTTTAACGCCATATGGGATACCAGATAAAAGATTTTCTGTTACACTTTGTTCTTTTGCATCATCTAGTATTGTTACAAATGCATTATATTTATCTTGAACTTCATGTGATAATTTGATAGATTCTTCTACCAATTCTTTTGACGTAACCTTATTATTTATTAATAATTCGTGTAACTCTTCGATACTTTTATTCATCCACTTCATTATCTGTCACCACCTTTGGAACTTCTATTTGTCTATCGCTATAGACATCACAATTTTTTAATATATCATCAATATTACAAGATTCTTCTATAACATCTTCTCTAAGATTATATGTAAAATCATCTAGACAATGTGTCATTGCCTCTACTTTTTCAATACCTTCTATAGCATTAATTTTATTGATTGTCTCATCTATAATTTTGAATTCTTCTAATACCATATTGTTTTCTTCTTTTGTTAGACCAATAAGTAACTTTGAAGCATAATCATCGACCATTTCTTCAGTAAATTCTTTACACATTTTTATCAACTCTCTTTCTTTTATAAATATTTTAATAACTCCGTAAACTCTGTATAACCAAATTCAGAATTCAAATGTCCTCCACCAGAAATCATAATCTGGTTATCAGTTATAGCATCAGCAAATTCTTTTTCAGCTTCATATTTAACATATGGATCATTATCTGAATAAAAACAAATGATATCATCGCAATAATTTTTAACATCTGTAAGATTATCGAAATACATACTCTCATTAACTGCATCATAATCTTCATCAATTCCAAGATAATTATTAAATCCACAAACAAAAACTAATCTCTTAACTCTAATTTTATTATAAACTAGAAATTTACAAATAAAAATAGGTGCTATTGAGTGGGCAAATATAACAGTATTTTCGTTAATGATATTTGCATCCACATAAACCTTTAAAAGTTTAGACCAATTATCATAATTTTGGTACCCTACCCCTGTTGGAAAATCTGGAGTATAAACTAACAAATTTCTATTTTCAATTTCTTTTCTTAAATATGGAATCCAATTTGAAAATGGACTAGAAAAACTTCCATGTACTAATAAATAGTTACTTTTCATAAATTTTCGCACTTACTTTCTATTATTTTTATACCTAATTCCTCTAGTTGACTATCATAAAGTGTACTAGGAGAAAACCCATAAGGGCATCTATTCCTGATGTGTTAGGCGGAAAAGCTTGAACTTCTCTTAAATTTTCTTGATCGGTTATAAGCATTAAAATTCTATCGATTCCAGGTGCCATACCCCCATGAGGTGGTACACCATATTTAAAGGCAGTCATTAAACTGTTAAATTTTTTTTCTACTTCTTCCTTTTCATATCCTACAATCGAAAAACCTTTTATTAAACTATCTAAATCAGTATTTCTTATAGCTCCACTAGCCATTTCATTACCATTACATACAAAGTCATATTGATAAGCCAAAATGTCTAAAACATCTTCCTTTTCATAGTCTCTTATGCCATTATGAGGTAGTGAAAAGGGATTGTGACAAAACTCGTATTTTTTTAAAGTATCATCGTATTCAAACATAGGGAAATCATTTATAATACATAATTCTAATTTATCTTTATCGATCAAATCTAATTTTTTACCTAGTTCATCACGAATCAATCCTGAAAATTTTTGAGCTACTTTTAGTTTTTTATTTGCTATAAAAAATAATACACTATTTTCTTTTAAATTGAAAGTATTTATCAAACTATCTCTTTCTACTTCCTTTAAGAATTTATCAATTGGTCCTTTTAAGCTCCCCTCTTTTAATAAAGTAACATACCCAATACCAGGCATTCCGATACTTTTAGCATAATCTACTAATTCATTAAACCAACTATTTGATTTATCTCCTATATTATCTACCTTTATTACTTTAATAACACTATTTTTAAAAGGTCCAAAATCAGTATTTTTTAAAATATTCGTTGCATCTTCTATTATAAGTGGATTTCTTAAATCTGGTTTATCAGTACCATAAGTATTCATCGCATCTTT
>CAYTKH010000046.1:0-11107 GCA_964438315.1 uncultured Muribaculaceae bacterium | reverse complement strand
TTAGAGAAAATAAAGAAAGCAAAGATTATAATATATTAGGTAATTATGAAATCATCTATTCAAATGATAATGATAGATCAATCAATGTTAAATATTCTAAAGAGCATAAACCTGTAAGAGATTATTATTTTAGTGAAGATGGAGGAAAAACTACAACAGTAAATGGTGTAGAATTGAAAATATATAAATTTGAAAGTATATATTTTACGGAATTTAAATTTAACGATTATAATTTTGATATTGAAACATCTAACTTAACTGAACAAGAATTATCAAACTTCTTATTATCAATTTTAAAATAATAAGAAATTTGTGAATAAAAAAGGAGAAGTTTTTATGAAAAGTAAAGTAAAAAAAATTATTATTGTGGGGGCTATTGCAATAGTTGTATTAACTTCAGGTTTGCTATATTTTTTAAACTTGAATAATACTTATAAACCAAATGGAAAAATAGAATATGAAAATGTGTATATTAAAGAAGAAACAAACCCTTATTATCAAATTGGATATGCTGATTATGTTTTTGTTGGAAAAGTAATTAAAGAAAATGAAAGGTTTATGACTGATTTTGGTAGTCCTAGAACTACATATCAAATAACTGTTATAGATAATTTAAAAGGTAATTTGCAAGAAGATATAGAAGTTATTTATCCAGGGGGATATAATTCAGATGGAACTTTAATATTGAGCAGAGGCGATTATATTGTTGATGAATCTTTATTAGATATTAACAAAACTTATATTTTTGTTGGAATAGGTCAAAGTAGAGGTGGAATATTATTGCAATCGTTATATACTGATACTCCTTATAGTGAAGAAAACAAAGAAAAGTTTATGGATTATATAAATAATAGTGAAGAAGTCACTAGAGATAGATTTCATAGCAAATATGAGAAAAAATTAACATTAGATAAAAAGACTAATTAAATCAATTAAACTAAATTAAACTTATCAATAAAACGATAAGTTTTTTTATACTTTTTTCTAGCATTTATAACAATTTTACCTATTTTTAGACATTGGTTACACCATTCGACAAGATTAGTGCAATAGATGTCGTATAATGTCTGTGAAACATTGCCATAAATGGTTAATGTTAATATAAAAGAAAGGTAAAGAAAAATATAAGAACGATAATTTATTAGATTAGTAAATCAAAATTTTACTGAACTTCTATATTAACGATTTTTATTATTTATCAGTGCAAAGTTTTTATGCAGTATTTTTCTATGCACTCTTAGGCAATGTTTGGAAGGAAGAATTGTCTATGATTATGATAAAATGCTGTTTTTATTATGATGATAACTCAATTTTTGAAAAGGGCGATTTCCCTCTTATAAGTACTAGGGGGGTTATCGTCCTTTTTTGCTGCAATTTTTTACGAAATAGAAGCCCTCCAAAATCAATTTAGATTTTTAAAACTAAATTGATCGGAGGAAAAGAATAATGGCAAAAATGCCTAAAAGAAATAAAAGTAAAGACAATCCTTATGTATTAGGATTTGATGAAGATAAAAAAACATATACAGTAGAATTTGTTGATAATAACAAGGTTATGCACAAGATTGCAATATCAGTTGAATTATATAAAGCATTTGATTCTTTTGAATTAGAGGATATATCACAAATACATAAATTTAGAAAACATATAGAACATTCAGAGGTTTATGAAGAAACTTTAAATACAAGAATGATTAGTAAACCTATTTCTGTGGAAGAAGAAGTTGAATCGAAGATAAAATATGAAGAATTAAAAGATGCAATAGATCAACTATCAGACATACAAAAAAGAAGAATCAAGATGTATTACTTTGAAGATATGACACTAGAACAAATTGCTGCAGTTGAAGGATCTACTCATCAAGCAATTAGTAAAAGTATCAATAAAGGAATCGAAGAAATTAAAAAGATTATAAAAAATTAAATTTTTGGGTTGCAAAAACTGTTTTGAAGTGCCAAACAAGTGAAGGAGATAATTAACTCTCTTTCACTTGTTTCTTTTTATAAGAAACGGATCTTTGACAATTTATTAACTATTCATCAGATACATTCCTAGTATGTGTAGCACTTTAGTAAGTACGCTTGTCGATAAAATACTTGACTATAAAATTAGATTGCATCTAATCTGCCATAAAGCATATTAGCAATAATGATACTTTCGTATAGCCACAGACTCAAGCAATGGGTACGATCTTGTGAGAACCACAAGAAGGTGAAATTCCTATGGAGTTATTTAGCAAATAACCGTTTGATGAATCCTAGTGTTAGGGGATAGAAATAAAGTGATACCAAAAATCAGTATTCAAATATCAGGTCTAATTTTGTCCTGATATTTTTACATAAAAGAAAGGAAGAATATTATGAAAAAATATAATATAAGAGTACAAGAAATAAAATCAACTGAATTTCAATTAGAAGCTAAAAATAAGAAAGAAGCTCAAAAAAAGGTTGAAGAAATTATTTATGAAACTTGTATTTTAAATCTATCTTGTGTTAAACATGAAAAAGAGATCAATTTTATTATCAATAAGATTAAAAAGTTTAAATAATGGATAATATTGTTAGAGGATCTGTTTATTTAGCAAGTTTAGATCCAACTATAGGAAGTGAACAAAAAGGATATAGACCAGTATTAGTTGTTCAAAATGATATTGGAAATAAATATAGTCCAACAACTATTATTGTTCCTATTACAGCCAAGAAGAAACATCAGTTACCGATGCATATATTATTAAAAAATAATGATTTTTTAGATTATAATTCGATTGTTCTTATTGAGCAAATTAGAGTTATTGATAAAACAAGACTTGTTAAGTATCTAGGAAAATTATCAGATAAAGAAATGCAAAAAATAAGTGATTCCATTCTAATAGAATTAGCTATAGATAATAATTGCAATTTATAAATAATTTATTATGAAAAGTAATATGTAGATTTTTTTCTACATTTTTTTAATGTATGAAATGATTTTGGAGGTCATAAATTTAAAAGGAGGAGAGTGGATATGCAAAATGAAAAAAATGAGGAAGTAGTTTTATGTATATATGATGAAAAAGGCGTATCTATTAAAGAAAAAATACTAGAAGTTTTTGAAAAATATATAAAGTCAAGTGTGCAAAATATCAATTCTTAAGTCTTTTTTACCTTCGTAATTTTATGAAAGCTGTTTTATGATTTATGTGCTTGTTAAGAAGTATAGTCTGGAGGTGAAATTGTGAGTAGCTTAACAAATAAAACATATAAAGCAGGAGGGTATGGTAGATTATCAGTAGTTGAAAACGAAGATGGAGAAGAAAGTGTTAGTATTACTAATCAAAAAAAATGTATTGAGGAATTTGCCAAAAGCAATAATATAGAACTTTATGATTTTTATATTGATGATGGTTATTCTGGTGGAAATTTTGATAGACCTGGATTTAAAAGATTGATTAACGATATTGAGTGTGGAGTTATCAATTGTGTTATTACAAAAGATACTTCAAGACTAGGGAGAGATTTCATTGAAACAGGTAATTATATTTATAAATATTTTCCAGAACACGATGTTAGATATATTGCAATATTAGATAATTTCGATACAGAAAATCCAAATGAAGCTGATGATATTATACCTTTTAAAACAGTTGTTAATGATATGTTTTTAAAAGATACATCTAGGAAAATTAAAAGTGTAAGACATGGACTTATGGATAAAGGTTTATTTGTTGGTAGTTCAGTTCCGTATGGATATAAACGATCAAAAGAAGATAATCGTAAGTTTGTTATAGATGAATATGCAGCTGATATTGTAAAAAAAATTTTTAAAATGAAATTAGATGGTATGACAGATAATATGATTGCAAGACAATTAACTAATGAAGGTATTTTACCACCTAATATATATAAAGAAAGAAAAATGGATAAAACTGTTACTTCTAATTTGTGGAAAGCAACATCTATTAAAACAATTTTAAAGAATGAGGTTTATATTGGAACACTAATTCAAGGAAAATATGAAAGAGTAAGTCTAAAGTCTAAAAAGAAAAGATTACTTCCTAGAAGTAGGTGGATTATAAAAAAGAATAATCATGAACCAATTATAGATAAAGAAACATTTGAGAAAGTTAATAATAAAGTTGTTAAAGAATCTAAAAATGATACTAGAGTTAGAAAGTATGATTATTTATTAAAAGGTTTAGTAATATGTGCTGATTGTGGAAAAGCTATGTTAGTTCGAAGATGTAAAAGCCAAAGTAAAAAAACAAAAGATGAGATATATGCAATTTATTGTTGCAGAACTTATGCAAGTTACCGAAATAATGTGTGTAGTATGCACTATTATAGAGAAGATGATTTGAACAAATTAGTATTAGGTGAAATAAAAAAACATTTAGTAAAGTATTCAGAGGATAATGCTTTAAAAGAAAAATATAAAGCAACACTATCTAATTCTAATTTATTAGAAGAATATAAAAATGAGTTAGATTTAGCACAAAAAAAATTAAAGGATATAGATAAAGCAATTAGTGAGCTATACAAGGATAAAACAATTGGTTTAATTACTTCTGAGGAATTTGTATCAATTAGGAATGATTTTTCTAAGGACAAGCAGCAATTAGAAAATAAAATAAATGATTTAAAGATAATGCTTAGTAATTCAAAAGACAATTTATTAGATGAGAAAACAAAAAATCAAATGATAAAAGATTTTTTGAAGATTAAAAATCCTACTAAGCAAATGATTGAAGCTTTAGTTAATAAAATAACAATCGATGAAAATAAAAATGTAAGAATTTACTTTAATTTTAGTTTGGATGGAGATATGTAGTATGAATGATAATAAAATGAATGTAGCTTATGGTAGATTATCAGAGGAAGATTTAGAAAAGAAAGGGGAACATTCTGTTAGTATTTATAATCAACTTAGTTTGATTAAAGATTACGCAAGAAGAATGGATCTTTCTATTGATAAGGAATATATAGATGATGGATATTCTGGAATTAACTTTGATAGACCTGGATTTGAAAAAATGATTGAAGATATTGAAGCAGGGAAAATATCTACGGTAATAACTAAAGATATGTCCAGATTAGGGAGAGAGTTTATTGATACAGCTTATTATATTAGTGAATATTTTCCTAAGCATAATGTTAGATATATTGCAATAAACGATCAATATGATAGTAATGATCCAGATAACACTACAAAAGATATTATGGTAAATATCAGGGCAATTGTGAATGACCGATTTGTAAAAGATACTTCACTAAAAAGAACAAAAACTGCTATTTCAAAAACAGAAAATGGTGAGTTCATTGGTTTTGTAGCTCCGTATGGATATAAGGTAGTTAAAAAGGATGGAAAAAGAACTTTAGAAATTGATGAATATGCAGCTAGTATTGTGAAAAGAATCTTTACAACTATTGCTAGTGGCAAAACTAGAAGTGAAGTTGCAGAAGAATTAAATAATGATAAAATCATTCCACCAGTAATATATATGAAAATGACACCTAGCAAAAATAAATCCTATTATTATGATTGGTCCGATAAGATTATATATAGAATACTAAAGAATAAAACCTATACAGGAGCAACGGTTATAAGAAAATCTATAAAGAAAAATTATAAGCAAAAGAAACGAACTGTAATAGCTATTCGAGATCGTGAAGTAAAGGAGAATACTCATCCTGCAATTATTTCATCAGAGTTATATGAAGAAGCAAATTCAAAATTGAAAACAATGAAACGAAAAGAAAAAAACAACTATGATGGAACATTTAGTGGACTTGTTATTTGTGGTGAATGTGGAAGAAAAATGACCGCTTGTAGAAGGCAAAGAGAAAATGGAAATATAGAATATTATTTTGCCTGCACTAAAGTTGTAGAAAGAAAAAAATGTCCGAATAGAATTATCCATGATACAAAATTAAGAAAGATTATAGAAAATACACTTATGGAACTTGTAAATGATTTTGTCGATGAGGAAGAAATAGTTAATGATATTACTAAGAAACTTGTTCAAAAAGACAGAATCCAGTTAAAGATTGATAATACAAAACAAGACATAGAACTTCATGATACGAATATTAGAAATCTATATCTAAAAAAAACAAAAGGAGAAATATCTTTAGATGACTTTATAAAAGAGAAGAATAAAGAATCTGAATTAAAAAACAAACAAGAAGAAAATTTACGATTGTTAATAGAAAAAAGAAATTCAGATTATAAAAAAAATGAAGTAAAGGATCTTTATAATCAATTTATAAATGGAGATATATTCTTGAAAGATTATATAAAGGATATTATTGATAAGATTATTATTCATAAAGATAACACAGTTCAAATTTTATTCAAGTTTGGTGTAGGAAAAACGAAAACAATTAAATTATATTAGGAGGAAGTAAAGATGAGAAGAAGATGTGTAGCATATATCAGAGTAGCACATATAAGTGATGAAAGTGTTGAATTACAAAAAAAGTATATAGAGGAATTTTCCAAAACAAAAAAGTTAGAAATAGATTACTATTATATTGATAATGGTTATTCTGGAATGAATCTTGATAGACCTGGATTAAGACAATTATTAAGAGATATAAAAAGTAGAAAGGTTACTAATACAGTAATTTTTAAAGATATGTCTAGGTTAGGGAGAAGCCATGATGTTATATCTACTATTGTGAGGGAAACATCTAAAAGAAATATTGAGTTATTATCAACAATACCAGAAGATACTCTATATTTTTCTATTTTAAATAGCACTTTTAGGTATGAAAGAGAACAGGAATTAAGAAGAAAAATGATGGCAACAGAATACTATAAAAGAAAGGAGCTAGAACATGAAAAATCTAGTTAATAAAATCAAATCTATTTTTCCAGTTACTTATCAAAAGACAGCAGATGGTGATAAAGAATATTTAAATAGATGTTTAAAATACTATGAAGCATCTAATATTATGGCAGCTGGAGTTAAAGAAAAAGAAGAAGATATACCAAAAAAAATACCCAATTATCTAAAAGAATACAATCCAAATATAGTTGTAATAACAGGACACGATGCTTATTATAAAAAAATAGGTGATATTAGTGACGTTGACTCATATAAGAATAGTAAATATTATGTTGATGCCATAAAAGAAGCTAGAAAATATGAAAAAAGTCATGAAAAATTAATAATTATAGCAGGAGGATGCCAGTCGGATTATGAAGAATTAATTAAGGCAGGAGCTAATTTTGCATCAAGTCCCAAAAGAGTTAATATTCATGCATTAGATCCCGCTATAGTAGCAACTAAAATGAGTCTTTCAGATATAACTAAAGATATTGATATAAAAAAAATATTAGATAGTACTAAGTATGGCAGTGAAGGAATGGGAGGAATTATTACTAAAGGAACAATGTACGTTGGATATCCTAGGTAGGAGGGAAAATGAAAGTAGATGATATTCGTCTAGAATTATGTAGTCATATAGGTGATACAGCTAAAATACTGTATAATTTAGGTAGAAATAAATATGAGAAATACGATGTTGTAATAAAAAAAACTTACAGCCATGTTTTTATCGTCGAAAACGAAAATAAAGATGTTAGATCATTTTCATATACTGATGTTATAACCAAAACAATAAAGATAGACTATAATTGAAAAAAAAGTGTAAATATTTAAAATACTACTTGATTTTATAGAACATATATTATACAATAAAATTGTATACAGTGAAGGGAGAATTAAAATGAAAATAACATCAGTAAATGTACGTGTAAGCGAAAAAGAAGATACTAGAATGAAAGGAATCGTTTCAGTTTTGATAGATGATTGTTTTGCAATTCATGATATTAGAATTATCGAAGGTGATAAAGGTTTATTTACTGCTATGCCAAGTCGTAAGACAGCAACTGGCGGATATCGTGATATTGCACACCCAATTACACCAGAATGCAGAAAAATGTTTGATGATGCCATTATTGAAGCTTATAAAAAAGAAATTGGTGAATAGAATGCTTTTTAGCATTTTTTTTTGTGTAAAGCATATGATTAATTAGGAGGATAAAATGGACAAGGATAATATTATTACATCTAATCATAGTGTAACTATAAGTGAACGAAAAAATATTTCTATTACAGGGGTAAAAAAAATAGACAGTTTTGACAATGAAGAATTCTTATTAGAAACTATTATGGGTTATATTCTAATAAAAGGTTGTGATCTTGAAATAATGAAATTAGATACTTATCAAGGAAATGTTATTATAAAAGGTACTATTAACAGTTTTACTTACATGGAAGGTGCTAAAACTAAAGAAAAAGAAGATAGTCTATTTACTAAGCTGTTTAAATGAATTTAAATATGCAAATTAATACGTTATTAGCATCTTTTTTATATGGTATCTTTTTTAGTAGAATGTTAGATATAAATTATAGGTTTATTTATAATAGTAAGAAAATTTATAGAATTGTTATCAGTTTTCTATTTATAATACTAAATGTTTTAATATATTTTATTATTCTATTACATGTAAATAATGGAATACTTCATAATTATGGTATTTTAGCTGTTGTATTAGGTGTATTATTTGATCATTTTATTGTAAACAAAACAGCTAAAAATGTTTACAAGATAATAAAAAAAATGTTATAATCACTTTAGGACAGGATAGTGATTATATGAAAAAGAGGAAAATTCCTAAATTATCTAAAAGACGTTTAGCTATATTTGGTACATTTTCTATTATCATGATTATATACTTTTTCATGACATTATCAGTAAATGCAATAAAAATATACAATTTAAAAGTAGAAAGACAACTTTTAAACAAGCAACTTAGTAATTTACAGGCTAGTGAAAAAAATTTGAAAGTAGAAATTGAAAAACTTAAAGATAGTGATTATCTAGCTAAGTATGCAAGAGAAAATTATAAATATTCTAAAGAAGGTGAACTAGTATTCTCGCTTCCTGATATAAAAAATAGTTTAGATGAAGATATAAAAAAAATAGAATTTAATACTAATTATATTCTATTTATAGGTTCATCAATAATAGGTATAATTATTTTATATGCTTTAAGAAAGCATAGGTAGTATATTAAAATGGTAATTAATAATAATGCCATTTTTTAATAAAAAATTTCTAGCAATATCTAGAAATTAAATTTTAAAATCGTTAGTAACATCATCGTACATATCTTTACCATCATAATAAGTTCTAATTTTATAACCACATACTTTAGCGACTAAATTAGATGGAAATGTTGAAACTTTTTTATTATAGTCTGTTATTATATCGTTATAGTATTTTCTAGCTGCCACGATTTCAGATTCTGATTCAGAAAGTCCTAAATCGATTTTCAAAAAATTTTCATTATCACTTAAACTACTATATTGTTCTTTAAAACGGTTAAATTCGTTGATTCCCTCATATAGCTCTCTATCTAGTTCAAAATTACTTAATTGTTTTGATTTTAACTCAGTAATACGTTTTAATATATTTTTCTCCTCTTTTATATTAGTTTTTATAATACTGATTGACTTATTTAGTAAATCGAATCTCTTTCTAAGGGTTGTATCAATAAAACTTTCGGCTTCGTTAATTCTGATTATGAAAATTCCAAAATTGTTGAAACAAGTTATAAACCATATTAACAGCATACATAAAATGATAAAGGTAGAAAGTATTATCATAAATATCATATTATCACCTAAAGTAATTATAACAAAAAAAAGACGAAAATACTATCTTTTTATGTTAAATATTATATATTTTTAACTACTATAGTTTATAGGTTCATCAAATGAAATATAATCGATATAAACAGTTGGAATTATTTTAAATTTACCACTACTAGGTTCACTTAATATTAAATGGTCATATCCAATATATTCTAAAATGCCACTAAAGTTATCTTCTTTATTATCAGATAATTTAGGAAAAGATGTATACACATTTACTTTTCTTTTTTTATTCATTCTTAAAATATTAATCATATAAGATATAGTATCAATTTTGTTCTCATTTACATCTTTGTTATTTGGAAATACAGGGTTATTATAGTTATTCATATCTTTATCCTTTCTATATAATTTATATTAAAAAATATTCAAAATATGTATATTATTTTATAATAAAAATTATAATTTAACCATAAAAGTCTTTATTTATAGACTTATGTAAAAACTCTCAATACAGTTTTACTACTAATTTACTACTTTATAAATAGGTTTTGATACGAATAAGAATTGCGTTTAAAATAATAAGAAAGTAATATCATTTTATGATATAATGTTTATATAAGAGGAGGTTTAAATATTATGGAACAATTTAATTGTAATGTCGATATTGAAGAAGTTGAAAATGTTGGTAATTATGGGAAGATTATTTGCAAAAATGTAGTAAAATCATTTATAGATGATGATGGAGATATACAAAGTTACTCTACATATGTATATAATGTTAGATTAAAAGATGGTTCCCTAATTAGTGATGAATGGTTTGATATTTATGAGTATGATCATTATGGTAATTGTATAATTGGTTTTTCTAGATCAAATCTTGAATGTTTGCAATTAAGAAATATACCTTTATATTATTCAGGTGCTATATTGCATAGACAATACACATATAGATATGGGGCAATAAATTCAAATGGTGTTTTGTCAGTAAAACCCATATACGATAGGTTAACATTCAATAATGAAAATAGTTTTACAGGGTATCATAACGGAAGGTTAGGATATATTGATAGTATCGATGGACATCATATTACACCAATAGTCTTTACTCACGCACAACCTTTTTTTGAAAATAAGGCAGCAGTTGAGTTTAATGGTAGTATGGGTTATGTTGATAGAAAAAAGACAATGAGAAATCCTAATAATGAAGCAGATTATGCAATTTCTCCTAAATATGATACCGCTGACGATTTTGAAAATGGATATGCAGAAGTAAGTATAAATGAGAAATTATATATAATAGATTCAAAAGGTGATATTTGTTTATCCAATAATTTTGTAGAAGATAAAGCAACTAAAGAATCAAACTTAAAAAAGTTACAAAAAAAATAATAAAATTAGTTTAATAGATTAATATGTTTATATTGTTTTAAACATTATAAAAAACAAATTATTATAAGTTTT
>CAYTKH010000045.1:0-11293 GCA_964438315.1 uncultured Muribaculaceae bacterium | reverse complement strand
AAAAGTTTAGTTTTTAGTGAAAATTTCCTTATTTTAAAAGATGTCAATCAAATATCATAATTGTTTTACTACTAATTTACTACTTTTATTTAAAAATCAAGCCTAAGTGAAAATACATTAAAAAATATAAATATTATTTGTAGAAAAATTATAATGGTGATATAATTTTAATTGTGATATTTCACATTTACATAACTTTACTTATAAAATTAAAACGGTTGTTGTGTACAATTGTTTTTTTTGATACAATATTAGTAGAATAGAGGTGATATATTTGAATATATTATGTGTTGGTAAAACAAGTTATAGTAAAATATTTAAAATGGATCATTTTATAAAGGAAAATTCCATATATGAAGTAGATGATATAAATAAGATAGAAGGAATAGCATATAATGTAGCTTACTTATTAGGTAAATTTGGAAAAAATGTTTATTTAGTGGGGGTATTGGGTAATGATGAAATTGGTTTGTCGATAAAAAAAGAACTTGATAACATAAAAGTAGATACTTCATATTTAAAACTAGATAATAATATTAAGACCCAATCAAATATCATCATAGATAATAGCGAAAATGACTCTAAAACAATTCTTTCATATAATCTAAATGAAAGACATAATAGTAGTATAGATGTTAATATAAAACCAGATGTTGTATTAATCGATGGTAGTGAGTGTGAACTATCAAATACTTTAATAGAAGAAAAAGATGCAGTAAGTATTATGACTATAGATACATACTCAGATACTAGTTTTGAATTATCTAAAAAAGCCGATTTTGTTATATGTGATTTTACATTTGTTAATAAAATATTACAAAGAAATATTGAAGATGATTTAGAAGATTCATATTTAAAACTTAAACAGTATTTTAAAAATATTATCATTATATTAAAAAATAAGAGTTGTCTATATGAATATAATGGTCAGATTAAGGTTTTACCTAGTATAGATGATAATACTAATAAAGCAAATGATATTTTCTATGGTGCATTTATATATGCTATAGTGAGCAATTATGATTATGAAGATTCTATCATGTTTGCCAATGTAGCACTAGGATTATCAAAAGATAAATATGGTATAGATAGCAATATAGATCTTAAACAATTAGAAAGTAAGTATCATGAGTATAGGTAATACCATATTTATAGATAGATTTTTAAAATTAGATTTACATGGATATGATCGCTATACAGCTAGAGTAGCTATAAATGATTTTATTGTTGATGCTATAAAGATGAGGCAAGAAATAATCGTAATAGTACATGGTATAGGAACAGGTATATTAAAACATACAGTTATTGAGACTTTAAAAGGAAATAAAAATGTAGAAGAATTTGCAGTAAGTTACTATAATCCTGGTTGTACAATCGTTAAAATTAGGTGATAAATAGGCAAATTTAATAAAAAAATAAAAAAAATTAAAAAAAGTGTTGACAAAGTGACTTTCTAGTGATAATATATGCGACATAAATTTCAAAGGGGGAATATTTATGTATACTAATGAAAACACTTCAAGATTTTCTTTTAGGAATTTGATTTTACAATTCCTATTTATAGCCTTATTTATATTTATATTATTATGGCTATTTCCAATGAAAGGTGATTTTAATAAGTTAAAAAGTTCTGTTAAAGACTTAAGCGAAAACTCATTAAAATTATCTTCAGATGCCTTAGGTGAATTGAATCTTTCAGTGTTATATGATCGTATCTTTAACGAAAATATAATCTCAATGAAAGAAGCAGCTAAGACATATTATACAACAGCAAGATTACCACAAAAAGTTGGTGAGACAGCTAAGATGACATTAAAAGAAATGTTATCTAAAAAAATCATCTTACCATTTGTTGATAAGAATGGTAAAACATGTGATACAAATGCATCATATGTAGAAATTACAAAATATAACGATGAATTCGTTATGAAGATCAATTTAAAATGTAGCGATCAAGAAAACTACTTATTAGTTTATATGGGATGTTATGACTACTGTCAAACAGCTATATGTGAAAAAGACAAAGCAGACATTAAAACACCAGTTGTATATCCATCAACAAAACCTTCAACTAATATATCAGCTCCAACTTGTTCATTAGCAGTTGAAAGTGGTAAATTAGGAAATAATGGTTTCTATACTTCAGATGTAGTTGTTAAATTTAAATCAAAAACGGCCGGAAGTAATGCAACGTTGACAGGTTATGGATTAGGTACAAGTACTAATTATAATAAAGCTACAACATATAAAGTAACTAAAAATGGAACAACAACAGTTTATGGATATGTTAAAAATTCAAATGGTAAAACTGCAAGATGTAGTATTACTATCAAGAAAAATGATGAAAAAGTAGATGTAAAACCAGAAATTAAGGCACCAACATGTTCATTACAAGTAGTAAGTGGAACAAAAGTAGATAATAATACATATAAAAGTAATATCGTAATTGGATTTAAATCAGCTGTAGCTAATACAGAAGGATCTAGAATATCAGGTTATGGTTTAGGAACATCAACTAACTATAATGGTAATACAAGTTATACTGTAAATGCCGATGGAACAACAACAGTTTATGGATATGTAAAAGATTCAAATGGTACAGTAGGAAGTTGTAGTATAACAGTTAAAAAAATAACAGAAACAGTAAAACCAGAAATTAAAGCACCAACATGTTCATTACAAGTAGTAAGTGGAACAAAAGTAGATAATAATACATATAAAAGTAATATCGTAATTGGATTTAAATCAGCTGTAGCTAATACAGAAGGATCTAGAATATCAGGTTATGGTTTAGGAACATCAACTAACTATAATGGTAATACAAGTTATACTGTAAATGCCGATGGAACAACAACAGTTTATGGATATGTAAAAGATTCAAATGGTACAGTAGGAAGTTGTAGTATAACAGTTAAAAAAATAACAGAAACAGTAAAACCAGAAATCTATGCACCAGTATGTACATTAAGAGTGTTTAGTGGAACTAAAGGTGACAATGATTGGTATAGAAGTCCAGTTGTAGTTAAATTTGCATCAATGTACCCTCGTACACAAGGAGCTAATATAGCAAGTTACAGTTTAGGAACAAGTGTTAACTATAACAATAATGAATCTTACACAGTAAATGCTGATGGAACAACAACAATTTATGGATACGTAAAAGACACAAATGGTACAGTAGGAAGTTGTAGTATTACTATCAAGAAAGATGCAACAGCACCAACTTGTACATTAGGTGTAGGTAAAGGAACATTAGCAACTGATGGTAAATACATAAGTGATGTATTAATGGGATTCAAAACTAGAAATGATGCAACAAGTGGTGTAGCAAGTTATGGTTTAGGTTTCTCTAAAAACTATAATAATGTTGGTACTTACACATTAACAGGTGTTGGAACTCATTCATTAAATGGATACGTAAAAGATAAAGCAGGTAATGAAACTATATGTAGTAGAACAATTGCAATTAGAAAACCATTAACTACTCAAACTGTATGTAGTTGGTCTAATTGGTCAGATTGGTCAGCAACTAAATATGAAGCAACTAGTACAAGAGAAGTACAATATAGAACAATTATAAAAGGTTACAACGTAAGAACTATACAAGATACAACAAAACCAATATTTACTACTAAAAAAGTATATGTTGGATCAACAACAACTAAAGTATGTAATAAATATAACTATACAGGAACAATTACATATTCTGGATGGACAAAAAAAGCAAGAATTGTTACATCAAGTAGTTCACTTTCTGATACAAATAGTGTAAAATATGTATTAGTAGGTACAGATGACTATTATTGTAATTCAAGTGGTACTTGTGGAGCTGGAACATTCTATGTATGGGATGTATATGAAAAATCAGTAGCATCTTCAACAGGAACTTACAGCTGTGCAAGCTATACAACAGTTACTACTGCTAAGAAAGCAGATAAGACAATACTTACAGGATATGAAACAAAACAAGAAAAAACACCAGTTTACGAAACACAATATTCTTATAGAACAAAAACATGTACAACTGTGACAAAATAATTATCTAAATGAAAGGGGATATAATTATGGCTAAAATTACAATGAAAGATAGAATTGATACTGCTAGAGAGTCTCTTAAAAATGGAGCCTCTTTAGCACAATTACAATCCGAGTTAAGAAAGGATTTAGAAACTCTATCAGCTGTTAACAAATATACAGAAAAACAAATCGCTACTTATAACTCAATAATTACTAATTTAGGTGAACCAGTTAGGGTTAAAAGTGTAAATAGTAATTACCTTAAAGGTATGGTTGTTGGGGTTATATTAACGGTAGCAGGTGGATCTATTGCTGCTTGTGGCTTATCAAAAGGTGTTAGTGATAAAGGAGCAATAATCTCTACAAGTTTTATGGATAAAGAGGAAAATCCAGAAGAAAGTAACGAAGCAAATTATGTATTACCAGATTATTTAAACTTTAATGTTAATGATACTAATACTATAATTTCTAATATGAGTGCTTTTCTAAATGATGGCTTAAGTAAAGGTTTAACTACTGTTTCAATAAATAATGAACTAGTATCTGGTATAGATGAAGATAATCTATCAAAAAAGGTTGAAAGCTATTTATCTATGTATGTAATGGCTAACCTTGATAATATCGATTATAAGTTCTTAGCACAGTTGAATCAAGAAGGTAATTTAACAGCTGATGCTTTCTATGAAAAAGCTATATCAGCTATGAGAGAAACTTATTATGATGCCTTTTCACAAAAAGAAGGTCAAGCATTAGATGTTTATAAGTTATTCTCAGATAAAAATTGTGCAGATTATATTAAAAGATTAGATGATTTAATTATCAAGTACAATTCTTTATATAATACTACAAACGATTCTGAAAGAAAGGAAATCGTTAAAGAAGCTATTGCTATTAAAGAAGAATTATTAACATACTCTGCTAGTAAGAAAACTGAACTTAATCCATTTGCAATCGATTATGCATTTACAAGACTTGAT
Source organism: uncultured Muribaculaceae bacterium (assembly GCA_964438315.1). Classification (GTDB taxonomy): domain Bacteria; phylum Bacillota_I; class Bacilli_A; order RF39; family UBA660; genus HGM10857. The sequence goes on along the minus strand of CAYTKH010000045.1, from coordinate 6,299 downwards.
GTATTAAATATGTTAAGCAATGGAGAGGTAATTACTGATAATGAAGCAGATATTGGATTATACAATTCCGTTTTAAAATCATGTGTTACTGAAGAACAAATCAAAGAATGGGGTCTAGAAGAGATTACATTAAAAGCTTATGATAATAAGGGTGATAGTAAATATTCATTACTTACTGTTATAAGACAAATGGAAAAAGCTAATATAACAGCTAAAATGCAAATGGCTTTAGATTATGCTAATGTTAATGAAATAGCAAATGTTGAAACTTCATTTAATAGTATAGTTAGTGAAATATCTAAAAGAGTTGATTTAAATAACTTTAAAGCAAATGAATATACTTATACAGATTGGTTATTTATGGTACGTAATAGTACTCAAAAGAAACCAGAAGAATATTTTAAAAATGAGGCACCAAAGACTCAAAAAGTAGAAAAAAAGGATATTCCAGTTGACAAAGTGCCAGTTAAGGATAGAGAACCAGAGAAAGTAGTGTCAGTTACTGTTAAAGATGAAAAAGGTAAGGATGTTGAAACAAACGAAAATTACCTAAATGCTAAAGCAGTAGCTCAAACTAAAGCTTCAAAAGATGTAGCAGATAAATATATTGAAAAAGGAACTTCTTTAACTATTAAATTTAAAACAGTTCCAGAAAAACCAAACGTAAAAACAGCAACTTATAAAGAAGCTTATGATTATTGGTATGCTAAATTCTGGAATGAAAGTTTAAAAGAATTTCAAGTAGCTGAATTAAATGCTATCGATGAAAATTTAAATAACGAACCAACATTTAAACCAAGTAAAGATCCAGTTGTTGTCGATAAATCAGATAACTATCAAGATCCAACCCCAAAAGATGAGGTAACATTTGAAGAAGAAACAGGAACAATAGTTATAGAAGAGGGTATTATTTCAGATACACAAACACAAATTCCAAGTAATAATCAAAATGGTGGTACAAATAATAATACACCAGATTACAACAATGGTACAAATAATAATACACCAGATTACAACAATGGTACAAATAATAATCAACAACAAAATGATCAACAACAAGAACAAGGTGTAGATGTTAATGAAGGTATATTGTTAAGCTTTAATGGACAAATAGAAGCATTAGAACAATTTAAACAAGAGTTACTAGGTTCTATTGATATAGATGTAAATAAGCATGTTAGATAACAAAATAAGAAGTTAAAAAATAAACTTCTTTTTTATTTTATATGTTATAATATTTAAAGGAGGTAGGTAATTATGACACCACATATTGAAGCCAAAAAAGAGGATATAGCAAGTATAGTAATTATGCCAGGAGATCCTAATCGTGCTACTATGATAGCAGAAAATTATTTAAAAGACTATAAGTTAGTTAATAATGTAAGAGGAATGTACGCTTATACTGGATACTATGATGGTAAATTAGTGACAGTTATGGCATCGGGTATGGGTATGCCTAGTATGGGAATATATGCTTATGAATTATATAAGTATTATGAAGTAGAAAAGATAATAAGAATCGGTTCATGCGGAGCATATACAGAAGATTTAAAGATGTTTGATATTATTTTAGTGGATGAAACATATACAGAGGGTAACTTTGCTTTAACATTCAATGATGAAAATATACATAAAGTAAAGGCTAGTGATAAATTAAACAATAAAATAATGCAAACTGCAGATAAACTCAATATAAAAGTTGTTAAAGAAAACATATTAACAAATGAATGTTTTGATGCATATATAGATGTAGAAAAAATGCTAAATAGAATTGATTATCAGCCAAAGGCAGCAGAAATGGAAGCATTCGCTTTATTTTATATTGCTAAAACCTTAAATAAAGAGGCTGCATGCTTAATAACAGTAGTTGATTGCATATATAGTAAACAAAGTGTATCCGCTAAAGAAAGAGAAATGTCTCTTACAAATATGATAACTTTAGCATTAGCTAGTGTATAAAACCAAAAAAAGAATGTATATTAAAAGTAGGTGATAAAATGGATTATAAAAGATATGATATGGGTAATTTAAATTTACATATTATAAAAATGGATAACTTTAAAACGGTAAATATGCGTATTTACTTAAAAAGAAAAATAAAAAAAGAAGAGATAAATTATCGTAATTTTTTAAGCGATATTTTACTAGAATCATGCAATAAATATAAAACTAGAAGAGAACTTCAAATAGAAAAAGAAGAACTATACAACGTAAGTTTAAGTGGAGCTACATATAAATCAGGACTATATACATTTTTAGCATATTCATTAGTAGCATTAAATGAAAAATATACGGAAGTAGGTATGACAGAAAAAATTATAAATTTATTGTTAGATCTACTATTAGATCCATATGTAGAAGATGGTAAATTTAATGAAGAGGCTTTTAAGTTTGTAAAGGAAGGAATAAAAAATAATCTGATGAGTATTGAAGAAGATCCAGATAATGTAGCAACATTAAAGTTAGAAGAGTATATGGGTAAAAATAGCCCATTTGCATATAAAATAGCAGGTTATCTTGATACTTTAGATGAAGTAAATACAGAAAATCTATACGAATATTATAAATCAGTTATTGAAAACGATATTATCGATATATTTATAATTGGCGATGTAGATGATAAAAAAATAAAAGAAATATTTGAAAAAAGAAAATTCAGAGAAAATAAAAATCAAGATAGTGAATCACACTTTATCAAGCTAGAAGATACAAAAGAAGAAAAAGAAGTAATAGAAAATAAAGGATTTGTTCAAAGTAAACTACAAATGGGTTTCAAAGTAGAAGGTGATATAACTGATTATGAAAGGAAGTATGTTTTACATGCCTATAATTTTATATTAGGTGGTGGAAACGATTCAAAGTTGTTTAGGGAAGTGCGTGAAAAAAATTCACTATGCTATTACATATCATCATCATATCAATCACTTTACCGAGTTTTAATAGTAAAAGCAGGAATTAATGCAGATAGTTACGAAAAGACAGTATCACTTGTAAAACAAGCTATAAAAGATATGTCAGATGGTAAATTTGATTTAGATGATTTAGAGGAAGTAAAGACTATTTATGAAAATGCGTGTCTACGTATATATGATAATCCCTTTGAAATTATCGAAAATTACCTATCACAAGAGTACTTTAAAAATGATTCTATTGAAGAAAGAATTAAAAATATGAAAAAAGTAACTAAGGAGCAAATTGTTTCAGTTGCCAAAAAAATAAAACTTGATACAATATACTTTCTAGAAGGAGGAATAGATGAAGAAGGAGACATTTAATCATTTAGATTTAGATATATATACAGAAACACTAGATAATGGTTTAAAAATATTTATTATTCCCAAAAATAACGTAAACAACATATACGCTACCTTTTCAACTAACTTTGGGGCAACTACTAATGAATTTGTACCACTAGGAGAAGATGAAATGATTAAGGTTCCAGATGGAGTAGCCCATTTTTTAGAACATCAATTATTTAATCAAAAGGATGGTAAAGATCCTCTTAACATTTTTACTTCCAATGGAGCTAGCGGAAATGCTAATACAAGTTACTATAAAACAACTTATCTTTTTTCTGGAACAGAAAACTTTGAAAAAAATTTAGAATGTTTATTAAACTTTGTACAAGAACCATATTTTACAGATGAAAGTGTCGAAAAAGAAAAAGGAATTATTGAACAAGAAATAAATATGTATTTAGATAATCCATATTCTAAATCATATGAATTATTAAATCATAATTTATTTAAAAATAATTCGATTAAAGATAATATTATAGGTAGTGTAAAAAGTATAAAAGCTACCACAAAAGAGGATTTATATAGATGTTATAATACATTTTATCATCCATCTAACATGTTTATCGTTATAACAGGTAATGTAGATGCTATAAAGACAATTGAAATGATAAAGAATAATCAATCTAAAAAAACATATCCGAAACCGGATAAAATAACAGTTAAAAAATACGAAGAACCAGATACAGTTGTAAAAGATTATGAAGAATTAAAAATGAATGTAACAATACCCAAAGTATTAATAGGATTTAAGATAAATATGGAAAAATTTGATATGAAAGAATATAAATTAAGATGGTATTTATCACTATATGCCAATATAAAATTTAGTCCAACATCGGTATTTTTTGAACAAATAAAAAAAGAAAATATCGTAACTGATTACATAGGCTATAGCTTAATTACAACTGACAAACATGCTGTTATAATACTAGATAATGAAACTAAAAAAACTAAAGAATTTATAACTAGAATAAAAGATGAAATTAAAAAAATAGACGTTGATGAACAAGAATTTGAAAGAAAAAAGAAGGTATTCATAAGTTCATTAATAAATATGAGTGATAATATATATAGTCTAAATCATAGTGCAATGAGTAGTATCATCGATGAAGGATTTGTAAGAAATAATACCTACGATGAAATATTAACACTTAATTTTAAAGAATTTAACGATGTAATATCAAAGATAGATTTTTTAAATAATGCAACTGTCGTAGTAGAACCAAAGGCTGATTAGGCCTTTTTTGTATACAAAAACTTACTTTTATTAGATGATTTTGTCGAATTACTTTACTTATCCAAAATAAATTAAGATAATAAATAACGAAGGAGGTTAATATGAATTTCAAAAAAATATCCAGTCTATTAGGTACAGTGTTTTTATTTTTATTTCTTTCATATCAAATATATATAAATACAAAAGATATAAATGTTCAAAATGAACAAGAAATAATTATCAACAAAACATTTAAAGAAAGTAAACCAAATATTGAATACGGTGACTATCTAGGATATATAGAAATACCAAAATATAATATTAAAAGGTTAATAAAAAAAGGAACCGATAAAAAAATATTAGATGAAGGTTATATAGGTTTATTAGAAGGTACTAATATAGAAGAGGGAAATACAGTTTTAGCAGGTCATAACATCAACAAAATCTTTAAAGAACTACATAAATTAGAAAATAACGATCAGGTTATTATTACAACTTATGACAATGAAAATGTGTACTATCTTACACAAAAAATAGAAATTTCAGATGATGACTTTACATACTTTGGTAAAACAGCTGAAAAAACTTTAACTTTAGTGACATGTACAAATAAAAAACATAAAAGACTAATCGCTAGATTTAAATTACTTAAATAGGTTCAATTTTTTGGTAAAATATGTTACAATAAATTAGGTGGTAGTATGAAAAGAGAAGATGTTGATTTAACAAAAGTTACACCTATGATGAGACAATATTTAGATATCAAAAAAGACAATGAAGACGTAATATTATTTTTTAGATTAGGTGATTTTTATGAAATGTTTTTTGAAGATGCTATTACAGCTTCAAGAGAATTAGAATTGACTCTTACAGGTAAAAATGCAGGACTTGATGAAAAAATACCAATGTGTGGTGTACCACACCATGCAGTTAATATATACCTAGAAAAACTAGTTGATAAAGGATATAGAGTCGCTATATGTGAACAATTAGAAGACCCTAAACTTATAGCTAAAGGAATAGTTAAAAGGGATATAATTCAAATTGTAAGTAAAGGAACTATCTTAAATGAAGATGCACTATTAGAATATGAAAATAATTATATTGGAAATATTCTTGATTTTAAAGATTGTTACATAATAAGTTACATAGATGTATCAACTGGCGAATCTTATATTAAAGCAGTTGAACATAGTAATACTTTATTAGTTAGTGAAATACTAAGTATCGGATTAAAAGAAGTTGTAATAAACGATAAAATAGATAAAAATATAGAGAATATATTAAAAGATCAATTTAAAATAACAGTTACTGTATTTAATGAAGTAGATGCCATAGAAGAATATAAATACATATACCAAGATATTACCGATTTTAGATATATAGAAGTAATAAAACATCTTCTTACATACATAGATAACACTCAAAAAAGGAATTTAAGTCATTTACAAAAATTAGTAATAAAAGAAAATAAGAATTATTTGAAAATGGATATCCATACTAAAAGAAATCTTGAACTTATAGAAACACTCAGATTAAAACAAAGAAACTATTCGCTTATATGGTTGTTAGATAAAACTAAAACAGCGATGGGTTCAAGAAAATTAAAAAATTGGATAGAAAATCCTCTAATAGATAAAAATGAGATAAACAAAAGATATGATATAGTTGATACATTACTCAAAGAATTTATTTTAAAAGATGATTTGATTCATCTATTATATGAAGTATATGATTTAGAAAGATTAAGTGGTCGAGTAGCCTTTGGTAATGCTAATGCTAGA
>CAYTKH010000044.1:0-11514 GCA_964438315.1 uncultured Muribaculaceae bacterium | reverse complement strand
TTGAATTAGTTATTTATTCTTAACTCGAAAAGTTCGAGCAGATTTCACTATGGAGGGCCTAGTCGGATTTGAACCAACGATCAGGGAGTTGCAGTCCCACGCCTTACCACTTGGCTATAGACCCATCAGCAAGTTAATTATATCAAAATTAAAAAACCATTACAATATATTTTATGAAATTTATTTTAAATGTTACATAAATGTAAACTAAAAGAGAAATAATATGACATTTATTGTACAAGCTATAAAAAGATAGTATAATTAAGAATACTAGGAGGAACACTGATGAAAATAAAAAAACAAAAAATAATCGCTATAGCTGTGATATTAATAAGTATAATATCAACAGTATGTTTAATATATCCATTATCATTATTAACAGGAATAGAAAACAAAATAAGACTATTATTGTCGATAGATTTGATAATTGTCGAAATAGCATTTATATTTGGTTTTTTAAGAACAATTGGTAAAAAGAAGTCTTTTTTTATCTTAACCATATTTACAATAATATATTCTCTTATTTTAATATTTATAGGCTACTATATAAACAAGACCTATAAAATAATAGATAAATTGACAGTAGATACAACAACATACTCAACAAGCTTAGTAACACTATCCACAAATAAAATTAACAAGTTAAAAGATATAAAAGAAAACAATAAAATAGGTATGATTGATGATGAGACTGATTTAGCAGGCTACCAATTACCTAAACAAGTAGTAAGTGAAAATAGAATAAAAAATAAAATAATAGGATATTCCTCATATATTGATTTAATAAAAGATTTATACAATAAAAAAATAGATTACATATTTTTACCTAGCAACTACGTAACTGTTTTTTCAAATATGGAAGGGGTAGACTTAGAGGATATAGGAGAAAAGACAAAAATAGTATATACAAAAGATAAAATAGAACAGACAGAGAAAGTAAATGAAAAAACCGATTTAACTAAGCCATTTACTATTCTTATAATGGGTGTTGATTCAAAAAATACTAAAATAGCTAACAGTGCTTTTAATGGAGATGCTTTAATGTTACTTACATTCAACCCTAAAACTTTAAATACAACAATACTTAGTATACCTAGAGATAGCTATGTCCCAGTTACGTGTATGAGTGGTCAACCTAAACATAAAATTACATCAGCTGCTTTATATGGTGAAAAATGCATGATAAATACAGTAAGTAACTTCACAAAAATAAGTATTGATTACTATGTTAAAATCAACTTTAAAGGTGTTGTAAATATTATAGATGCATTAGGTGGGGTAGAAGTAGATGTACCATACAGTTTCTGTGAACAAGATAGTAATCGTAAATTTGGAAAAAATACCATCTATGTACAAAAAGGAAAACAAACATTAAACGGAGAACAAGCATTAGCATTATCACGTAATCGTAAATCAAATAGTAATAAATGTTCTAGTGAATGGACAAAAGGAACACGTAATGACTTTGTAAGAGGTCAAAATCAACAGCTAGTATTAAGGGCAATTTTAAATAAATTAAAGACGATAAGAAGTCTAGATACGATTTACGAAATACTAAATAAAGTAAGTGAAAGTATGGTTACCAATATGAAGACTAGTGAAATACTATCTTTATATAATATAGGTAAAGATATAATCGTAAAAAGTAACAATGAAAATGTCGAAGATTTACTCGGAATACAAAAATTGTATCTAAACGGTTATGATGCGTATATATACGACCAAACTACTAAATTAAAACTATATAACTATGTATTATATGAAAATAGTGTTAATAAAGTTACTGATGCAATGAAAGTAAATTTAGATAAAAAGAAACCAACTATGGTTAAAAAATTCTCATTTGATATAGATACAGCATATAAAGAAGAAGTTATAGGAAAAAATGTATCAGGGGGCAACTCTAATATAGTCTATCTTCCAAATTTTATAGGAATGACTGAAGCATCAGCTAAAAATAAAGCTAGTAGTGTAGGATTAAATCCGATTATTAAGTATGCTACAACAGGTAGTGGTACGAATGGTACAGTTATAAAACAAAGTCATGGAGCTAAAAGTGATGTTGCAAATGTTAAAAATCTAACTCTTACGATATTAAAAAAAGAAGAGGTTACACCACCAATTAATCCAGATAATTCAGATATAACAACAAGTGATAATCAGTAGCATATAACCCCTAATTAACTAAAATATCAAATATTACTTTATTGTAGTTAAAAAATATGATAAAATTAATATGTTTGGAGGATATATATGAATCATGGTTTATTAGCAACCTTATTTATGGGATTGTTTATAATTTTAGGGGCATTAGTCGGTTATTTTACTAACAAAAATGACAAGATAGTTGGTTTTTCTATAAGTATGGCTTTTATAGTAATGATATTTTTAAGTGTATTTGAACTTGTACCAGAGGTAGTAGAACATATGAATGAATCTATTAATAGCAATTTCAAATATGTACTACTTATATTATTAATTATATCAGGTGTTGTTATATTAAAAGGTTTGGATCACTTTATACCAGACCACGACAATGATAAAAATAATGATAAGAATTTATATCATATAGGAATTGTCTCTTCTGTAGCTTTAGTATTACATAATATTATAGAAGGTATGACTATCTATTCAACTGTTAATCTAAATAGTAAAATGGGACTTCTTATGTTAATAGGAGTAGGATTACATAATATACCTATGGGACTTGTTATATACTCAACGCTATCCCAAAATAAAAAGAAAAGCAAAATATTTTTCCTAAGTATCATATCAATATCAACTTTTATTGGTGGACTTACTATGTATTTACTAGGTAATTTAATTTCAGATTTAGTTATAAGTATACTTTTATCATTAACACTAGGTATGATTATATATATAATTTTATTTGAATTACTAGGTGAAATAATCGAAATGAAGAATAAAAAAATATCAATTTTAGGTTTTATATCAGGAATTATAATATTTTTAATCAGTTTAGGATTTGAATAGGGAAGGAAGTAAATATGAAAAAGGGTTTCACATTAGTAGAGTTACTAGCTACTATCACACTTATAGGAATATTAGTCGGATTAACATTTCCAAAGATATTAGAACAATTAGATAAGGAAAAAAATAGTGTGTCCGATTCCAAAAAACAACTTATTTATAGTGCAACTAAAAGTTATATGGATGAACACGAAAATGATTATCCAATAAGAGAAAATAAAGTATACTGTATACCAATTAGTACAATAAAAGAAAATACAAAATTAAAAGTAGATTTTAAGGACATCGATAATAGTTTAGTAGTTAAAGTAACTATAACAGATACTACTAATTATGACTTGGTAGCAAGTAAAAAATGTACTAGTTCATGATATTAACCGTTTAAATTAATATATATTTAAAAAAAATAGTGATTGTAATTGATTAAATCACTATTTTATATTATAATCTATAATAGGTGAGAGTATGAAAAAAACTAAAATTATAGCGACTATAGGTCCTTCTAGTAAAGATATAGACATACTAGAAGGATTAATGTTAAAAGGCATGGATATAGCAAGAATAAATATGAAATATGCAACATATGACTTTTGTGATGATATAATTTCTAAAATAAAAACTTTGAATAAAAAACATAATAAAAATGTAAGTATTATGTTAGATATAGAAGGCCCAGATGTTCTAATAAACGGATTAAGTAAGGAAGTTACATTAAAGACTAACGATAAAATAAGAATATATAATCATTTAATAAAGGGTGATGAAACAAAATTTTCAACTAGTTACGATAATATAGTAGAAGAAGTAAGTGAAAATACGACTATAAAAGTATCAGATGGTTTAATAGAATTAAAAGTAGTTGATAAAGATGAAGATTCTTTAATATGTGAAGTAATAAACGGTGGTATCATAAGAGAAAACAATAGTTTGAATATTATAGATACGAGATTAAATATACCATATTTAAGCAAAAAAGATATCGATGTAATCGAATATGCCCACAAAAAAAATATTGATTTTTTGGCGTTATCATTGCTTACAAGTGCTGAAGAAGTGTTAGAAGTAAATGATATTTTAATAGGTCTTAAAAATGATAATATAGGTATTATAGCCAAAATAGAAACTGAAATGGCTCTAGATGAGGTAGATGAAATTATTAAAGTTAGTGATGGAGTGATAATAGCAAGAGGTGACCTTGGAATAGAGCTTCCAATAGAAAGAATCCCTGGAATTCAAAAAGCAATTATAAACAAGTGTCACCATGCTAGCAAAGTTAGTATCGTTGCAACAGAAATGATGTCATCGATGGAAAATTTAAAATCACCAACAAGAGCTGAGGTAAGTGATGTAGCTAATGCTATACTAGATGGTGTCGATTGTGTAATGCTAAGTGGAGAGACGACAATAGGTAAGTATCCTGTAGAAACTGTCGATTTAATGAGTAAAATAGCCGAATCTTCAGAAGAGGATATCAATTACTATCAATTGTTAGATCAAGCTATGAGAACAGAAAAACAAGATATATCTGGTTCTATTGCCTACAGTGTAGTTGAGATAGCTAATAGACTAAAATGTAAGGCCATTATAACACCAACTATAACAGGATATACAGCAAGAAAGATCAGTCGCTTTAGACCTAGTTGTCCCATAATAGCTATATCAAAAGATATGAATACTGTTATGAATTTAACAATGTATTATGGTGTATATACAGTTTACAACGAAAAAATAACATCATTTGACTATATGATGGATTTATCTAAAGTTGTCGCCAAAACATTTGATTTACAAGCTGGTGATTTAGTTATAGTAACAGGAGGTTATCCTTTTGATAAAGTTAAACATACAAACTTTATGAAGGTAGAACAAATATAAGAAAGTAGGGGTGGATAGTGTGTATAATTTAGGTGAACAATTTAATCTTGATTACGCTTTAGCTATTCCAAACAAAAGTAATATTATTAAAGGAAATAAATACCGTTTTACTATTTTATCTGATAGTTTAATAAGATTAGAATATTGTGAAAATGGAATGTTTATAGATGAACCAACTAAACTAGTATGGTATCGTAATATGAATCCTGTTAGTTTTAAGTATGATGAAAATGACAAAATGCTAGTTATAATAACGTCATATTTTAAACTTACTTATCATAAAGAGAAACCTTTTTTAGGTAGTAAACTAAACCCTATGGCTAACCTAAAGGTAGAAGTTTTAAATTCTGATCGCATTTGGTATTATGGACATCCAGAAGTACGTAATTTTGGCTCCCCTGGATTATCATTAGAAAATACTGATGATAAAATAAAATTACAAAAAGGATTATATTCATTAGATGGTTTTGTAACGATAGATGATTCAAAAGATGATATAATGAGTCCAAATGGCTTAGTAACTAAAAGAACGAATAACGGTATTGATATATATCTATTTGTATATAATAAAGATTTTCATCAGTGCCTAAAGGATTACTATTCAATCACAGGGTATCCTAATTTAATACCTCGGTATGCTTTAGGTAATTGGTGGTATAAAAATGAAACATATAGTAGTGAATCGTGTTTAGCATTAACAAAAGAATTTGAAGATAAAGGTATTCCCATTTCTCTTTTACTGTTAAATAATAATTGGAATATAACAGAAAAAAATACATTTACATGGAATAATGCTCTATTTAAAAATCCATCATACCTAATACAAGAATTACATCATCATGGAGTTAGACTAGGTTTATCTATTAATCCTTTAGATGGCATATTTAAAGAAGAAGCCAATTATAGTACTATTTTAAAATATCTACAAGAAATTAAGGGGACAGTACCATTTAATGTTTATGATCCTACTACCTTAGATGCCTATTTTAAAATACTTATCAATCCACTAAATATGATAGGAATCGATTTTTACTATTTAGATATTGATGATAAGAAACATACAAAAGAACTTGGAATATTAGACCACTATCAATTTATGGATATAAGAAAAAATTATAAGACAAGACCTATGGTCGTATCTAGAAATGATGGAGTGGCAAGACATAGATATCCTGTTACATATGTAGGTAAATCAATTGTAAGTTGGGATAGCCTAAAAATGGTATCATTACTAAATATCGCATCTACAAACATAGGTAATAATTACTTAGTACACGATATAGGTGGTTATTATAAAGGAGTAGAGGATAGTGAATTATATATGCGTTATATACAGCTAGGAGTATTTTCACCTATTTTGAAATTAGGAAGTGATGCTGGAGTATACTATAAAAGGGAACCTTGGAAATGGAGTTTTAAAACCTATAAAATAGTTAAAGACTATCTTAATTTACGTCATAAAATGATTCCTTATCTATACTCTGAATTTTATAAATACTCTGGTAGCGGATTACCTGTTATAACCCCAATTTATTATAAATATAGCGAATTATATGATGACTCTTTATATAAAAATGAGTACTATTTTGGTAGTCAAATGTTTATATCACCAATTGTTAAGAAAAAAGATTATATAACTAATAGAGTCATTCATAAACTTTTTTTACCAGAGGGTAGATGGTATCACTTTAATACAGGTAAAAAATATGTTGGCAAAACTAAACTTATGGGTTTTTTTAAAGATGAAGATTATCCTTGCTTTGCTAAAGAAGGTGCCATAATACCACTTACTAATTATAAAGAAGATATGAATATTAATGATACAACACCACCAAAGAATTTAGAGATTCAAGTGTTTCCAGGAAAAAATAACACATATGATCTATATGAGGATGATGGGTTATCAGAATTATACAGAAGAGGTTACTATATTGTAACTAACATTGCCTCTTTTTACACAAAACATTCTAGAAGAATTATTGTACAAGCTAAAGAAGGAAAAACAGGAATTATACCTTCGCTTAGAGATTATAAAATCAAATTTAGAAATTCTCATGTGCCTAGTTATATATCTGTAAAACTTAATAATGTAGATGTACCTTATGAAACTAAGATTGCAGATAACGACTTTATAGTTAAGGTTTCGAATATAAGTACTCTAGGAATATTAGAAGTTGAAATAAAAGGGGACAGTTTAGATATAGAATCACTAGATTTATTTAAAGATAGTGTTATATCAATATTACAAGATTTACCAATTGAAACTTTATTAAAAGAGAAAGTTGAAAATGTATTATTTAAAGAAGAGGTAATTAAGAAAAAAAGAATCGAAGTAAGAAAACTAGAAAGAAAAGGACTAGAAAAAAAATTTGTTAACTTATTTCTTAAATTACTTGAATATTTAGAATAAACTGTGACAAAAACACAGTTTATTATGTTCTTAAAATTAAGTGATAACTATTAAAAATTTTATTTATATAGTTCTAATGATTATAATTGTTATTTTTGGTTAAATTAATATTGTGATAATATGAAAATAAGATTAGGATACGTATCAATTAGTAAGACAATAGATGTAACAGCTTCATCTAATGTTACATATACCGATTATATAAATAAAAAAGCAGATTTAAAAAAAATAGATGATGTTATTAAATCAAATTTAACTAACTTAGAAAAAATTATAGATTATAATATAAAAAACAATGTTCATTTTTATAGACTTACATCTAAACTTATACCACTTGCAACTATGGAAAAAGTAGAATTTGATTATATAAAGCCGTATAGAAAAAATTATAGTAGATTATCTAAAAAGATTAAGGATAATAATATTCGTATAGATGTTCATCCTGATCAATTTACTGTATTAAATAGTACCAAGAGTGATGTTATAAAAAATACTATATCTATATTAAACTATCATTACAATATATTACAAGCATTAAACATTGAAAATAAAGTTATAGTCTTACATGTAGGAAGTAGTGTACTAGGAAAGGATAATTCAATTAAAAGATTTATCAATAATTTTAATAAATTACCTAAAAATATAAAGGAGAGTATTGTTTTAGAAAATGACGATAAAATCTATAATGCAAACGATGTATTAAACATATGTAAGCAGTTAAATATTCCTTTTGTATTAGATTATCATCATCATATATGCAATAATAATGGATTAGAACTTGATTTTGATACGATATTTAAAACGTGGAAAAAAATTAATCCTAAAATTCATTTTTCATCGCCAAAAAATAAAACAAAAAAAGAATATAGAAGTCATCATGACTATATAAATAGTGATGATTTCATAAACTTTATTGAACTTATAAAAAAATATAATTATGATATAGATATTATGATAGAAGCGAAAGCTAAAGATGAGGCATTATTTAAATTAGTTAGAGAACTTAAATATAAAACTGATTATCATTTTATAGATGAGACAACCTTTATAGTATAAATTCTATATTAATTACTTACTAATTATTGATTAAAGACTTACTTTTTGATAAAATTAGTAAGAAAAAGGTGATAAAATGGGTATATTTATAATATCTTTAATAGTTATATTATTAGACCAAATAATTAAATACATAGTAGTATCTAATATGATGTTTACAGAAACGATAAATGTTATTAAAAACTTCTTTAGAATAACTTACTTACAAAATACAGGTGGGGCATGGAGTATCTTATCAGGTAGTACATTCTTTTTAGTTGTTTTAGCAGCTATTATGTTAATTTTTATCATATATATGATAAAAAAGGAAAAGAAAATCACTACCATTAAAATCTTTACATATGGTATTTTAATAGGTGGAATAGTTGGAAATATGATAGATAGAATTAGATTTGATTACGTTATAGATTATTTGGATTTTAACTTTTTAAGCTACAATTTTCCAGTTTTTAACCTTGCTGATATAGCAATTGTTGTAGGAAGTATTATATTAATAATTACTTTGATAAAAGAGGATAAAGATGGACATAGTAGTAGATAAAGAAGGAAGAATTGATGGTTTTTTAAAAGAAAAACTAGATGTCAGTAGAACAAAATTAGAACAACATATAAATAATGGACTAGTTTTAGTTAACGGTAAACAAGTAAAGAAAAGCTACAACGTTAAAATAAATGATTTAATTCACATAGAACCATTTGAAGTAGAAGAAAATGATATAAAACCAGAAAAAATAGACTTAGATATAGTATATGAAGATGACGATGTTATTATAGTTAACAAACCTAAAAATATGGTAGTACATCCTGCTTTAGGAAATCATAATAATACCTTAGTTAATGGTTTACTATATCATTTTAATAACCTAAGTAGTTTAAATGGTAGCGATAGACCAGGTATAGTTCATAGGATAGATAAAAATACAACTGGACTACTTATGATTGCTAAAAATGATAAAGCTCATGCCTTTTTAGCTAAACAACTAGAAGAAAAAACAACAACGAGAAAATATATAGCATTAGTCTATGGTGTTATTAAAAGCGATACAGCTACTATAAATGCCCCTATTGGTAGGGATAAAAACGATAGAAAAAAAATGTGTGTAATTGAAACAGGTAAAAAAGCTATTACACATTTAAAAGTGTTAAAAAGGTATAAAAATGCTACTTTAGTAGAACTATCACTAGAAACAGGTAGAACACATCAAATAAGGGTACATATGAGTTATATAGGTTACCCCATTGTAAATGATTCTGTTTATTCAAAACGTAAATTAATTGATGAAACAGGTCAATGTTTACATGCAAAAACGATAGGATTTATTCATCCTACCTCATTAAAATATATGGAATTCGATAGTGAATTACCAGATTCATTTATAAATATTTTAGAAAAATTTAAAGATTAGTAAAATACATAATCATATTTATAAAACTTACATACAAATTTAAAAATATGTAAAAAAGTAACCATTTGCTATTATCTTTATCGATTTCTTTAGATTCATAATATAGAAATAAAGAAGTTATAAGTACGATAATACTAATTACAAAGCTTAAAAATATATTGTTAAATAAAAGTAAGACTATTAAATATATCTGTTCAAATGTAAAATTAATTATAATGATTTTTAAGTATTCTTTTATATCTTTAATAAAGTTATATTTGGTTATCAGGTATACATTATAACTTATTTGTGAATATGCTAAAATATACAAGATAGGAAACATGAGGTTTGGTAACATCATACTTGGTCTACTTATAGTATTTAAAAAGTCCATATTATCTATTATAGTAAAACTTAAGAGCCATGGTACTAATAATATAATAAATTTTAATATCTTTTTGATAGTATATCACCTCTTTACAAAATATATGCTATCTAGTATAATAATATTACTTCTAGGAGGAGAATATGGAAGAATTTAGAATTGGAACAAATGAAGATATAGTTATGAAATTATTACATTATTTTATAACAGAACAGGGATATACACCTATTATTTTACATGGTGCACAAAATGAAATTTGGCTTGAAAATTTAGATAAAGACTATGAAGTGGTTAGGATTGTAACTGATTATCTTCATAATGATGAACAATTTGGATTTGATATATTTAAAACAAAACAGATATTAAAAAGAATTAAAAGAAAGACACTTTCATTTAAATTAAACATTTTAGTTTTCTATACTAATTTAGGTTATAATGTCAATATTGATTCTTATGATAAGTTAAAAAATATGAAGTGTTTTAAAATAGAAGAAGTAGCAGATTTAAATAAATATGCTTTTATTAAAGAAGAATTTCCAACTATTATGGAAAATACTAAGTTTAAAGAAGAAGGATTTCATTTATTTATTAAAATTACGGAGGATATAAATAAAGCTAATCAAAAGGAAGCATATAGAGCAGAAAAAGTCTTTTCTAAGAAGAAACCTTATATAACTTATTTTCTTATAGCAATTAATATAATAGTATTTATTCTTATGTATGTTATAGGTAATGGTAGTGAAGATAATGCAACTTTAATTAATTTTGGAGCTATGGTACCACCTCTTGTTAGAAATGGTGATATGTATAGACTTATTACATCTAGTTTTGTGCATATAGGTGTACTACATTTATTATGTAATATGTACTGCTTATATGTTGTGGGTTCGCAACTTGAAAGTTTTTTTGGTAGATTTAAATTTATTTTAATTTATCTTTTTAGTTGTATTACGGCATCCCTTCTTTCAATGGCATTCTATAGTGGCAATGACTACGTTATAAGTGCTGGAGCAAGTGGAGCTATATTTGGACTATTTGGGGCTTTATTATATTTTGGTTTTCATTATCGTGTTTATTTAGGTTCAGTTTTAAAATCACAAATAATACCATTAGTAATATTTAATTTATCTTTAGGTTTTATTTTAGATGGTATAGATAATGCATCCCATATTGGTGGCTTAATTGGTGGCATTTTAATATCTATGTCGATAGGAGTTAAGTACAAAGAAACAAGATTTGAACAATTGAATGGTTGGATTATAACAATGATATTTACAGCATTTTTGTTTTACTTAGCATATAATGGTATTTAATAGTATTAGTGTAAAGAATGTCTTAAGATGTTCTTTTTTGTATAAAAAGTTTAGTTTTTAGTGAAAATTTCCTTATTTTAAAAGATGTCAATCAAATAT
>CAYTKH010000043.1:0-11600 GCA_964438315.1 uncultured Muribaculaceae bacterium | reverse complement strand
ATATAACCTTTATTTAATAAATTAATATATTCTTTGAGTCTTTCTTCGTGACTAATTTTTTTAAGAGCATCATTTACTATTTCTCTAGCTAATTCATAGCCTATTAAATATTCTTCTTTTTGCAACTCTTCTTTTATTTTCTCTTTAGTATACCTCCAAAACTGATCTATAGTAGTTCCATCTTTAAAAGTTGTTTTCTTATCAATGCTCTTGGGTATATATCCATTATTTAATAAATCAATATATTCCTTTATTCTCTCTTCATAACTCATTTTTTCAAGGGTATTATTTACTACTTCCTTGGCTAAATCATAACCTACTAGATACTTTTCCTTTTCTAATTTTTCTTTGATTTTATCTTTTGCATATCGCCAAAATTGTCCTATAATGGTTCCATCAGAAAAAGTGGTTTCTTTATCATTACTTTTAGGTATATATCCATTATTTAATAAATTAATATATTCTTTTATTCTCTCTTCATAACTTAGTTTTTTAAGTCTATTATCTTCCATATCTAGTTACTCCTTTTTTTATTTTTTTGTTAACACATTAATTTCTTCATTTCTTTTAGTCAGTATACTAATTTCTTCACTTGAAAAAAATTTTTTAATTTTTTCTTTTTCTTCTACAGTATAGTAATCCCAATCTATCATATATTGTCTTAATAATTGCCATCTATAGTATTCTTCACTGTGTCTATCCATTAATTTTTTGTTATAAAATTCAAATGATATATAATAACTATCCAAAATCTCCTCAGTTGTTAAGTGATATTTTTTTATTTTTTTACACTTTATTTCAAAATTATCTGTTAATGCTACATCTAATTTATAGTAATCTTTTATTACTTTGATATAGCTTATAAAGGCTTTTTTTAAGACTTCTATTTCTTCTTTTTCTAAACTAAGTTTTCGTATTAAAGTTATAAAATTGTTTGATATTTCTTCTTCACTAGGATTAATACTTATTTCATTTATCAATTTATAGTAGAATTCTTTTAAAAAATCATATTCTTTTTTTATATTTTTTTTACATACTTCTTTTTTTATTGCATTTTTTAATGTTATGATATTTATATTCATATCTCTTATTATACTTTCACTATCTAGATTTAGAAAAGTTAAAATATCTTCTATATTTTCTTTATATCTTAAATCTATCCATGATGATTTTCCATTTACTATTTGTAATAATTCATCAAATGTTTTTGTTTTAAATATGTTATGTAGTTTAAGTATCTTTAAGATTGTTTTTGAATCATATTTTTCTAATTCTTTTATATCTATTTTAAAGATATCTATAACTTTTTTTAAGGTTGAACTAACCTTTTTTCTTACTTTTTTCTTGCTATATTTTACATTTTTTACTGCTTCTTTAGCTAAATCATAACCTACATTAAATTTTTCTTTTTCTAATTCTTCTTTAATCTTCTCTTTATGATGATGCCAAAATTCTCCTATAATACTACCATCTTTAAAAGTTGTTTCTTTATCATTATAAACGGTAATATAACCATTATTAATCATTTCAATATATTCTTGTAATTTTTCATCAAAACTTAAATTTTTAAATTTATCATTTACTACTTTTTTAGCTAAATCATAACCTATAGCATATTTATCTTTTTCTAATTCTTCTTTGATTTTATCTTTGTTTTTAGTCCAAAAAGATTCTATAAAAGTTCCATCGGAAAAGGTCACTTCTTTATCCTTACTTTTAGGCATATATCCATTATTCAATAAGTTAATATATTCTTTTATTCTTTCTTCATAAGTTAGTTTTTTCTGTTCATCATTTACTACTTTCTTAGCTAAATCATAACCCATATTATATTCATCTTTTTTTAATTCTTCTTTGATTTTATCTTTATTATATCGCCAAAATTCTCCTATAATACTACCATCTTTAAAGGTTGTTTTTTTATCATTACTTCTAGGAATATATCCATTATTGATCATTTCAATATATTCTTCTATCTTTATACTCATCTTAGGATTTTTTAATAATACTATTTTTTTCGCTATTTCATAACCTACAGTATATTTATCATTTTGTAATTCTTCTTTGATTTTATTTTTATTTTTTGACCAAAATTCTCCTATAATTGTTCCATCGGAAAAAGTGGTTTTTTTATCATTTTTTTTAGGAATATAGCCGTTATTTAATAAGTTAATATATTCCTTTAATCTTTCTTCATAAGTTAGTTTTTTTAGTTCTTTATTTACCAGTTCTTTAACCCTTTCATAACCCATATTATATTCATCTTTTTTTAATTCTTCTTTGATTTTATCTTTATTATATCGCCAAAATTCTCCTATAATACTACCATCTTTAAAGGTTGTTTTTTTATCATTACTTCTAGGAATATATCCATTATTGATCATTTCAATATATTCTTCTATCTTTATACTCATCTTAGGATTTTTTAATAATACTATTTTTTTTGCTATTTCATAACCCATATTATATTCTTCTTTTTCTAATTCTTCTTTTATTTTATCTTTTGCATATCGCCAAAACTGTCCTATAATTGTTCCATCGGAAAAAGTCATTTCTTTATCAATACTTTTAGGAATATAACCATTATTTAATAAGTTAATATATTCTTTTAATTTCTCTTTAAAATTTAAACTTTTAGACATAAAAATCACCCCTAAATTAAATTGTAGATTATTATAGCACTAAAGGCTTTATATTTCAACAAATTATAATCAAAATTTCTTTGCTTTTTTTATAATTTAGTTAACTTGTAAATTAAAATCGAGTAGAAGGCAGTGACTAGCTGCCGTCCTCTCACACCACCGAACATACGGTTCCGTATTCGGCGGTTCGTTAAATATACACCTTTTTAGTTACTACTTCACGTAAACAGTATAAATCATCTGCTACTTACTACCCTCTGCTTCCAGCATACTCTCGTAAGTGAGAGTCTTTTCGACTTGTCTAGCTTTTAATTACACCATTCGTTTTTCATAACAGATAATATTTAACGTCTTGTCCTTTGCTCCATATAGTTTCCTATACTTCATCACTACTACGACAAGAACTGACTTCTTGATGTTCAGCTATACATCTCTATATAGGTTACTTTTCTAATATATCTTATAATCACATATTAGATAGCATATCATCAAGACCTCACACGGTAAGTGTTAACACTTTCATCTCATCTACTCGCCACATTTACTATATAAACCTCGTGTAGTATTGGACTTTACTTTGTTTGGCAAGCTCATCCAGTTTATACAGCCTTAGTATGTGATTTCTGTTCGTCGAGCCAAGATTTTGCCTCCAGCTTCCTTCAGATTCTACCTCACGATAGACACCCTTGCTATTGGCTAGTGGTTCCTACTACCAAGCCCACAGGCAACTTTCATGCCCTAGTTTTAACACATGCATGTCGAACTATTAAAAAAATCCACATATGTGAATTTTTATATAATTTCTTCTTTTAATTTAGGATTTTTAAGAACATCTATCAACTTATCTATCTCTTCTTTAGTATTATACATACCAAAACTAATTCTAACTGTATTTTTAATACCTAATTCCTCTTTTAAAATTTTAGCACAATGATTACCAGCCCTTACACATATATTATATTTATCTAAATATAGTGCTAAATCTTGTGCAAAAATACCATCATAGTTAATTGCAATTACACTACTTTCACTTGATTCATTGTATATTATTATCTTATCTATCTCTTTTAATCTTTTTATAGCATAATTCTTTAATTCTAACTCATAACTGTGTAAAATATCAAAGTCAATATTTTTTAAATATTTTAATACCTCACCAAATCCTATAATACCTGCTATATTAGGTGTTCCAGCTTCAAGCAATGTTGGAATTTCACTATATACTCTAACACCCTCACTAGTAAAACTAGCATTCATTCCTCCACCAAAGATGATAGGTTTGATATTATTTAAATACTCTTCTTTTCCATATAAAATACCTATACCAGTAGGACCATACATCTTATGAGCTGAAAAGACTAGAAAGTCAATATTTAAATCTATTACATCTACTTTCATATGTGGTAATGACTGAGATGCATCTACAACTAAATCAATATTTTTACTATGTACATATTCACTTATTTCTTTAATTGGTCTTATATCACCTATTACATTGGTAATATGAGCTATACTGATAACTTTTGTTTTAGATGTTATAACATCTTTTAATTTTTCTAAAGTTACCTTATAATCTTTTGTAAGTTCTATATATTTAATTTTTATACCTATTTCTTCTTTTAATTCAAACCATGGTAATAAATTAGAGGCATGTTCACTTTTAGTTAATACTACCTCATCACCTGACTTTAATATATTTCTATAATAACCAAAAATTACCTTATTTAAAGAATCAGTTGCATTATTAGTAAATACTATCTCTTTACTACTTTTAGCATTTATAAATTCTTTTACTAAATTTCTAGCTTCTTCTATTTTTTTATCAACCCTATAGCTTAATTTATAATCACCCCTATGGGCATTAGCTGAATACTCATTATAATACTCTTTAACGGCATTTGCTAAAACATAAGGTTTTAATGAAGTAGCCCCACTATCAAAATATATTATACCACTTTTTAGTATTTCAAAATCTTCACGATTCATTTTATCACCCCCAATATCTACTTAATATTTTGTTAATATTTTCATTTTTATCATATAAGAAACCTTTAATTAAAAGATTGATGGCATCTTTTCTATCTATGCCTCTACTTTCTAAATAAAAAATTAATTCTTCTTTAAATTTGCCAATATAAGCTGAATGGTTAGCAATTACATCTTCTTCTTCAATTAATAAATTTGGATTTATCTCACAAGTACTATCGTTCATATTAATAATGTGATTTTTTTCTTCTAATTTGCAACCTTTAATTTTGTTGTATACTATACTTGTTACATTAAATTTTAAACTACCATCTAAAATAGTAACTCCTTTATTATTGATATTAGATGTCGTTTTTTCATTGTTGTGATATGTGATTATATCATACCTATTTATATTTTTACTTATTACTTTAAAATTATAATTAATTATACTATTTATACCATTTAAATGAATTAAATCAAGTTCTTTTATATTATAAACATCATAAAACTTATTAATTTCTAATTTACTATTTTTATCTAAACAATATTTATTTTGAATTTTAGAGTCACTTTCTTTTTTTATTTCGTTTATAGTAACATCTACATATTCCCTAACATATAATTTAAAATCAATTTTACTATTGTTTTCATACTCTATATTGATTACTGTATTTTTTAAAACATCGATATTTATTGATGTAACATCATATTCATCTAATTTATTATGTAGATCAATAAGGATTGAATCATCACTTTCTAATATTTTTACTGTATCGTTTTTGATTATTATTTTATTCATTATTTTCCTCTTTAAAATAGTCATAACCTTTTTCTTCAAGTAAGTCAACTAATTCTAAGCCACCACTTTTAATTATCGTTCCATTACTTATTATATGAACATAGTCAGGTTTTATATAATCAAGAAGTCTCTGATAATGTGTAATTAATAAAATAGCTGAATCTGTATTATGATAATATTCATTAATTTTTTCACCAACTATTTTTAAACTATCAATATCTAATCCTGAATCGATTTCATCTAACAAAATCATACTAGGTTTTAACATATACATAGCGATTATCTCGTTTTTTTTCTTTTCACCACCACTATATCCTACATTAAGTGATCTATGAATCATATCTTTGTTCATTTTTAGTTCATCATAAGTTTTTTCTAATTCTTTTATAAATGGTAAAAGTTTAAAATTATCTTCTTTAGAAGCAATAGCTGTTTTTAGAAAATCAGCATTAGATACACCTTCTATTTCTACAGGTGACTGCATCGCTAAAAAAATACCTAATTTTGCTCTTTCTGATACTGTTAATTTTAATATATCTTCATCATCATATACTATACTTCCTTTTACTATTTTATAAGTTGGATCGCCCATTATTACTTTAGTTAGGGTGCTTTTTCCTATACCGTTTGGTCCCATAATAGCATGTATTTCACCACTTTTTATAGTCAAGTTAAAATCTTTTAATATTATTTTATCATTAATACTAACATTTAGGTTCTTTATTTTTAAAGTATGCATATAATCATCTCCATTAATAATTTTATCATTTTTTTAGTATTTTTTGTATATTTTTTATCAAGTTTTAGCAATATATAATAGAATATTCGCAGATATTCACTAGTTAGTAGTAGTTTTTTTCTTTTCATGGTATAATTACTTAGGAGGGATTAAATGGATTGCTTATTTTGTAAAATTGTAGATGGTATTATCGATTCTTATACGATTTATGAAGATGATATAGTTAAAGTGTTTTTGGATATTAATCCATCTTGTAATGGTCATACACTTATAGTACCTAAAAACCATTATAAAGATATTGATGACATTGATGATGTCACCTTAAGTCATATTATGAGAATCGCTAAAAATATTAAAAAATTATTGGAAGAAAGACTTAATATAGATGGGTTAACATTGATACAAAATAATGGTGATGTTCAAGAAGTAAAACATTTTCATCTACATCTAAAACCATTTTATAATCAAAAATATGATATTATACCAGTAAAAGATATTTTTAATATTTTAAAGTGATAAAAAGTGTTAAAATTTAACACTTTTTTCATTATTTAAGGTATTAATCGGTTAATTCGGTAAGAGTCATATTGACTTCTATATTATCAATATTTATACATACCCTATCATTATTTTCTATCTTAGTTTGAATACCGTTATCAATTTTTTCAAACTCATAACCGTACATTTCTATTTTCTTTGAATCAAATTTTTCATCAATGCCTTCTAACTTAACATGATATTTCTTCTCTCTATTAAGCATAAAACATTTATAAAATTTTATTTTCTTTTCTATCTTATCTACTTTTTCATATTTTTCTAAGTAGTCTAATTCTAGCTTAGTAGCAAGTATATATCCATCTAAAGTATAGTAATTTAAATCTAAATCTTTAAAAACTAAATAATCCAAGGGATCAATTATGTATATACTATTTTTTTCTATTTTTTTAGAATACTTTATTAAGTCCTCACGTTTAAGATCATCTAATATACCTTGAGTTAAACTAATTTCGTTAATCTTTTTGTTATATTTAATTGCTAATAAATTAAATGGTGCTATATTATTATCAAATGTCAAGATAACATTATCAAAGTCTTCTTGGAATAGCCTATTAAATTTATAATCAGAATAGATAGAATCATATTCACCCATAAAAAACTTGTTATATAGATTGTTCTTATCTTTTAATTTGTCACTTATATCGTAAAGTTGAACACCTAGTAGCAATATTATTAAGCCAAACAATACCTTTTTATTGATTATTTTATTTAAAATATAAAAACATAAAAGAATCAAAATATTATAGAATATCCATATTACACGACCATTTGATCTAAAAATTCCAATTAAATCAGCGTAACATTTAGGAATTGTAATTTCAAATAATAAAGTGTTTCCAATATAAACTTTATATGCTACCGCTACTATGATAGAAATTAAACTTACAACTATTATGCTAATTAAAAGTTTTTTATCAAAATTTAATTTCTTTCTTCTAATAACTTTATAAATAAATAATATTATAGATAATATTAAAACAATTATCAAACCTAACCCTAGGTAGGCAAAACCTTCTTCTTGACATAAAACGTCAGGTGTTTTTAACTCGTTTATAAATTTCGACCACCCATTCCATGGATTAAAAAGTCCGTTTAAATTAAAACTAAATGTTCCTATTTGACTTCTTCCAAGTGTATTTATTGGCAAACTAAATCCGCCTAGTATAAAAGTTGTCAGCATTGAAGTAGATATGTATGATACAAATGAGGCAATGACCTTCCCTACTTTCTTACTAGAAAGTAATTCGTATAACATATATCCTATTAAGATAATTCCATCGAAAAGTAAAAAATACATATGTATAGATACACATAGCATACCAAGTAATCCCCAATATATAATGGTCTTTTTTAAACTTATTCTATCTTTATATAATACAAGTATAAAGGCCAGAAAAATTAAATATTGACTAGATAATGCTGTATGATAAAACATCCTATAAATAACCAGTGGTGAAAAGATAAAGAATATGCTTAATAAAATAACAAGATAGTCATTTTTAATGAATTTCTTTAAGACAATACTAGAAGTAATTCCCTGTAAAATAAAACATAGCATTCCATACAATCCTAGATACTGAAATGGTGTTGGTAATAAATTAGAAAATACTTTAAATATAATTGCAAAAAAGGGGATGCAATCTGTAAAAATAAGTGAAACAGAATATGGATATGGGGCACTTGTAATCATACCAATTGGAAAGGTCCAAGGACTGCTCCTATAAAATTCAAAACCTATATAATGTTGGGTAAGATCTCCACCATTATTTAATATCCAACTGTTATTAGTGGGATTTAAAACTTTTGTACCATATATATAAATAAAGGCTATAGCTCCTAAAATACCCGGTACGATAACAAATTTATATTTATTTAGAAAAGTTAATATTTTTTTCATTTTTACCTCTTTAATTCTTAAATTCTTTTTTTATTTCTCTTTCAATGTCTCTTTTTTTGATTTCCTCTCTCTTATCGTATTTTTTTCTACCTTTGGCTAAACCTAACAATATTTTAGCTTTGTTCTTACTAAAATAAAGTTTAATTGGTACTAAGGTATATCCATCCAATGTTATTTTATCCCTTAGCTTATATATTTCTTTTTTATGTAATAATAATTTTCTAGTTCTAAGTTCATCATGATTAAAAATATTACCCTCTTTATATTGACTTATATGCATACCTAGGATAAATACTTCGTTATTTTTTATTATAGCATAACTATCTTTTAAATTAGCATTACCTAATTTGATTGATTTAATTTCTGTACCTTTTAAAACAATACCTGCTTCATAGGTAGAATCTATTTCGTAATCATATTTTGCTTTTCTATTATTTATTTCCATAATGTCCTCCATTTTGTAATTTTTAATGTAACTTTATAATATAATTACCATCTAATTTTCTAGACCATATAATTTTCTATTCTCTTTAGTATTAAGTACGAAATCAACTTTTCTTTCTTCTTTACTAGCTCTTACACATATTACTTCGACTTCATCACCTAACCTGTAACCTCTTTTATTTTTTTTACCTACTAACGATATGGTTGATTCATCATATGTATAATAATCATCATTTAAATCTTCTATTTTAATCAATCCTTCTACCAAATTAGGTAGTTCAATAAACATGCCAAAACTTAAGATACTACTTATCATTCCCTTAAATACCTCGTTTATATGGTTAGACATAAACTCAGCTTTTTTCATATCATCAACATCTCTTTCACAGTTGATAGAATCTCTTTCTTTTTTTGATGAATGTGATGCTATTATAGGAAGTTCATGTTCAAAATAATTAACTGTATCATTGTCTATTTTATTTTTGAATAAATATGTTCTAAGCAAGCGATGTACTGTCGTATCAGGAAATCTTCTAATTGGTGATGTAAAATGTGTATAGATTTTACTAGCTAATCCGAAATGTCCTATATTAGTTGTATCGTATACTGCTTTTTGCATACTTCTAAGTAACATCGAAGATAGGATATGAAATTCCTTTTTTTCTTTAAGTTGATTTAGAATATTTTGCATTTCTTTAGGTGACATATCTCTTATTTTACCATTTATAACATATCCTAAGCTTGCTACAAAGGATAAAAATTTAGTAACTTTTTCTTCACTTGGTTCACCGTGGACACGATAAATGAAAGGTAGCTCCATAAAGTATATACATGTTGCCACTGTTTCATTAGCTGCTATCATAAAGTCTTCAATAAGTTTTTCACCCTCACCACGAACTCTAAGTTTAACATCGATAGCTCGTCCTTCTTCGTCAACTATTATTTTGGCTTCATCAATATCAAAATCGATATATCCTTTTTTAATTTTATTTTCTCTAAGTAGTTTAGCTACATCATGCATTTTCTTTAAAGTCGCTACATATTCTTCGTAGCCTTCTGGGACAATATTATATTCTAATATTTCATTAACATCTGTATAATTCATCTGTTTTTTTGACCTTATTACTGATTCAAAAATATCGTAATCGACTATATCACCTTTTTTATCAATTTCCATCATACAAGAAATTGCTAATCTATCAACATTAGGATTTAATGAACATATACCGTTTGATAATTTATGAGGTAACATTGGTATAACTCGATCAGCTAGATAAACACTTGTTGCTCTTTCAGTAGCTTCATCATATGTTTTCATGCCAGGTGTCACGTAATAGCTGACATCGGCTATATGTACACCTAATTTATAGTTACCATTTTCTAACATATCTAAAGAAATAGCATCATCTATATCTTTTGTATCTTTGCCATCAATAGTGAAGATCATCATATTTCTTAAATCTTTTCTTCCTATCATTTCTTCTTCTTTAACACTATCTGGTAATTTATCTACTTCTTCCATTACTTCATCACTAAATACATCATTGATACCGTATTTATATACGATTGATAAAATATCTACACCTGGATCGTTTTTATGTCCTAATATTTTAACTACCTCACCCTTATAGTTATTATTTTTACCTTTCTCACATACTTTTACTAAAACTTTATGCCCAGGCATAGCACCCATTGTTTTATTATTATCTATTGTTATATTTATATGAACTTTTTCTTCATCTAAATCTATTACATTCTTACCATCTACAATGTTAAATTCTCCAACCATTAAATCTATATCCCGTGATACGATACGTACGATTCTACCTTCGTGTGTAAGTGGATTAGTTATTTCCACTACTACTCTATCACCATGTATAGCATTATTCATATTACAAGCTGGTACAAATATGTCATCATCACCTTCTATATCAACAAAACCATAGCCTTTTTTTGTTGCTAACATTTTACCTAACTTTAGATGACTATTATTAAATAACATATAATTATTTTTATTTGTTCTATATATTTGAAGCTCATCTTCTAGTTCATTTAGTTCTTTTAATAACTCTTTTAATTCATCGACCGTTTTAAATCCTAAGCATTCTTCTATTTCATGAACTGATAATGCTTTATTACTATCTTTTAATAT
Source organism: uncultured Muribaculaceae bacterium (assembly GCA_964438315.1). Classification (GTDB taxonomy): domain Bacteria; phylum Bacillota_I; class Bacilli_A; order RF39; family UBA660; genus HGM10857. Next base: position 401 of record CAYTKH010000043.1, on the reverse strand, counting down.
TTCTAATATTTTATCTTTCATACTATCACCACATTTATTATATATCAAATTAATTAAAAAATATAGTCTAACTTGTAAATATTAGACCATATATATTAAATTGGTACTGTTAAAAATGTAAAAATATAGCTTTAATTGAAGTGCGTTTTTAAAGTTTTTCTATCATATTTAATGTGCCATTTAATAATCTCAAATTATGAACTATATCAATTGTTCTTTCATCACAATCTATTTATTCATGTATTAGTCTATCTCGTTTTTCATTATTAAAAAGCTCTTTTATGGTATTTTAAATAAAAAAAGAATACCGTTTGATATTCCAGTATTCATAGTTGTTATATTTTTAATTATAAAGTTTGTAATTCTTTTAATGATAAACCAGTATTAGCTGATATTAATTC
>CAYTKH010000042.1:0-11772 GCA_964438315.1 uncultured Muribaculaceae bacterium | reverse complement strand
GACAAAATGGCGAGTATTACTATTACCGCCAATAGTTCTATTAGTGTGAATCCTTCTCTTTTAGATTTTAATACCCCCCCCCCGGTGCTATTTTTTAGTCTCATATTACTACCTCTTTTTCTATTTTTATTTCTATATTTATTTTATCAAATTATTTTTTTATTTGCAACTTATTTTAGGGTATTTGTATTAAAAAAATATGGTTTAATAGCCATATTATTTAGTTATTTTACTTCTAACTTGTTCCGCAACCTGAATTTTTTTACTTGAGGATGTTGCAAAATCACAATAAGAACAAGCTAAAATACATTTCTTTTCTAGCAATTTATTAAATTTTTCCTTTTTTTCTATTGGAGTTAAATTATCATCTAATATATTTAGGTAATCATCTTCAGTAACAGGTATTACACCTAAGTCTTTTCCATGACTTGATCTAGGACATAAATGTATTTCACCATTTAACATACTTTTACAAATATGATTACATTTTCTATATTGTCTAAGTAGTTCTTTTCCACTTCTTTGTTTCTTCTCTAAACTACCATAGTCTAACCAGAAATTAATTTTATCTATTTTATAAAAAATACTATATTCATCTAATTTTTTAGTCAATCTTTCTATATTAACACTAGGATATTTACTTATAGAAACCCTTAATTTTTTATTTTTCATTAACTTTAATAATTCACTATCATTTGGCACAATCGTTCCATTAGTTACAATTTCCACTCTCTGTATTTTATCAGATTTTAATAATACTTTTAACACATCTATCAAATTATTACTTACAAACGGTTCACCACCTAATACTCGTATATACACTATATTATTAATCATTTCTAAAAATTTATCAATAGACAATAATAATTTTTCTTTGTCTATATCAGAAGGTTTATTATAACATGGCATTAAATTAGAACAACCTTTGCATCTTAAACTACATTTGGTTGTTATTGGAATTTCTAAATATTCATAATACCCATATTTGTAGTTAAATATCTTACTCATTTTAAACAATCCTTTTATAGTGATTATTAAAAAACTAAATGGTCTAAAATGTGATTTATTATAATTATCTATAGTATAGTATTTGACGGAATAATAATAAAATCCAAATCGATGTAGCGTATAGGTTATTTTATAAATCAAACTATTATTCACTTATTACCTCTTATAATCCGCTTTTAGCTAAAAATTCTCTATAAGCTGAATATTCAGCATATCCTACCCAACCTTGAACTAATTTACTATCTTTTATAGATAATATCATTGGTGTTCCCCCAAAATGTTGTTTTATAAATCCTGTTTCGTTATCAAGTGATAAGATTTTTTCTCTATCTTCTTCAGTAACTTTATCCATATCTATATAATTTGTTATATAATGATAATCACTTTGAGCCTGTTTTAATATTGGCAACATTTTCAAGCAAAAATCACATCCACTTCTACCAATATACAATATTTCTACTTTTTCTTTATCTAAAACTGTATCTAACTGTGAAGCCCTTATCTCTTTAAAACTACTTACATCGTATACTAGTGGTTCTTCTTTTTTTGATGAAAAATTTATTTTGGGAAGATATGGTTGCACTGTTTGAAATATTAGAATTATTATTATTACATAAAGACATATCAATTTCTTATGTTCTACATCTAAATTTTTAATTTTTTCAAATATCTTTATCTCGTCATCTTCATTTTTTACTACTTTTTCTTTTTCTAACTTTTTCATTATTTACTTTCTCCTTGTTACTTTCTTCATCGCTTTTTTTATTTTCATTATTATTTTCTTTAACAAAATATACTATAACTAGACCTGATAATATACTTATTATGGCTCCATATATAATGTTATTATTCTTATATTGTATTTTAATATTATGATTACCTTTCTTTAATTCAACACCAATAAACATATCATATATTTGTTTTGTTTTAACCCTTATACCATCAACATACACATATAAACCATCTTCATATGGAATAGATAACATTAAGGTTCCATTTTCATCTAAATCGATATTACCAGTAATAACACTCTTATTTACTTTGACATTTTTTAAACTATTTTGTTTTAAAGTATTTATAGCATTTTCATAATTTTCCATATCTACATAATATGCCATTATATTGTAATTTGAATTTATTTCAATGTAATCACTATTGAAATTATTTTCAACTTTAAAAATTTGTCCTGTTTGTAAACCAGTGTAGGCAACCCCATTAATTGAGTATTCCAAACTATTACCTTGACCCATAAAATCTGTTGTAAGTAAATATATGTATTTGCTATTGCTTAAGTTATCATTCGTCGCTTTATTTTTTACTTCCCTTAAGATATCCACATCGCTACCTGATATAGCTTTTAAAAGTTCGTTTTGATATTGGAAAGGATTCAAATTATTTAATTTTTTTACATCATCTATCATATAACCAAATGATAAAGCGTTTTTATTTTCATACATATATATTTTATCTTCATAATATTTTCTACTATTATGGTCATATCTTTTAATTAAAATTTCTTTTAATAAATCATAATTGTTTATGCGATATCTTCCATATATATATTTAACACCTAAAAGATCGTAAATTATTGGTGTATTATTTTGATTTTCATCATATACATTAGCCCCACCTGTGAAACCTACACGACCATAAAATGTTGAAATATTATTATTTAAAGTTGAATAAAAGCCCTTTGTAGAACTTACTCCACAACCAACTAACTCATCAGTTCCAAAGTAATCATTTCCTGAAACACGGTAATTATTACCTTTAGGAAGATTTATACAAATGTCGTTATAATAGTTACTGTACCTTGTTGCATTAAATGCTGGATAAAATGACATAATACAATTTACTGTTAATTCTACTAAAACAAAGAAGCATAATATATAATTTCTTATATCTTTGTTTATTTTAAGTGATAGTACAAGCATATAAATGATTAAGAATATAAGTGAAATCCAAGCATCATTAAAATATTTCTTCGTAAATACAACTATCAAAATTCCTAAAATGACTAACACTAACTTTTGTTTTTTACCTAGATAATCAATATGTTCTAATTCTTGAGAGGCAATAATTATTAAAAACAAACACAAAATATATGTAAATCTATAGTTATAACCTATAGGATATGAAAATCCATGCCATATGTAACTCAAAAATGGCACAAAGATACTTGCTACAAATAAAGTGATTATAGTCATTACTAATCCTTTATTTAGATTAGTGTTCTTTTTACTAACCAAAAATGATACTATTAAAACAAGAATAATTGTTCCACAATATAAATTTGGTTGATAATAGTTTAAAATATTATCTTGTGTGTATGAACCTATAAACAAGGCTTTTATTGTCTTTACTATATTAGTTGATGTACCAAGTCCCTCACGGTTTGTCTTTAATATTTCAATTATAGATGGTAACCATACGAAAGCTGTTACCAAACCAGATAAAAAGGTCGATACTATAAATCTTATAATACTATCTTTTATTTCTTTTTTTTGATTTAATTTATATTTTAGACATAATCTATATACAAAATAAATTATAGAAAATAAACATATCATATATCCCATATAGAAGTTAAATAATATACCTAAGGCTAAACTGACTATATAAAAACATACTTTCTTTTCATCAATTAATTTATCAATACCCATAATTATTAAAGGTGTCATATAAACAGAATCCATCCACATAACGCAGAAATAGCTGTCAACTATAAATGCCATTAAGGCAAAACATAGTGAAAACATTAATGCTTTAATATCATCAATTTTCCTGTATTTTAAATATGTAAACATCGTTAAACCACATAATCCAATTTTACCTAATATTATTAAATAAACAGCTTGCATAATATTACCATCTTTAAAGAATAATGTAATGATATTAAATGGACTTAGCATATAGTACATTGTTGTAGCATACATATCGCCACCTAATCCCTTAGTTATTGAATAAATAATTGATTCATTACCACTTATAATCTTCTTAAAATACAAAAGTAGCTCACTATATTGTGCTTGCATGTCACCAAATGCTAATCTTTCACCATCGAACCATACATCCTTGACAAAAAATGCAAGTAACATTACTATTATTGGTATTAAAAATGAAAGAAGATAAAATATTTTATTTTTAAACAATTTTTTCATAAATACTCCTTTATTTTAGTTCTATTTTAATTCGATACGGATTATTATAGCTTGCACTAAAATCTAATTCTATACTGTATCCATCATCAATTTCTTTTTTTTCTTCTTTTAATTCTGACATTTGAAAACTGATAACATTACCTGGATTTTTAGCAAAATCATTATATATACTAACTACGACTGTTTTATTATCAACTTCACTTTTATCCGCTAATAAATCAAATTTTAATATTCTATCCTCAAAACGTATATTAGCAAATTTTACCTTCTTATACTTAATATCATTAGTAGCTTTATTATCCACCAAATCAACTATAGCACTATCAAATTCAATTAATTCAATGTCCTTATTTAACAAATTCTTTAAAAAAGATAATGTTAATATGATAATACTAGCTGATAAGAGTATAATAATTGTAAATATAACTTTTTTCATATATACACCTTCTTTTTATGATAGTAATCGCTAAAACTATCTACTTATTAATTGTTATATCCTACATATATATACATTTTAACATCTATTTTAATATGTGTCAACGTAATTAAAGTTATATATCATATATGAAAAATGATTAAATCACTTATTTGATTTAATCCATCTTTTGATTAGTTTCCTTAACTATATATATAGGACGATTTTTGGTTTCTAAATACGTTTTTGATAAGTACTCTCCTATAACACCTAAACATAATAATTGAACACCACCGATTAAAGTTATTACACATATTGTAGAGGGCCAACCTGATACAGGATCGCCATAGATAATTGTCCTTGCTATTATAAATACAATGGCAATAAAGGCTATAAAACAGAAAATCAAACCAAATATAGCCGATAAAACTAAAGGTAGAGTCGAAAAAGCTGTTATGCCATCTATAGCATATATAAATAATTTCCAAAAAGACCACTTTGTCTCCCCTGCTATTCTTTCTACATTTTCATATTCTAACCATTTTGTATCAAAGCCAACAAAACTAAATAGTCCTTTAGAGTAACGATTATACTCTTTAAGTGATAAAATTGCATCGACCATGTCTCTTTTCATAAATCGGTAATCACGAGCCCCATCGACCATTTCTACTTTAGACATTTTATTAATCAACTTGTAAAAACATCTAGCAAAAAAGCTTCTAATAGGTGGTTCTCCTTTTCTAGATACCCTCCTTGTAGCTACACAGTCATAGTTTTCTTCTTCAATATAGTGGTACATATCCTTTAAAAGATACGGTGGGTCTTGCAAATCGACATCCATAATGGTCACATAGTCGCCCTTAGCATACTCTAAACCTGCTAGCATAGCTGATTCTTTACCAAAATTTCTAGAGAAAGATACATATTTTACTTTTTTATCTTTTGATGACAACTCTTTAATCAATTTAAGGGTATTATCCTTAGAACCATCATTTACAAAGATATATTCAAAATCTAAATAACTCATCTCTTCTGATATTTTAGTTATTTCATCATAAAAATACGGAATAGTAGCTTCTTCATTTAAACACGGAACTACTACTGACAAAAGTTTTTTCATCTTCTACACCTCTCATAACACAATACTATAACAAATGATATAAAACCAATTAATGTAATAATTTTACCTTCTTTTAAATACGGTGATTTATAAACTATTTTAATTTGATGAGGTCCTTTTAAAATAGGAAATCCCATAAATGCTGTATCAACTAATTCATAATCTGTTAATTTACCATCAACGTATATTTTAAATCCTTTATCATATGGAATAGTGACAATGAAGTAACCATCCTCTTTTACATCTATATTACCTATTATTAAATCACCTTTGGTCTTATTAACATCAATATTTAAATTATCTACATTATTATTTATATTTTTAATGTTATTAAAATCAACAACATAGTTTTTAATATTTTTTATTACAAAATCATTACTAGAAAATACTACATCCAAAAATTCATCCGATAAAACGTACGTGAAAGTATTATTACCATTATAATATTTCCAATCACTACACGTTAGAACATTTCTAATACCATTTATTGTTATACTTATATCACCTTTATTATTTTTATCACATTTTTTATCCTCCACTTCAAATTTAATAACAATAATTTGATTATCGTATTTTTTATCGTATTTTAATTTAATATGACCTTTATTAGATTTAATAAAGTACTTTTCTTTTTGTTTTTTAACATTTAAATTATCTTTACTAATAACTTCATAATCTATATCTTCATCAAAATTTGATGTATAACTATTTGAAACATCTTTATCGACAATAATATACTTAAGTAATGCCTCTATATTATCGGGGTAGGCTAAAGTCTTAAAATCTTTTAAACTCATTAAATTACTGCTTGCATAGGAAATAGGTAGCACATAATCACTTCTATATAAGTTATTGCCTATCTTTTCGTAACCCAACATATCTTTTTTACCTACTAAATATTTATTACCCATATACATATTGAATAATACATTTTGATTTTTACCAAACATCAAGAAATTACGATGAGGATTTTCATTATCAAATGTTTTAAAATAGAATTCCCAATAATATTTATTTAAAATCGATGAATAATTTGATATCCTATATTCTCTTATATTATTAATTTTATTTATGCCATTTAGATTATTTAAGCTAGCTACCCTATATCCATTATAGGAAATGTTTTCATATATACTCTTATCATATACATCATTTTTAACATCTTTTTTTAATAATTCATCATTTAAATTAATTGTAATTACCCTTATTATCAATATTGATATTAAAACAAACGTTAATATGTACTTTTTTTTAATAAAAATAATGCCAATTATTATCAATGAAACATCTATTATAAATAGATAATTATGTTTAACTATAAAACTTACAATACTAAATAAAATTGTTGTAATAATTAAACTTTTTTTATTAAATTTAGTTTTAAATATTTCATTTAAAGATTCCCCTATAAATAAAGATGCTACAGGTACAAACGGTATTAATGCTTTACCATCTATATACATAAAACCATTTAATAAGTAATTAACAAATGGAAAGATAATAAAGGATAAAAAAACTAAACTTAAAAATATTTTTTCACGTTTTTTACCTAATAGATTATAAATAATCGCTACTATAAAAATACTAGTAAGTCCCATCGAGTAACTTCCATATAAAACCAATTTAAGGTTAATATCTAAAAATAATGAACTAATTAAAGTAGTGAAGTTTGTATCCAATCGCCCATTTGATACGACATACAAAGTAGGTAGTAAAATAACACATGCCATACATATTCCAATAATAACTCTTAAGGCATATTTTAAACCAGTATTTATAAATTCTTTTATATTGAATTTACTTACTTTTAAATAATAATATATAGCATATATAGTAATTCCTATAATAGATGAAACACTATAAAAATAACTAGTCATAATAATTAAGAATATACTTAATATCAATAAATCACTTTTATTTTTATTAAAATATCTTTCTACTCCTATTAAGGCCATTATCATAAAAGGCATATAATTTATAAACATAATATGTCTATGACTATGAAATATTATCGGTGATGCACACATGAAAATTAAGGTTGTCAAAAATGATAGATTAGAATCAAGATGTCTTTTACTAAATATATAGAATAATATAATACTAAATATTACTATCAATATAGATGATAACTGTATATAATCGATCATACTTACATTTGGTAGTAAATAAGAAAATAGAATAATAGGATTTAATAACCCATAATAAGACATATTAAAAATATTTACTCCACCACTTAAATTGAAAGCAAAATTAGGAATCAACTGATGTGTATCATAGAATAAGTTTCTAAAATATTCAGCGATAGTTACATGTTGACTTAACCAATCTGTTGTCGATCCATATAAATAGTTGTTTCTAGTTATAATTAGTATTATCAGTAGGAATATACTTACTAACAATATAATATTTAAATAATCTCTTTTTTTCATAAGACAATTATACCACGTATGTAACATATTATCAATTAAAAAAACGACATAGCTAATAGTAGGTAATACTGATAGATACAGTATGATAGCCTGTCGATATCAATAATTAAATAAGTATGTATATTAGTACCAAAACAACTCATAATAAATATGACTTATTTAATTATCTGTTTTCATTTTAACTTAATACAAGTTAAAAGTCAATAGTTGCTATAGTGTTATTATAAAATGTTCATAGGTGATATCATGTATCGTAGATTACGTAGTTTAAGAGAAAATAAAAAATTAACACAAAAAGAACTTGCTGAACATTTACATATGTCACAAACAGGATATAGTCAATATGAAATAGGCAAAAATGATATACCTACTAACATACTTATAGAATTATCTAAATTATATGATGTACCTGTTGATTACATACTAGGAGTTACTGATAATAGTGTTCCGTATGAAAGAGTTGACAAGAAAAGTTAAGAGACTATTTTAATCCATAGTCTCTTTTATTGTTTCTAGATACTTTTTACAAATATTTTCTATTTTATTTACTTCTAACATAAGTTCATCAAAATGTTCATTTATATAAATAATATCGTTTTCTTTTCCTTTAATTTCATGATCGTATGCTAAATCAATAAGTTTAGTAAAACCTAAATATTTAGAATCACTTTTTAATGAATGGGCTAAAATGGCATAATTTTCTGCATCACCAATATCTTTATACTCTTTCATTTTTGGTATCCTTGTTTCCTGTTCTGTTAAAAAGTCTTCAATTGTTTCATTGTACATTTCGATGTCACCAAGTAATTCTAAACCACGCTCAACATCGATTCCATTATCTTTTAAAAATTGTTCACTCATTTTATACCTCCTTTTAAATATTTTATTAATATCTCATTTAACTGTTCTGTATTGATAGGTTTTGATATATAATCATCAAATCCCACTTTTAAATAAAGTTCTTTTTTCCCTACCATAGCATCCGCAGTAAGCATAACTGTTTTAATATTGATATTTTCTTCTTTTAATTTACGAAGTGTCTCTGTACCACTCATTTCTGGCATCATTTGGTCTAGTAATATCAAATCAAAATTCTGGTCTTTTTTCAATAATTCAATACATTCTTTACCACTTTTAACACTTTCTATATTAACCTCATAGGGTTTTAACAACCTAGAAGCTACTTTAATATTTAAAGCATCATCGTCTACAATCAATATTCTTTTATCGCTTGCATTAAATGTATTTACATTCTTTTTGGTTGTCGATCTAGAGTAAATATCTCCAATAGCCTTGTCATCTATTACCTTCTGATTTATTGAAACTGTAAAAACACTACCCTTTCCAACTTCGCTTTCAGCAGTAATTTCACCATTTAATAACTCGATATATTTCTTGGCGATATATAAACCCATACCTGAGACGTAAGCTTGGTCATCTTTAATACTACTTGCAAGTAAACTTGCTAATTTTGTTTTTTCAATACCTATACCTGTATCAGAAATTGATATAGCAAGCTTGCCCGCAATTTTATCTCCATTCCATTTAATCTTAACGCCAATACTACCTTTTAGAGTATATTTAACGGCATTGTTTAAAATATTCAAAACTACCTGTCTTAATTTAGAAACATCTCCATAAAGTACACTAGGCATAAGTGGATCAACTGCTACATCTAAAGTTACATTTTTATTTTTTAGTTTTTCTTTAGTTATAGCTTCTAAGTCTTTAATGAATTTAGCTAAATCATATTCTTTTTCCTTTAGATCAACTACTCCTGTTTTTAATTTAGAAATATCTAGTAGGCCATCAATTATTTCTATTAAATTATTACTTGCTGTATTAATATTTTCAATATCTTCTTTAATATCTTTGCTAAGTTCATCACCATTTATCAAAATAGATTCTGAAAGACCATTAATTACATTCATTGGTGTTCTTATTTCATGTGACATAATTGCCAAAAATTCATCTTTTGAACTATTTGCAATCTTAGATTCTTCTAAAGCTTTTTGCAAGATAGCATTTTGTTTTTTTACATACTCAGCATTTTCTGTTACATCTTTAGTTAGTATAGTTATAAATATTCCATTACTTGTCTTAGTATAGAATAATGTACTTTCAAGCCATTTTTCTTCCTTTGCATTAAGCCTATATTTAATACTAGTAGGTTCTAAGCTGATACCTTTACTTAAATCTTCTTTTAGAGATGTTATACGATTAATTTCATTTATAATATGTTGTTTGTCTTCTTCGAAAATATAATTTTCAACGATTTTTTTAAGTTCATCATCTGTATTACCAGTGCGATTTTCTCCAAAGTAGTGGGAAATTTCCTTTAAATTTTTAATTGAAAATACCCCTGTACCTATTTGGATAGTTATCTCAACATCATAACTGATTGCAGCTATTTGATTTAATTTTTGTTCCCTTGCTTTTATATCAGACGCCTGGCTAACTAACATATGCTGCCTATCATGCTCTTTTGTTGCATCAGATACAAGTATAGCATGAAATTTTTTCTTCTTTTCAGAAAAGGGATATATTTTTAACTTTAGCCATCTTATATGTTGATATGCTGTATTATGATATGCAACCATACCGCTTACGTATTCTGATTTTTCATCCCAACTTCTAAGTCCATCTTTAATAATGGGAATATTTAGAATGTCTTTTACTATATTAGTTACATCTTTTTTATAGTCAACTTCTTTTAATCCTAATACTTCCTCTATATTATGAGTTGTATATATGATACTTGCTTTTTCTAAATCATATATTAGATATATAGTATCTGAATTACTCACTAATGCATGAAATAATTTATCTTGGTGTTTTGTATTTTTACGGTCATTTTTTATTAACATAAATTCCCTACTTTCATAGTTTAATTATAGCATAAGATTTTATTTATTTGCAATACTAACCATTTATATATAGAAAATAAGTCCATATGAACTTATTTTATTTTGCATAAGTAATACTTTTTCTTACCACGTCTTACAACAATTAGCTTTCCTTCTATTGCTACATCTTTACTGATTATATATTCTAAATCGTTAATGATATTTCCGTTAATACTTATTGAATTATTAGTTATAAATTCTCTTGCTTCTCTTTTTGATGAAGCTATACCGTTATCTACTAGCATATCAACTATATTAATATTGCTTTCAATGAAAAAACTTGGTACATCCTTAAATCCTTCCATAATTTCATCTAATTTTAAATTTTGAATGTTACCACTAAATAAAGCCTCACTTATTTTTAAAGCCTTATCATATTCTTCATGACCATGTAAAAATGTAATAATCTCTTCTGCAAGTTTCTTATGAGCTAATCTTAGATGTGGTTCTTCTTTATTTATTTTCTCTAATTTTTCTATTTCTTCTTTAGATAGGAATGTAAATATCTTTAAGTAATCAATAACCATATCATCTTCAACATTAATTAAAAATTGATATAGTTCATAGCTAGAAGTTTTATTTTTACCAAGCCATAGAGCATTTCCTTCACTTTTACCAAATTTCTTACCATCTTTTGTTGTAACAAGTGGCATTGTAAATCCATAAACCTCTTGTACTGTTTTCTTTTTAATTAAGTCAACACCAGCTGTTATATTACCCCATTGATCTGATC
>CAYTKH010000041.1:0-11792 GCA_964438315.1 uncultured Muribaculaceae bacterium | reverse complement strand
ACAAACTACTTCGTATTTAGTTGTGGATTTGTTTTAATCGTTAAATTATAAAAACAAATTTATTTTTCATATATTTAATTTAGTTAACCACGGCTTACTTAAGTAAATCTATACTAGTCTGTATTTTCCTTTTAATATGACAGTCTTTATCTAACACCAAAATTGGAGCATAATCAGGATTTGACATAAATGAAGATAATTTTGAAACAAACAAATCTTTTTCCATTTTGGAATTATCGCAAGAAAAATATTCTTCAATAATTATGTCGAACAAATTAGATAAAGATTTATTAAAACGATTTACAGTTTGCTCCATACATTCTATAATTTCTTTTCTAGCCATTTTGCTTTTATCCATGATCTCTTCTAATTTGTTTTGCATATACATCATAATTTCTATTTCTTGTATACTTAAATAGTAATCATCTAAGTTCTGTGCAAAACCAATTATATTATAAAAACGATTATCCATTAATAATCCTAATGGATCGTTTAAAAACGAATATTCTAAAATATCCTCTCCATATATGCTAATTAATAAATCGGTAAAAAAATATTCTACTATATGTCCCTTAGAAAACTGGCATAATCCTGTTAAATATTCAGCAAAACCTTCAGTTAAGCCATTGAGATGTTTTCTATCTTTCATTGTATTTTTAAAACATACACCATTTCCATAAATAGTGTTATCATCTATTTTTTTGCCAACTTTTTCCTTATCACGAAAGGACATATGAAATAATTCATGGACTATAGAATTATTATTATTTCCATAAATAGTAATAACATTATCTTCATGGTTGTAATCCGCGGTTACACTTTTTATTTTTGTTTCTTCATGTTTAATTATTAAATCTTTTTTATTTTTAAAATAATTCTTTTGCCAATCCAATGGGTATTTTGATAATATTTTTTCTACTAACTCAAAGTATAAATGCATGAAAAAATCCCCCTAAATTTATTTAAAAACAAACCTAAAAGTTTGTTTTATAACCACATGGTGGAGATGAGGAGAATTGAACTCCTGTCCGAAAATACTTCATCATTGACGTCTACAAGTTTAGTTCATTTAAAAGTTTCCTAAATAGTAATGAAAATGAACAATCATCTATTTAGTAAGCTTACTGTTTTCATCGTTAAATTTAAGCAAAATAACGATATATCCTATTTAAATCGAACCTTCTAATATTCCAATAGGTAAGAATAAGAGAAAGTGCAAGCCTCTATATTAGGCGAATGCTACACTGCCAGCACCTTTAGTACTGAATAGTGATGCAATTGCGTTTTTAATATTTTTTCCAGTTATTATTCTGTTTGTATTTAACGTGTACCCACGACTTGCAGTCAATGACCCGATATTTCCGTCGAAACCTTGAGCATCCCCATGTAAACTTGATTATAGCATATATTTATTTACCTATCAATACAATTTATTAAATTTGTCTAATTTCTATTTAATATAATAAAATTATTTTATTATTTTTAATTTTAAAGTGTATGGATTATCTAATTGATAAGTTATTAAAGATGAGATTTTAAATTTAGAATATTCAAATGTTAAATTATGTAGATTCTGATAAATAAGATAAAGATTCAGAAGAATTTAATGACATTTTAGCACAACAAAGAAATAAAAAATTAGATTTTTAGTTAAAAAACTATAATTGTTAGTGAAAATCTACTATTATTATTTTTGATCCTTTATGGTAATATATAATTATTGGTCAATTTTTATATAGTTTGTTGTTTTAAAAAACACGACAATAAATCACTTAAAAATATGTTTTAACTTAATGTAGTAAAATAAATTATCATAAAAAGGTAGTAAAGAATTGAATAAGGTTATAGTAAAATAAAGGTTATATATAGACATTAAAGCACTGATGTGTTACACTAGAGCTAATGGAGGTTTTATGATAAGTACAGAAAATAATATAAAAATAGATGATTTAATAGTAGAATATATGTTATGTAAAGTTAATAATGGTTACGAGACTAATTTTTTAACGCAGGAATTTATAAAATTTCTAAAGTTTTTTGAAAGTAAAATACAAGTAGATGATTCATTATATGAAGGAGAAAAATTGTTTCAAAGATTTTTTGAAAGAAAAGCACAGGAGCAGTGGATAGTAACAAAAAAACAAATTAGTAATAAAATTGAAATTATTTCAAATATGAATATGATATATAGTGAAATAGATAATGATTATATTATAAGTGCAAACTACAAATTGTGTGATTATGATAGTATTTTAGATGATTCGGTAGATATAACTACTAAAATTAAAGATATAATAATAGAGTATTTATCAAATCAACCAAAAAGAATAATAGATGACTCAGTAGAAATAAGTGAAGATGAATTAAAGATTGGTAGGCAATTAGCAACTTTAGTAACCACCCAAATTTGGTATAGCTGTATATATATGTTAATGGATCAACATATGTGGCCAAAACAATGTGTTGATATTGATAAATACTTATTTGATACAGATTTATCTGAGGTTATAGGTATACCAATGAGAGATAAATTATTAGAATTTTATAGCACTTTTTCTAAAAGAATAGCAGTATTATATAATCAAGATAAAGATTTAAAAGCTACTTCATACCGTGGAAGTTGTTTATCAAGAGCAAATTATAAAATATTAATCCAAGGTTATGAAAAATTAATCAAAACCACCTTTAAAGCCCATAAAGTATTAATAGATATAGATTTATCTAAATTAAAAATTACAGAATTTGAAGAAGTATATTGTGATTACAAGAATGGTGATAATTATGAAGTGGATATTACATCAATTTCAATCGAAAGTGCTGAAGTTAAAAAAATGACAAAAAAATTTGAGAAAAGTGTAAAAAAGAAAAATTGATAATATCATATAAGGAGGGTTTTTATTTAATGAGATATAGAAGTATTACACTAAACAATTGTGAAAAGGATCAATTTGTTTTAATAAAATACAGCGAAGAGTATAAAGAATATTTAGAAGAACTAAGAAGAATGAATGAATACTTAGCAAGTTCAGTAGAAAAATGTCCTACTATATATAGTGAACTATGTGATCATCAAAGTTACATGATTTTTTCAGGAGAAACAAATTGTATTGGTGCAATTTATATTGCAACTTCAACTGATGAAAAAAATTTAGAAATTGAAGTGCATTTTATAGAAGAAAAATTTGAAAATAAAGAGGGTATAATAGATGTTTTAGAACAAATTATTTCGACTTTAGGTTTTTATTGCTTTGATAAAGAAAATATTGAAATACATTTACTTAATAATATAGATTTAGAGAAAATTAATAAATATAAGTATAAAAAAAATTGTATATCAGAAAATATAACAACATATACTACTACCAATAAATTCAATAATAAGTTATATCCTAAATTACTTAATGAGATGAGTGAAACTGAAAAAAATTTGATCAACTGGAAACAAAGTTGGATGCCAAGGTTTGATTTTTGCGTTTTTAATGATTGCAACAATTTATTTGATAAAGAATTAATGCAAAAATATAAAGATGGAACAATCCCTTTATCCGAAATATTTTATAAGGCTGAATCTGTATTATGGGATGATATAAACTCTATAAAATCTAAGCGAAGTATAATCTTTGAACGAAATGGACAAATTTATTTTACAAAATCCTCAAAAGATTTTGGGAAAAACAACTATGAATTTTCATATAACATATTAAGAGATGAATTTAATTTTAAAAAAGTTGATTGGAGAAAAAATGCCTATTTAGAAATAGATGAAAACAATGTTTGGACAAGAATTAAATCTGATAATTTAAAAGTTGTTTATCTCAAAGCAGATAAAATTAAAAAAGTACAATATAAAAGTCCAATGGTAAATAATTCATCCATTTCATTAAATTTATATATAAAACAAGATGAAATAGAAAGATGCTATGTCGATTTTAGAACTCATAGAAATGATAGAAAAAACAAAATAAATGGGATTTATGCTTTAAGAATATTGTCTAAAGATAATATATGTACATTAAATTTTATAAGCCGTAAAGGATTGAGATGTAATGATTTTGCTGATGAACTAAAAGAAGAAGATGAACAATTATTTACAACCATATTAAATGGAAATATGACTATTGAATTATTAGATGAATTAGTCAAAAAAATGATCACAATTGTAAATAGAAAGGCATTTTCCAAGGGTGAACCAATTATATTATCAGATAATGAAGCAATTGTTTCGAATGCTTGTGAAATGGAAACAGAAGCAATTAATTATGTGAAACAAATTAAGGGTGAGATACCATTACCACATTTACAGGAAAATCTAGAAAAATTTATAGAAGAATATGACATAAAGAAGAATAACGCTAAAAAAATGGTATTAAAAAAATAAATTTTATGAAAAAAAGTAATAGAAACTGCATCGGTTACTTAAATTTTAATAAAAGTATTAAAATAAAAAAGTTTGAAGAAAGTGTAAAAAAGAAAAATTGATAATATCGTAGTTTTATATCCAAAATATATATAATAAATGAATAGTTAAAAATAGTAAAGATAAAGGACTTATAGAACAAGAAATATCAACTTTAGATAAAAGATAATAGTAATTTTGCAAGCTAAAAAAAGGTTGTTGGTGCTTCTATAAGTAGTAAGATTCATTAGAGAGTAGTTAGGAGGTTTAATTTATGGGTAATAAAATCAATAAAATACATATTAAATATTGTACAAATGATAAAGTACAAGTGATGCGATCAACTGCTAGTAATTCAATTATATTTAGTGCCAATGAATTATTATATTATAATGATGAAATAAAGGAGATACATAAATATTTAACAGATGATGATAGAAAGTATATGCCATATCATAAAGTGCCAAAAACTAAAAGAACTACAACTCATCTCTTTTGCTTCGATGATATATATGTGCATTTTTCAAATAATTTATATATTGAAAGAAGTTTTTTAGATGATACTTGTGGTTATGGTTTAGTTTTTACGCTATTTAAGAAATCAATTGATAAAACAGCAGTAACTGAGAATCAATATTTAGAAGATTTTGAACATAGTGATTATGAGTTTGTTACTGATGCAGACGGTATAAAAAAATTCTTATATATGAATGATAGTGAGAATTTTAAAGCTATTTTGACTCAAAAAGGAATAATGTATGTTTGTTCTAAATGGAATGGGACAATCGTTAATAAATATAAAATTGACTTATCGGATATTCAAGTGTTGAAAAAATATAATACAGAGGAAGAGCCACTAAGAACAATATTTTCTTATAGTGAAAATGGTAGTATAAAAATAAAAACAGAAGCAGAAATTTCAAAGGAAAAATTAGATGTTTCATGGAAAAAACATAAAGCAAGTGATATTACAGATTATTCTATTGTTATGCATAGATTTGAAATGTCTCGTCCAATGTTAGTAAGTGTTATTGGTGAGGACATAACTATATCAAAATTTGATATTAGATATATATCAACGAATCAATATAAAGTTTTAGAGGAAAAATATTATATTTCTAAAGAAAAATTTGTTATTAATGATCCAAGTTTCTTTGCTAATTCTTCTCTTTCTTACTTAAAAGAACCACCGGCAGAAGAAATATCAGATATTGTTGTTGATAAAAATAAAGAAGAAGCTTCAGTGAAAAAATTAAGTCTAATACAAAGCTTTAAACAAAACTTTTAAGAAATTTAATATAAAAAGTGAAATTATAATTTATAACATATTTTATGGATATACTTAATTTAGGAGGTTTATAGTGGATAATATTAAACAATTAGATGAATTACTTTATGTAGCTAAATTAATAGAAGTAAATGATGATAATGCTAAAGCGATATGGAATAAAATTAAACAAAATAAAGAAAATTTAAAAGAAGCAATAAAAATAGTAAGAAACAAGTGGAATACTGGATATTTAGTAAATTGCATAACAGTTGCAAGTGAAATACTACTTGAATATGAAAATATAGATCAAACTGTATATAATGAACTAATAAGTTACATTTATACAAATTCAGATATAGCAAGACTTGGAATTCGTTATAATAATGGTGGTTCATTTTTGATGCAAAGTTTAATAAATCATAATTTAAAGTTGAGTGATAAACAAAAAGCTTTCACTATTTCTGAAGCGATGGGTGATGGTGTAACAATCCACCGGCCTAATGATGCGTTTGGCATTAAATATTTAATTTTAAAAAATCCAAATTGGTCTATAGAAGAAAAGCAGAATTTGATTGTAGATTTCTATTCGGATAAAACATTTTATGATGTCATTGATGAGTGGGAGTGGCATGTTGTAAATGATAAAGAAAATTACAAAAATAATTCATTACCACCATTTGATAGATATGACTTGTTTAATTGTTGGACTTATGATATGTTATCTATATATCATAATAATAAAGAAACAACGAAACGAATTTGGGAAGAGATGGAATTTTGCAAATTAATGCGTATATTAAGAAAACAAAAAAAGCTTAAATTGACGCACATTAATGGCGAATAGAAATTTCTATTAATTATTATAATATCAAATAATTATAAGAATTATGATAAGATTAAGCAAAATAATTATTAAAAGGAGGATAATGTATGGAAAGAATCCATAATGAGTTAAAAAAAGAAGATGACATTTTTAAATATTATAAGTGTCTTGGTGGAGAAAACATAATAAATAACAAAGAAAAGGCAAAGAAATACGAAGAAGAATTAATTCAACTAATAAAAGATAAAGCTAATGTAAAATCATTAAAAGAATTTATAAATAAATTAGAAAATACCAACCCTTTTTCAAATGGATATGTTGAAAGAAAAAACTATGAAGATCAAATTGAAGATCGTTTAACTTTAAAAAATCAAGATAAAGTAAAAAATACTTTTAATTATATCATAGATGGTAAAAAGGGTAATAGTTTAGAAACAATGATTCAAAGACATATTATGCTATCTAATGAATATGTTGATATTTTAGGTAAACCGCTATTTTACGAATTTCCATGTGATAGAGGAAAGGTACCCATCGATTTAATTACATACGATGAAAAAAATAAAATACTATATTTAATAGAACTTAAAAAATGTAGTGGCAAAATTACACAAAAACGTGAAAATCTTAGTGAATCTAACGAACTGTTTTTAAGAGCATTATTAGAAATTACTACTTATTATACATTTTTTAAACATCTTTTGATTACACAAAAAAAAGAGATAGAAAAGGCATTAAGTACAGTTGGTGGAATTGATTTTAAATTTGACGATGTTAAAGAAATAAGAAAAGCTGTATTAGCTCCAAAAATCGTATTTGATACAGTATATACTGATGAATTAAAAGAAGAACTATCTAAAATCGATTGCTTTACCATAGCTACCTTAGATGATATTAGTAATACTAAAATAAATACAAAAGATAAAGTATTTGAAATAAAAAGATATGAACAAAGCTAAAAAAAACATTGTAATTGTTGGATTTGGTAGTGATAGTCTTAATATCTCCTTACCTTACATAGAGAAAAACAAAATTCATTACATAAATAAATTAAGTGATGCTACTAAATATCAAGGATATTTGTTAATTATAAACAATAAAGACAATATAGATATCATAAATTTAGATAAAAAATATCGTAAATTATTTAATAAATTTGTAAAAATATGGGTTTATAACGAAAAATATAGTTGGAAAAAAGATAAATGGTCTAATATTGAAAAAGTAAATAGAGATATATTTCTAGATGTATCATTTTCCCTTACAGAAGAATATGAAGAATATAAAAAACAAAATGATATAATAAAAGAATATAACATAAACAAATTAGAAAAATTAAATAAATTATATACTTATCTAAAAGGTTTTGAAACAATAAAAACAAAAGATTTAAAAAATAATATCAAAATTAGTATCCGTTCTATAGAAAGATATATGCATGATTTAAATGATAAATATCACAATATAGGATATGATTATACCAAAGATGAATGGTATTTTATCTGGTAGTTGAAACAAATGAAAAACCATATAAATGCAAGTAAAACAGCTTGCTTTTTTTGTCGTTTAAATAAGGTTTTAAAATAATATGATACCATTTTATTAGAAAGAGGTATTTATGAAAAAAATAGAATTACATGCAAAAACAAAATATAGTCTAGATTACGATAGTATAATAGATATAGAATCTCTTATTTTTAATGCTAAAGAAGCTAATGAAAGAGGAATAGTTGTAGTAGATAAAGATACTATAGTGGCATTTCCTAAGATAGAAAAGATATATAATAAAATATGCTTAAAAGATGCCTCATTTAAAGACTTTAAAATAGGTTACGGTGTACAACTAACATCTATAATAGAAGAAAAATTAGAAGAAATAGTTATTCTAGTTAAAAATCAAAGAGGATTAAAAAACCTATATAAAATAATGTCTATATATGAAAGTACATATAAAATACCATTTAATGAAGTTTTAAAATACAAAGATGGATTATTAATAGGTCTAATGTTAAAAGACAATGACAATTTAGATTTATCATTATTTGATTATATAGAAGTAAATAAAAAAATAGATACATCAAAGATAGATAATATAGTAGTATATTCAAATAATCCTAATTCATTTTTTCCTGGTGATATAAAAGCATTAGAAATATTGTACTTTAGAAAAAAAATAACTAAAAAACCAGAATGTAGACTATATCTAGATAAAGAAGATACATTAAAAACAATTAATGATGAACAAATAGTCATTGAAAATACTAATTTAATTTTTGATAAATTAGAAAATATAATCATAAACGATCTAAAATTTTATACTAACGAAGATAATTATATTGAATTTGCAAGTAGAGTAAAAACTACTTTTAAAAACAAATATAAAAATCCTTCATTAAAACTTAAAGAAAGACTAGATAAAGAACTTAATTTAATAAAGGAATTAAAATATACATACTACTTTAATATACTTAATGATATTACAAAATTTATTAAAGATAAAAATCAGTACTATCAATTAGATGGCTATATAAATAATATGTTAATTTCTTATATTCTAGATATAACAGATATTGAACCATATAATTTACCATATGAACTGTTTTTTCAAAAAACACCTGATATTATAATTAAAATATCACCCAAATTTTATAAAGAACAGCTTTATGACTTTATAAAACAGAAGTTTAATGATAAATTAATTAAGCATAGTTACGGATATAAACTCTCAAAAGATATGATACCATATATAATAAAGCGTTATGAAAAAAAGATAGATAAGAAGTTTAAACTGTATGAAAAAGATTACATATGTAACTTATTAGATCAAATAATCATAAATAAAGAAGTAAAAAATAATTCATATTATATAATACCAAATAATAACGAAATAGAAGATTTTACACCAATTAGTAAAGTAGAAGAAAATATAAAATGTACCTATTATGATTATGATGATTTAAAAGATAATTTAATTAAAATAAAATTTATACCTAATGAAGATATAGAATTTATAACAAATTTAAGAAATATTACCAAAGCAGAAATAAAACTATGTAATCAAAAAGAAGTATATGACCTATTTAAAGATATAGAAGCCTTTAATACTCGATTTGATATATTAGATAGAAAATCTGGATTATTAAATATAAACTTATTTGATAATAAAATAATCGAAAGAAAACTTAAAAGTATACCTAATTTATGGTTAGATGATTTAATAAATATCATAACAAATTTAGAAAGAAAGGTAATATTAGATGATTTATATAATGGATTAAAAGAAGATAAATTAGATGATTTAGCAATATTTAGTGTGATAAACTATATAGAAAATTTATCAATAAAAACAACAAGTAAAGCCACTATAATTAATAAAATAAGAATATCATATATGCAGATGTATTATAAATTATATTTTAAAAAAGAATATTATAGAGAATTAATTTCTAATTATGATATTAGATATATTGACGATAAAATATTTTCATGCAATATTGAAACATTAAAAGAAAGATATATGAAATTAAATAAGGTAGATAGAATATGGATGACTTTAAAAGAAAAACAAGAATTAGGATTTTTAGAAATATTATTTGAAATGTACGAAAGAAAGATTAATTTTAAATTAGAAAAAAGAAAGGTAGTGATCTATTAATATGAATTATGTATATTTAAATATAGAAACGACAGGATTTAATTATAAAAAGGATGAACTAATACTTATTGAATGTATAAAATTTGATGAAAATCTCAAAAAATTAGATAAGCTAAAAATTCACATTAAACCTAAGAGGAAAATACCTAAATATATATCAAATTTAACCAAAATAGCTGATGAAGAACTAGAAAACGGTATTAAATTAAATGAAGCTCTCTTAAAATTAAAAGATTTTTTGAAAAGTTGTTATGTAATATGCTTTAATGGAAAATTTGATCTATCATTTTTAATAACCGCAATGTATCATACAAAAATTGATATGAACTTTTGGTATTTAGATCTTAAAACAATGTTCGAAGAAAAATTACATTATAGTAGTATAAAAAAGCTTTTTGAATATTATAATATTAATTTCAATATAGATTTTAATAAGTATATAGAGCTAACAAAAAAATATATGGAAGATAATAATATATCCAATTTAAAAGAATTAGTAAAAATAAGACCAAATAAATATAATATGCTTTTTAGAGGTATAAATTACCCTGAATCATTAGGTGATAGTGGTAAATATAGTTTTTATATAGCTGATTTAACTAAAAGTAGATATCCATCTTATTTAGCCACTTTAAAAGAAATTAGAAAAGAAGAATTTACCTTCGAAGAACTAAAAAATTTAAAAGACAATTACGATGTAAAAATTTTATTACATATTTTAAAGATAGATGAAGTAATAATTAAAATAACAAATGATTACTATATTATAAGTCATTACGATGAAAAAATAAGTTTAAAAACAAAGTGGGGAAGAGATTATATAGAAGAGTTGAATAATGCTGTAAATTTTATTAAAACACATAATGATAAAGTAGAAATTACTTGTTATGGGACTATAAAAGAATTAGAAGAAACAACAAAATATATCGATAAAAAATTAATAGATGTTATAAAAACCAAAATAGTTAGAGAAAAAAATAAATGGAGTAGATGGGAGTAGTTATAAATGACTAAGATAACTTTAAAAGAAATAGTAGAAAGTAAATTAAAACAGTTGTATAATGATATAATAAAAGAAGAGGTTAAATCAAGAGTAAAAGAAGAGTTAAATATAATATCACAATTAAACCAGGAATATGAGTTTTTATTGATTTATAAAATAGTCAATAGAGTAAAAAAAGACAAAAAAATTATGATAGATAGAGTATGTGGTTCTTCTTTTATAGCATATTTATTAGGAATTACTTTTGTAAATCCTATTTTATATAAAATTCCTTATAATAGGAATATGACATTCGATTTAGAATTTAATGAGGATTATTTTGGTACAATATTTGAATATATTAAAAAAATTTTTAAAGAAGAAAACATAATTATTAATAATGTAGATGACTTAAAGAAATATAGAATTTATTTAAATACAAATCCACAAGTTAAAATATTAGAAGAAATACAAAATAAAACACATAAAAAACTAGATGATATTAATTTAAATGATAAGAGACTTTATAGTTATGCTATAGATAAAAATAATAGTTTACTAGAAGATTGTGATAAAGAAGTGATAGAAAATATCACCTTAAATAGAAAGCATCATTCTTATATATTAAATTTAGCTGATATAATTTCTTTAGGAAATAGTACTATT
>CAYTKH010000040.1:0-11800 GCA_964438315.1 uncultured Muribaculaceae bacterium | reverse complement strand
GTATATTTTAACATATTAAAAATGTAGGAAAACCGACAAAATAATTTACCGAATTCCTACATTTTATTTTACCATTTACAGATATTACAAGTATCTAGATAATGATGAAAATAATGAACTATTTGTTAATGTTAGAAATGGAATAATAAGTAACGAGCAACTTAGCTCTGAAGTATTAAAACAGGAACTTAGAGTAGCTGAGATTAATAAAAGACTTAATCCATATTATGCTATTAATGAATTAGTCATCTATAATCCTTTCGATAGTGATAAACAAGAAATATATCAACTATATGAACCTACTATTGGAAGGAAAGTATTTACTTCATATGAAGAGACAGAAGAATATAAAAAACTAAATAAAATAATATAAAGTATCACAGTGGTACTTTTTTTTTATTAACATATAATTAAAAAGGAGGTAAACATATGAATAATAACGATTATATAAGACTATCACTAGAGTTAAATCTATTTTGGAGTCGTATTATGAAAGAACACAGCTTTTTTATTGAAAATGCTTTTACTACTAATAATTTAGAATATAAAAATATAGCTTGTAACTTTAAAAATATTTTTGATAATATATTAAAACGTGTAGTTTATAAAGCTGATAATAATATAAGTATTGAAACATTGAATAATAATACAATAGTTACTAAGAATACTTTAGATATAGAGGATAAAACAAGTAAATTAACAGGTATAAAAATAGATACCGATACAACTATAAAAGAATTAGAACTAAAAAGTGGTAATTTAAATCCAAGTATAAAAGATAGTGATGAAATAAGTGATATAAATAAACAGACTTTATCAGTATTAGAAGATTTAATTAAATTTAAAAAAGACATATTAGATAAAGTATTAAGTGGTAAAATATACACATTCAATTATCCATCTTTTATAAAACATATGATAGAAGAAGCTAAAATGTATCACGATTTACTACTTAAAGTAGAAAATAAAGAAGTAGTAGATAATAACTTTGTTTATGAACAAGAGATATTTTTTAATAACATTATGAAGGAACATGCTCTATTAGTAAGAAACTTATTAGATTCAAAAGAACAGACACTTATCAATGAAGCTAATAAATTTGCATTAAGCTATAACAAAATAATAAATAGCAATAATAATCTAATTAATTTAACTAACATAAGTATGGAAGAGACAGAAGAATTTAAAAAATTTAAATTAGAATGTTTAAAAGATATATTAGATAACAAAATAAAAAGCATTATAAATCCACTACTAATTGATCATTTAGTAAGGGAAGCTAATTACTTTTTAAAAATTTTAAATAATTACCATAATTTATAGAAATTACATAGTATATGTTTTTTCTTGTTTTGAATCAATGCTTGTTATAGCTGTACTAACATCTAATAATTCAAAGAATATTTGGTTTATTTCTCCATACATATTAAGTAAATATAATGAACATATTTTAAAGTCTATCATAATAAAATGTTTAAAATCTATATCAAACATCAATTCATCAACATGATTAGAAAGTTCGTTTGCTTGATCATAAAATGTAATTAAATCTTTTTCGCTTACTGGGTCATTTCCAATTAAATTGATTACTTCTTTGGTATACATAAGTACTTTTTTAAATAATAGATATTAAATCTGTTTGTAGAGTCATTTTTATAAAATCTTTTTAAAAGAAAATGATAAAATAATAATATATTATGATAGTCAACTATTTCCTTATTAAATAAATCATTATAAAAATTATTGGTATTTAATTTTAACATAGTATCACCTTTTTTGTTTCTATATTATAGAACTTTATATTATAAAATGCAATAAATTTTAAAAATTTTGTAATTGTTTTATAATGTGTGAACGTTGTATTATGAAAAAATCATCAACAAATAATCAAAAAATGCTTGACAGGTTAATATAATTATGCTACATTATAAATCGTTTGAAGAAGGGGAAATTAACTATGTTTATTAATTTTTATTTAGTATCAACTGCTATAACTTGGGTTTCTTTTGTTATAAGTGATATTAAACTTAAGAAAAAAATAGAAAGAGAAGGATATGAAGAAGTAAAAAATAAAAAATCAATTCTAGAAAAAATTGTAGATTTTATACGTATTTTCATAACACTATCGTTTCCATTTGTCAATATTGTTTATACTGTTAAATTGCTTTTAAATTGGAATTTTGTATTAGAAGGAGTTATAAATGACTGTCTAAGAGAAGGGGATTTGAAACATAAGTCAAATGAAATGTCGACTGAAGAATATATGAATTATTGTGCAATACGTGATGGGATGACAAAGCAAGAAAAAGAGTATTTTTATGGACAAGAGGATGAAGAACCTAAAAAAAGTGAAACTTATGTTGAAAAGTGTGTATGTAGAACATGTGAAGAAATGACAAGACAACAAAAATTGGATTGTTTAGAACAGGAAAGAGAAAGATTAATTAATCAATCTATAGATGGTGAAAGCAAAGATTCAACAGATGTATTTACTGAAGGACAACTAAATGCTGCAATAGAAGTAACAAAGAAACCAAAACAAAAATAATTATATGTTTATTGAAGTAGAAATCTAAGAAATTTTAAATAAATAGATTTCTATTTTTTTCCCATTAAGACATGTATTGCTTAGCGAATAAATTTTGAGTTAGTATTTTACATAATTTACAATATAATAAAAACATACTTAATCGGTATGTTTTAGCATTTCTTTAATTTTATCAGTATTTTTAAAATTCATTTTAGCTACTTCTTTTAATTTATCAAATCCATATTTATTTACAATATCTATTCCAACCTTATCAACAATATCACTAGCTCCCTTAGGAAGAAACATATCAAGACTTTCTCCCATTTTATCAAACTGATTTATAAATATATATCTACTTATTAAAGAAGCACAAGCTACAGCAAGTGATTTTGTCTCACCCTTAGTTAAGAAAGTAATATTTTTTTTAACGTTTGGTATATCTTTTAAGTAGTTATAATATACATATGGTTTTGCAAATTGATCAACGATGATATAATCGTAATTATTTATAGAATCAGCTAATTTACATAGCACTTTATTATGCATAATCGCTTTTATTCTATTCATATTTAAATCATCATTATATTTTAAATTATATTCTAAGTTAGTTAAAATAATGCTCTCATATTTAATTTTATCCTTAAATTTAGGTACAATTTCAAGTATCTTATCATCAGTTAACTTCTTTGAATCTTTAACACCTAGTTCTTCTAAAAATTTTATATCTTCTTTTTTTACATAACAAGCAGTTACAACGATAGGACCAAAATAATCTCCTGTTCCAACTTCATCAGAACCAATACAATCTGCATTATATATTTTAGAATCTATATATATATCTTGTTTATCTTTTTTTGATTTGCCATCACTATTTTTTAGAGAAATGTCACTATTAGGGTTCAATTTCTTTTCTCTTTGTTTCCACATATTTGCATCGATATCAGCACTTACTCCTTGAAAGACTACCTTACCTGATTCATATAAAGTAACAACGGTATCACATTCATCAGCCTGAAATATGGCGTAGGGTGGTGTTTTAATCCTTTTTTTATCTTCAAAATATTCAATCATTTCATCTTTAGTGTTTTCACTTACTTTAAACGATATAGTCATAAAATCATTCCTTTTCTTACCTAATATTCTATCATGAATAGTACAATAAGTAAATTAATATAAATTAATAAAATACTTTATTTTTTTTAAATTTTATAATATACTTATATTAGGATGTGATATTTTGAATATAGTAGATTTCATAATAATATTGATTATTTTAGGGTGTGGTTTAATTGGTTTTAAAAGAGGGTTAACTAGAGAATTAGTATCATTTTTAGGATTTTTTATTGTTATAGTATTATCATTTTATCTTAAAAATCCTTTATCAAAATTATTATATACATATCTACCATTTATAAAATTTGGTGGTATATTTAAAGGAATTGTGGTTATAAATATACTGGTTTATGAAATAATATCGTTTTTTATTGTCATGTCGATATTGACAGTTATTTTAAAGGTTGTTATATTTGCAACTAAGGTATTTGAAAAATTACTCATGGTAACAATAGTACTTGGTATTCCATCTAAAATATTTGGTTTTATTATAGGGCTTTTAGAAGGAATTGTCTTTGCTTTTATAGCAGTTTACATACTATCGCTTCCTACATTTAATTTTAAAAGTGTGTATGATTCAAAATTGAGTAAGAAAATTATGGATAATACAATCGTTTTATCAAAGTATACTAAAGGATTTAAGAAAGTAAATGATAAAATAGTAAGTTTAAAAGGTGAGTATGATGATAAAAATATCGATACTGATACATTTAATTATGAGGCTTTAAGTTCGATGATTGAGTATAATGTAATTGATATAGAAAGTGTAAAAATATTAAAAGATAAAGGAAAGTTAGATTTTAAAAATATAGATAATTTAATGAAAGAGGGTAAAAAATGATAAAGAATGCGGATTTAAATAATTTTGATGATTTAATAAAAGAAGATATAGTTTTAGTAGATTTTTATGCTACGTGGTGTGGTCCATGTAAGATGTTAAGCCCAATTTTAGAAGATATGTCATCTACTATAAATATTGTTAAAGTTGATATAGATAATATGAATGATATAGCTCGTAAGTATGGTGTAATGGCTGTTCCTACCTTAATATTATTTAAAAATGGTAAAGAAGTTAAAAAACAAGTAGGATTTATGTCTAAAGATATGCTTACTAGTTGGATTAATAGTGATTGAAAGAATATATTAGGTTTAAAGTAAAAAACATTATATTATGAAACATAAACAAAATTATAAAGTTTATATTGTTGGTACTTTCAAAAACAATCAAAAAATACATATTTATGATTATTATAATTAGTGTAAAATGTTGAATGTCGGTTTTAACAATCTATGTTTATTTGTTATTTTTCGACTACTTAAATTAAAAAACTCATTATATAAATAGAATTGGTAAAAAAATAAAAGTGATTCAATTTATGAAAACGGTGAATTTAATAAAGCTGAACAAATATTATTAGTAAATACTTTTGGTAAAGATAAGATGGATATCACTTTAGATATAAATGGTTATATAACCTTAAAAAGAGTACAAAATACACAATTGAGTATAATTTGTTAGATGGTTTTTTAAAGTATAAAAGTAGATGTTTTAGAAAATGAAGATTTTAAATTTAGCATTAATATACTTGGTGTTTTATGTAGTAAACTATTGATATCTAATAATTTAATAGAAGTTATTTTAAATAATAAACAAGTAGTTAATCTTATAAAAGATGTAAAAAAAGATATTAGTACCACTTTTAAGTGATAAAATTGATGAAATTATAGATAAAATTGATATAGATAAACATTATAAAGTTTATAAAAAATAGCGAGAAATTCTTGCTTTTTTCTTGTCATTACATAAATATTTTGATATAATTTTATAAGAATAGAAGCGTGTTAATATGAATAAAAAAGGGCAGGCACTTATTGAATTTATATTGGTTTTGCCAGTACTACTAATTATTATAATGTCTATCTTTGATATAGGAAATATTATATATCAAAAATATATATTGCAAGATGATCTAGATATAATATCTGACTATATTTTAAATGGTGAAAAAGAAAATGCTAGTAATTATGCTCACAATAAAAAAATTCTTTTAAAAACCGATGAAGAAGATGATTTAATAAATATTAAATTGGAATATAAAATTAAGCTAAATACACCTGGTTTAGATAAGACATTAGGTAATCCATACAAGATAACATTGGAAAAAAGGATAATTAAGAATAGTCCAAGTGTTAATATTAATCAAAATTTAGAAGGTAAGATAGATGAATAAAAAAGGACAAGTATTGGTGGCATTTATCTTAATACTACCTATTTTAATACTTTTTATGATGATGTTATATGATATAGGTAATATAGGATTTACTAAAAAACATGCTAAAAGTGAAATAAGAGATGTTATTACATATGGACTTAATAATATCGATAAAATAGATAGTGATAGTCTTGAAAATTTACTTAAAGGTAAAATTAAAAATATAAGAAAAAACCATATTGACATATTGGAAAATAAGATAAATATTGAACTTATTATAGAAGTAGATAGTGATTTTAAAAATATATTTTTAAAAGAAATGTATTTGATTACTTTAAAATATACAGGGGTAAAAGAAGAAAATATTATAATAAAGGAGTGGTAGTGTGGCAATAAAAAAGGCAAAGATAATTTCCATTACTTCTGTTAAAGGTGGAGTAGGTAAAACTACACTTACATTAATGTTAGCAGGAATACTTGAAAATAAAAAATATAAAACATTAGTAGTTGATTTAGATTTATATGCAAGTGGTATTTCCCTAGCCCTTAACTTAGAAAGTGAAAATGATATATATAAACTATCAGATGATATAAGAAATAACCGCTATGACATGATTGAAAACTATGTTGTTAACTATAGTGAATATATAGATGTTTTACTCTCACCTAAAGACCCTAGATACGCAAGTAAAATAGGAGCAAAATATATAGAAATGATATTAGATAAAGCAAGTACAAGATATGATATAATTTTAATCGATACAAGTCATTTATTAATTGATACTAATCTAGTAGCATTCGATTCTAGTGACCAATTAATTTACTTAATAACTAATGATCTATATGATTTAAAAAATATGCGTACGATGGTATCGATATTTAGTGATATGGAAAAAGATAATTATACAGTAGTTCTTAATAAAGCTATAAATAAACATGCAAACTATAGCGATTATGAAATAAAATATATGATCGATAGTGATATTGATTATATAATTCATGATGATATATATATAAAAAATATTAGTGATTATATCTTAAATGGAAAAATACTTACATTAGATAATAAAATAAACAAAAAAGCTGTTAAAACTATAAAACAATTAGAGAATATGTTAAATAAAATACTTGAGGTAAGGTGATAAAATGCAAAAATTTGTCGATGTTTTTGAAGTTAGTAAAGAATCTAACAAACCTAAAATGGTTAAAGACTATGATGCATTTAAAAATAAAGAATTATTAGAGGAACTCAGAAATAAAATAATTCAAGATTTAATTGATAATAATACTACATTAGAAGCCTCAGATGATTTGATAAAGAAGAGTATTGATAAATCATTAGAAGGATATGATCTTTCAAATCAAGAAAGAACGTATATATATAATTTGATTGATAATGAAATAACAGGTTATGGTCCTATTAGTGAATTATTAGAAGATCCAGAAATAACAGAAATTATGGTCAATGGGACAAATGAAATATATATAGAACTTAATGGTCAAATAGTTTTAGATGATAGTGTATCGTTTATCAATCCTGAACATATAACAAGAACAATACAAAGAATGATTCAACCTATAGGTAGAACAATAGATACAGCTAATCCAATGGTGGATGCTAGATTAAAAGATGGATCAAGACTTAATGCTGTAATACCACCATTATCGTTAAAAGGACCAGTATTAACTATTCGTAAATTTAAACCTGAATTAGCTAATATAGACGATTTTTTAAGAAATGGAACACTTACACCATATATGGCAAGGTTCTTAGAAGCTTGTGTTAAAGCTAAGTTAAATATTATCATATGTGGAGGAACAGGCGGTGGGAAAACCACATTGTTAAACGTTTTATCATCATTTATAGGACATGATGAACGTATTATAACAATCGAAGATGCAGCTGAACTTAAACTAGAACAACAACATGTTATTTCGATGGAAACTAGACTTACTAACTATGAAGGACAAGGAGAGATAACCATTCGCGATCTAGTTATAAATTCACTAAGAATGCGACCAGATCGTATCATAGTAGGCGAAGTCCGTGGCAAAGAAGCATTTGATATGTTACAAGCTATGAATACAGGACATAATGGTAGTTTAACAACAATGCATGCTAATGGTCCAATCGATGCTTTAAATAGACTTGAGACTATGATTTTAATGGCTGGTATGGAAATACCTATCAATGCCTTAAGAAAGTATATTGGAAATGCCATCGATATAGTTGTCCATATCCAAAGATTATCGGATGGTAGAAGAAAAGTAACTAGTATAGTGGAACTAGTAGGATTAGAAGAAGACAATATTGAAGTAAGAGAAATATTTTCATTTAAACAAACAGGTATTACAAATAATGGGGAGGTTATTGGTGAATTTTTAATGAGTAAAAAAGAACCACTATCTTGTAAAAAAATAAAAGATCGTGGTATTGATACATTAGAAAATATGTTTGAATAGGAGTGGATACTATGGAGGGAAGCTTTAGTTTATATTCACAGTTAGAAGTTACAAATAAAGAGCTTGTAATAGACTATAAGCCAGGTACTTCTATAGTAAAATATAATTATAAAGTATATAAAGATAATAAAGTTATAAAAGATATGAGTATTACAACTAACAGAGTAAGCCAAATAAATTTAATAGAATCTGGAAGTTATAAAATAGAAGTTAGTGCTACAGATAAAAATGGTAAAATAATAAAACAGACAAGTGGTATATATAATATTGATAAAGATAAACCAATTATGACTGTAAGTGGTAATATATTTAAAATGGAAGCCTTAAAAAAAGGTGAAACCTTAAAAATGGAAGATTTAAGAGATTATCTTAGAGTATTTGATAAACAAGATGGTGATTTATTTTTAAAAACAACATGTAATCTAGATAGTATTGATTATAGTAAAGTTGGTTTATACGATTTAAAATGTAGTGTAATAGATAAAGCATCAAATATTACTACCAATACCTATAAATTTAATATTGTAAGAAGTAGTAAATCATCAATTAATATATTGCAAGTAGGAGTAATATTTGCACTTATTTTATCAATTATCTTCATTTTAAAATATATAAAAGCTATAAACTTAGAAAAAAAGATAGTAAAATATAGTGTAGAACCAATAAAAAATCGTAAAATATCGACAATTCAAAAACTTAAAACAATATTCAAAAATATTATTCATAAGTTATCTAATGGGTTAAAAAAATCCGTTGTTATAAGTAACCATGCTAAAAAATATGATAAATATTCGCCACTTTATCATGATTTATATGATGAGAGTATAGAGTTTATCAGTTTTAAAATAGTTGTAGGAGTAATATTTGTTATAATAACACTAATATCTAAAACTATACAACTTAAAATGACTAATTTTTATGAGATGATACTACCATTCATATTTGGTTACTATTTTCCAAATATCATTTATATAATAAAATATAAAATGTATAGGAGTAAAATAGAAAATGACTTGTTACAAGCT
Organism: uncultured Muribaculaceae bacterium; assembly: GCA_964438315.1. GTDB lineage: Bacteria > Bacillota_I > Bacilli_A > RF39 > UBA660 > HGM10857. The sequence goes on along the minus strand of CAYTKH010000040.1, from coordinate 2,456 downwards.
ATAATAATTATGAATAACGCTTTTAAATCAGGACGTAGTATTATACAAGCTATAGAACTGGTAACAAAGGAATTAACTGGTCCTATTAGTGAAGAATATAAGAAAATGTATTTAGAATACAATTTAGGATTATCGATAGAAACAGTATTTAAAAGATTTGAACAGAGAATTAAACTAGAGGATGTTACATATTTAACAGCATCACTTTCTATATTAAACAAAACAGGTGGTAATATTATAAAAGTTTTCTCATCAATAGAAAAATCATTGTTTAATAAGAAAAAACTTAAACTAGAAATGCGTTCACTTACAGGGGCATCTAAACTTATAGCGTGGATACTATTTTTAGTACCGTTCTTATTTGTAATACTTATATCAGCTATATCTCCTACTTACTTTGTACCATTATATACTAATCCTTTAGGTATTATCTTGATAGTAATAATGTTAATTATATATTTAATCTATATTTGGATTATAAGAAAGATTATGAAAGTGAGGATGTAGCTTATGAGTAATTTTAAAGGTAGAATTTATTCAACTAGTCAAATAGATAAAATAAATAGTAAACTTATAAAATTAGGTGATACCAAAGTTAGAAAGTATTCAAAAAATAAGTATGTAAAAGATTTACAACAAAGGTTACATAGAGAGTATTTAGAATTAGTTAGAGATCCCATTTTATATTTAAATATTAGATATTTTACAACATTTTTAGTTTTTATATTAATTATATATGTAAGTAATATGGGATATATTTATGCCCCAACCATAGCGGTTATTTACTATTATCTATTTTATTATTTAACAATTGAAAGACCAACTAAAACTAGAATGAAAAAACTAGATAAGGAAGCATTACAGTTTTTTGAAATTTTGACTCTTACATTAGAATCAGGACGTAACTTAGAAAATGCTTTAGAAATCACTGTATCAAATGTCGATAGTGAGATATCTAGAGAGTTTAAAAAAACGCTATTAGAAATGAAATTTGGTAAGTCACTTATAGAATCTATCGAGGATATGAAAAAAAGAATCCCATCAGAGACAATTAATAATATATTACTTAATATCACTCAAACAAGTGTATTTGGTAATAATATATTAGATACTATGTATAATCAAGTAGATTTTTTAAGGGATAAACAGATATTAGAAATAAAAGAAAAAATTAATAAGATACCAAATAAAGTAAGTATTGTATCGGTATTACTTGTTGTACCACTTATTTTAATGTTGGTTTTAGGACCATTTGTAATTAATATATTAGGTTAAGGAGGAAATAATATGATTTGTAAAAATTGTGGTTTTGAAAATAAAGAAAGTGATATTACATGTTCAAATTGTGGTTCTTCATTATTAGATAATCAAGCTGAGAATATCTTCGGTGATGATATTTTAAAACCGATTGAGTTTGATAATTTACCAGATATAGAAAATATAGAAGAGAAAGTAGATATTATAACAGATGAGGATGTTAGCACTGATGATTTAGATAGTGATAATGTAAAACAGTTGAAGTTAGATTCATCTTCTAATGAAAATACTATAGGTGAGACTATAGATATAGAATTTAATCCACTTGTACAAGAAAGTTCTATCGATAGTGATAATAATATTAGTAGTAATGTTGATAATATTAATAATATAGAATATTTAAATATTTCACCAACTATAAAAACAAATATGAATAATGAGATTATGGATAATAGCGAATATTCAGATAGATTTACAAGTTATAAAGAACCTTTTGATTTGAAAAGAACACTTATAATAGTTTGTGGATTAGTAATTGCATCTATTTTAATTTTAATATCTGTTGTTATAGTAACTTCTAGTATTAAAAATCCAAAAAAGGAAGTTCCTACTAAAGTAGAAAATAATAATTATAAAATTAGTTTTAATGGTTATGATATTACTATTCCACCGTCACTAGTATATGAAATTAAAGGTGATTCATTAATTATAAGTGATAAAGATGAAAAGTGGATGTCCGTTATTCAAGTTAGTGATTTCAATTATTCTAAATTATTAGTAAATAAGGATACAATAAAAGCCAGCTATGAAAAATTAGGAATGAAAGTTAGTGATATGAATGAAAAGAAATATGGTACATCTACATATCTAATTGGAGAGATGGTAAAACTTAATACTGAGTTAGTTGTTGGAATAACTAAAGCCTCTACTAATCAATCGTTTGTTGTAGTATCTTTAAATAAAGAATACAAATTAAGTTATGATGGTATAAAAAACACATCTGATATATTAAAAGATGCGAAATATACAGGAATTAATAAAACAACTAATATAAAGTCTAATTTCTTTGATTTTAGTGGTATTAAAGGTTAATTTTATTACCACTTTTTTTTCTTTAAATTTAATTTTTTTAAAATTAAAATCTTAGTTAGTGTAAAGAGTTTTGGGGTAAAAAGATAAAAAAGTTGAATTTTATAATA
>CAYTKH010000039.1:0-12035 GCA_964438315.1 uncultured Muribaculaceae bacterium | reverse complement strand
ATATGAATTAGCTGATTTTAAAGCTATTTTGTTATACCATCTAAACCTAAAACTGACTTATATGGATTTTTTACATATTTTTTATAAATACCTTGTATTTCAAAATCATCTTCAAATTGTTTAACTATAAAAGTGTCATATATGCAATTTTTAAATTCTTCCCATTCAATATAATTATCTTGACTGGCATATCGTAATGGATAATTCATATCACCTTCTTTATAAAGATGTCTTTTTTGCTCTTCAACTGGAAATGCATCCTTGTCGATCATAAGTAAATTTTTGGTAGCATTAATTAACTCTTCTTCAAGTTTAGTATAACATTCAATAGTTCTTTTTTCTAAATTGGTTAATTTTGAAAATATTTGTACGAATTTTTTTTGATTAAAAAAGTTAAAATTTATGATTTTTCCACCAGAATATAGCATTTGATCATATATTTCTTTTGCATCCTTTAATTTTTTAAGTAGTTCTCTATATGATGGATAGTATACTTTTTCGCCAGTAATTTTTGCTTGTGTGTTATTAATATAAGCATAATCTGATGAATTTATTGTTGGAATATCTTGTTCATATAATATAGTATCTATAAGATCTGTCAATATGTTTAATACATAAATACTAGGTACTAGTTCAAATATATCATTTTGTTCATCCCATGTATTCCTTAAAATTTGGGTTTCCCTCATAAACCCATATTCGCTAATTGTTATTTTTGAATCTAAAAAGTCTTTACCAGAAGCGAAGATAAATATATCATTATTAATTAAATAATCAAAAATTTCCATATAAGTTTTTATTGCAATTCTATATTTTACTTGTTCCATATTGCTATATCCCCCTCGTATAACATTTATGTTTGATATGATATCACGACAATATATAAAAAGTCAATAATAACTGATTATTTTGTTTTTGATTTCTTTTCTGTTTCATCAAATGAAAATTCACTTATATCTTTTAATAATTTTCGATATTTTTTAAGTGTACTTATACTAATTTTTATATTTTTTAAATCATTTGCTGTATAATCAATTTTTTTTGTTAACTTAGTTATGTCATTGCTTATTTTTTCTTTTTTTTCTATTTTTTTAATAAGTTTAATACATACTTCTTTTACTCTAGGATTTTTGATATATGCTAATATATTTATATCTTTATAAATATGTACACTTTCTTTATACTGTTCATATAATTCACTAAATTTAATACTTTTATATTTTGCAGCCATTTCGATAAAACGTGCAATATGATATAAACTGTTTAATACTTTATTATAATCATCTAAGATTTGATTAGGAGCAAATAAGTATTCTTGATAAAATGAGTCTGTAAAATATTCTAATTTAAATCCAATTTCATCATTTATTTTTTTTAGATGATTCAATTGATATATATTGGTTAATTCTTTTCCTTCTATCCTTGAATCAAAAATTTTTCTAAAAAAACCACGTATTCCATCATATATATTATTTTCAAATCTGCTTCTTTCTTCAGCTAATAGTTTTTCTTCTTCAATGATTCTTAAAATTTCATCATAAAAAATTGCTTTATCTTCTTCATTTTGTATATCTTCTTTACTTTCAATATCCATGATAATCCTCCTTTATAGAGCGTATTATAATATAATTAGGTATGTTAGTCAATAAAAAATTTATTTTTACAACAATTTATGTAAGAGGGGAGTTGTTAGTATTTGAAAATAAGCCCAATTGCCTACTTATAAAACCTTTTTAAGTTCTCTAACTGAACCTTCGTACTCTTTTGGTCTATAATCATAAAGCCTTGTATCATAAAGAGCAAGAAAATAATCCATCGGAATTTTTGGTGGTTCATCTGAATTTAAATTACAGAAAAATTTAAAGCCACCATGACCATCAGGCATTTGCCAGCCAGATCTATCACATAATGTTTTACCAAATAACTCACAATAATCAAAAATAAAATCGCTATCAAGAAAAAATGTTTTCATTCTAATAACATCTTCATAAGTCATATATTCGGGATAATTAAAATATTGAAGTATTTTATCAAACTTAAAAGTCCATTTATAACTTATAGGTGCTTCTAAACAAAGATCATCACTAGAAACATTAAATATGGGATAACGTGGTGCATCAAAAAGTAAATCATTTGCTTGATTATTTTCATCAATTACTATAATTCCTTTTCGAGAAATTTTCGCATCAATCATTCTTGAACATGAATCAACATAATTTAAGGTTGGACTTTTAAAAGGACTGTATGGAGCACCAAAGTCGTCTATAAAAGCTTGCTCTGCTTCTTCTTTTGTAATTAAACCTTTTGCAATTTCCATTTTTGTAAATAAACTTAAATCATAAGTTTCGTAAACAAGAGAAATTCTTGCAAAATTAGTTTTATCTAAAAGTCCAACACATATTGCCTCTCTTTTTACTATATAATTTATATCTTTCATTTATAATCCTCCTAATAATTAACTATTATAGCATACCAAATATTGATTAGCAATAAAAAATAGAGAATTACTCTCTATTTAATCTATCTAATAAATCATCTATATCATGATCAACGCTTTTATCATTATCAAAATTTAAATCAAAATCATCATAAGTATCTAAAGGTGAATTAGTATTGTTTTGTTCATCTAAAGTAGATTCCTCGTTATTTTTAGTTAAAGAAGCTAACTTATCAAAAATAGGGTCTTTGTCAGTAGAAAAATCTTCTGTATCTTTTTCATTAGTGTAAGAAGTAGTATTTTTTAAATTATCTTCCTCGTCTTCAAAGATAGTTGTATCGACATTTTTTAGTTCCTCGTTATTTATATTTAATGAATCAAGGTTATCATTATCTTTATCTAAGTCCTTATTAAATGAATCAAAGTCCTTTTTAAGGTTGTTTTCAATCTTTCCATCATTTGGATGGTGTGTAATATGAGTCATATCAATAGCATCATTTAAGCTGTAATCACCAGCTTTTTCATTATCATCATTTTCAAGATCGATGATTTTTAATAATTCTTCAAAAGTAGTTTCACCATCAATAACTTTTTCTAAACCGTCTTGAAGTAGGGTAATAACATCAGCTGAATATACTAATTCTCTTAATTTTTCTTTTCTAACATTCCCACTTATGGCATCTCTTATAGCTTGATTTATAAGAAGTACCTCGTGAATAGCGATACGACCTTTGTAGCCATTACGACATTCATCACAACCAACAGTTGTATATATTTCGTCAATTTCTTTATGAAGTATCTTGTTAAATAAGTTTTTTTCGTATTCATTAGTTTTTCTTTTCTCACGGCAATGTGGACAAAGCCTTCTAGCGAGCTTTTGTGATATGATACCAGTTAAGGCAGAAGAAAGTAGATATCTTTCAACATCCATATCAAGAAGACGTTCAATAGTGTTAAGTGAGCTATTAGTATGGATTGTAGATAGTACTAAGTGTCCTGTAATAGAAGCACGTACAGCTATTCTAGCTGTTTCACTATCACGGATTTCACCTATCATTATGATATTAGGGTCTTGACGTAATATAGATCTTAGTGCACTAGCAAACGTTAATCCTATTTCACTATTGGTTTGTACTTGATTGATACCAGTTATATTCATTTCTATCGGATCTTCGACAGTGATAATATTTGTATCCTCTTTATTAAGACGTTGTAAAATTGAATATACAGTAGTAGATTTACCACTACCAGTAGCACCAGTTACTAGTATGATACCATTTGGTGCACTCATCATCTTAAGCACTTTCTCATAATTATATTTGTTAAAGCCCAAATTTTCTAACCCACTAGAACTCATAGAGTAGTCTAGTATACGAATAACTATCTTTTCACCATCTAAAGTTGGTAGGGCTGAAACACGAAGGTCTAGATTCATATTTTGGACAGTAGCTTTTATGGCACCATCTTGTGGTAGACGTGATTCAGTGATATTCATTCCAGCAATTATCTTAATACGAGTTATCAAGTTCTTTTTAACATCGTTTGGAACCTCAGAATAATCCATTAAAGCACCATCGACTCTTATTCTTATTTTCATATATTTTTCTTGAGGATCAAAGTGAATATCAGAAGCTCCTCTTTTAGATGAATCTACTAGTATCTCATTAACTATTTCAACTATAGGTATTTTTTCATAATCGAATTTTTTAAGCATATTTATTCTCCCTTTTTATTCTTTTTTTAATTTAGGACTAGCTTTTAGTCTAAATATATTATATAATAAGTTAAAGATAAAAACAATAAAAAGGAGTTAATTTATGAAAAAAAATAATCGAGGCTTTACTTTATTTGAAACTTTACTTATATCGACATTCATAGTAGGAACACTTGTGTATCTATTTTCACAATTTGTTATTTTAAAAAATAACTACAATAATTCTTTTAAATATAATACTGTAGAAGCATTGTATAAAGGATTTAATGCCGATAGGTATCTAAGTGGTGTAGAAGCAAGAAAAATAGTAAATCAAGTAAATAATAGTAGTTTAAAATATATTGATATAACTAGTTGCAGTTATTTTGATAGTAGCAACTACTGTGGTATATTATTTTCAGCATTAAATATTAAAACCGCTATTATCGCTAAAGGTGGTTTAGAGGGATTAAAAAATGCTCTTGAAAATAATAATCCATATGATGAAGGATTATATAAATTTGTCAAAAATCAAAAAATTAAAGAAGATGATAGTAAGTATTATTTAATTATCAAATATAATGATGATACTTATACAAATATCGTTTTAAGTATATAGGTGATTATATGAATAATAAAGGATTTAGTTTAATTGAAATAATGTCTACATTTTTGCTTTTATCTGTTATATTAGTCCTACTAGTAGAACTACTACTTAGTTTAAAATCAATGTATAAAGAAGGGGATTTAAAAACAACATTATATATTAATCAAGCTAATATGGAAAAACAGATATATAGTGATATATTCAACAATCGTAATATCTCACTTGCAAGTTGTGGAATTAACTGTGTTACAATTACAACTGACAATACTACTAAACAATTAAAAATTATAAACAATAGTATTACATATGATAACTATGCTATGAAATTAACAAGCGGTAGTAAAATAGGGGAACTTACATATGATACAACTACTCAAATTGTAAATGGAAAGCCCATCAATCTATATAAAATAGATATACCTGTTACGAATAAATTAGTAAGTGGTGATTTTGGAATTCATATAATCGCACAAACAGGTAATGAACTTTATTAAAATTTATCAAAAATATATGAAATACTATATTTTTTTTCCTTGTTTTTTGATAAAATATTAATAGAAAGAAGGTAAAATATGTTTAGAAAAAAAGAATCAAAAGAAAGTATTGATACAGTAAAGTTAAATGAGATATTAAATATCTCTAGTAACCTGTTAAAAATAGTCTATGTTTTCGCTATTGCAATAAGTATTTATGTTTTTATTAAACTTTCACAAGAACTTAATTTAAAATCAACTATACTAACTATCTTATCAATAGCATCCCCCCTTTTTATTGGATTATTTATAGCATGGTTATTTGATCCTATTGTAACTAAATTACAAAAAAAAGGTATGAAAAGATTAATAGGTACAATAATAACCTACATTATATTTATTTTAATTATAGTAGTTATTTTTGCAATGATAATACCCCTTATGTCCGATCAGATAAATGATTTTGTAAATAATATTCCACAAATATTAGATAAAGTATATGATTGGATAGATGAAATATTTGTTAATTTAAATACTATAGAAGGATTCGATGCCTTATCCACTAAGGAAAAGGTAATGGAAATGATAAACAATTTTGGTGCGGGTTTAACAAGCTCATTACCTGATTTGACAATAGATTTAGTTAAATCTATATTTTCAGGAATTGGTAAAATATTAGTTGGTCTAATAATAGGTTTTTACTTGTTAATTAATTTTAATAGTGCAGAAGATACAATTATAACTTTTTTACCAGAAAATATGCATAGAGACACAATAAGTCTTCTAAAACAGATAAATAAAACATGTCGTAGTTTTGTAACAGGAGCCTTACTTGATTGTACCCTTATTTTTGTTGTAAGCTCAATAGCTTTTGTAATTTCTGGATTAAAAGCTCCATTATTATTTGGATTATTCTGCGGTATAACAAATGTAATACCATTTGCTGGACCTTATATAGGAGGTGCTCCTGCTGTTATAGTTGGTTTTTCGATAAGTCCAACTGTTGGTATTCTTACTCTTATTTTTATCGCAATTATACAAGCCTTAGAAGGCAATTTATTACAACCTTTAATAATGTCAAAAACAACTAAGTTACATCCAGTTACTATCATGTTAGGATTACTTATATTTGGTCATTTCTTTGGAATACTAGGTATGGTTATATCTACACCTATTATTGGAGCTTGTAAATCAATTGTTATGTACTTTAATGATAAATATGAAATAATAAATTTTAAAAAGGAGACTATAAATGAATAAAGAAGATACTATCCTTTTTATCATATCTGGTAAAGCTAGACATGGTAAAGATACAACAGCAGATATAATAAAAGATTATTATGAAGAAAAAAAGAAAAAAATAATAGGATTACACTATGTATCATGTTTAAAAGAATATGCTAAAAAAATAAGTGGTTGGGATGGTAGTGATGATACTAAACCTAGAAGTTTGCTTCAAGAATTAAGTACTGATATTATAAGAAAACAGATAAATCAGGATTTCTTTATTGAACGTACTATTCAAGATATAAAAGTATACTCATATTATTTTGATGTTATCACAATCGCTGATACGAGATTAAAAGTTGAGATTGAAAAAACAAAACCAACTATCAAAAATACTATAACGATTAGAATAAACCGTCCTAATTTTGATAATGGACTTACTTTAGAACAAAAAAATCATATTACTGAAGTAGATTTAGATGATTATGATAAATTTGATTATAAAATCGAAAACGATGGTACAATTGAAGATTTAAGAAAAAAAATATATGAAATATTAGATGAGGTGGAAAAGTGAAAAAACTAACTAGTAATGAAATACGTAATCTATGGTTTGAATTTTGGAAAGATAAAGGTCATGAGGTAATTAGTAGTGCATCTCTTATACCAGATAACGACCCAACATTACTATGGATAAATGCTGGAGTTACCCCTTTAAAAAGATATTTTGATGGTAGTATTGTACCTTCAAATACTAGACTTGTTAGTAGCCAAAAATGTATTAGAACAAACGATATCGAAAATGTTGGTAAAACAGCAAGACATCATACTTTCTTTGAAATGTTAGGTAATTTTTCAATCGGTGATTACTTTAAAGAAGAAGCGATAAGCTGGGCTTATGAGTTTTTAACCAAATATCTAGAAATGGATAAAGAAAAACTTTATGTAACTATCTATCCTGACGATATAGATGCTTATAATATATGGGTAAAACAGGGAATTAGTAGTGATCACATTATCAAATTAGAAGGAAATTTTTGGGAAATAGGTCCAGGACCAAGTGGACCTGATAGTGAAATATTTTATGACCGTGGAATAGAATTCGATAAGGAAAATAAAGGAATAGAACTATTAAAACAGGATATTGAAAATGACCGTTATATTGAAATATGGAATATTGTTTTTAGTCAGTATAATGCTAAAGAGGGTGTAGATCGTAAAGATTATAAAGAACTTCCTCATAAAAATATTGATACAGGTATGGGACTTGAAAGAATGTGTCTTGTTTTACAAGGTGCATCAACAAATTATGATACCGATTTATTTATGCCAATTATTAGGAAAGTAGAAGAATTATCTAATACTAAATATAATGGTGAGATGCCATATAAAGTTATTGCTGACCATGTAAGAGCATTAACCTTTGCTTTATCAGATGGTGCAAGTTTTTCAAATACAGGTAGAGGATATGTTTTAAGAAGGCTATTAAGAAGAGCACTTAGATATGCAAGAAAGCTAAATATCGATACACCATTTATGAGTATTCTTGTAGATGAAGTAATAAATATTATGAAAGATGCTTATGAAGAATTAAATGACAATATAAATATTATAAAATATAAAATAAACCAAGAAGAAGAACTATTTAGTCGTACCTTAAAAGCAGGCGAAAAACGTCTAGAAGAAATTATGAAAAACAGTAGCGATTCAAAAATAAGTGGAGAGGACGCTTTTAGGCTTTATGATACGTATGGATTTCCTTTTGAACTTACAGAAGAATATGCTAAAGAAAAAGGTTTTAGTGTATCAAAAGAGGAATTTGATAAATTTATGTTAAATCAACAGAAACTCGCTAAAAATGCTAGGGTCAAAACAAGTAGTATGTCAAATCAAAATGAAGCTTTATTGGAATTTAAAGAGGAAAGTGTTTTTGATTATTATAAGTATGAATTAAATTCAAAGGTAATCGCTATATTTGATGGAGAAAAATTTGTACAAAAGTTAGAAAAAAAAGGATACATTGTATTAGATCAAACAGTTTATTATACAGAGTCAGGTGGTCAAGTATCCGATACAGGTTATATTAATGATATTCAAATAATAGATTCATTTAAAGGGCCAAATGGTCAAACATTCCATTATATAGAAACTGATGAATTAATAAATGTAAGCGATGAAGTAATAGTAAAAATAGATAAAGAAAAAAGGGATAATACAAGAAAAAATCACAGTGCTGTACACTTAGTACAAAAGGCTTTACAGCAGGTATTATCAAGTGATATACATCAAATGGGTTCATATGTCGATGATAAACGATTTAGATTTGATTTTAGATACGAATATAAAATATCTAGAAAAGAAATAATAGAAATTGAAAAACTTGTTAACGAAAAAATCAATATGAAAGTTGATACTAAAACAGAAGTAATGGATATTGATACAGCTTTAAATAGTGGTGCTATGGCTCTATTTAGTGATAAATACGGTAAGATTGTTAGAGTTGTCTCTATAGGAGATAGCAAAGAACTATGTGGTGGTACACATGTATTAAATACCTATGATATTAAAAGATTTGGAATTAAATCATTAGAATCAAAGGGTAGCAACATATATAGAGTTGAAGGATCGACTGATACAAATATAGAAGAAGTGTTATTTGAGGCTATTAAGCCATATAATGATGAAATGATGAAGTTATTAAACAAGGTAAAAAATCTAGTAAGCGATGCTATAAGTCATGATATTAATCTAGAAGTAGATATGTCATTATTTAATATTGATCATGATGCTCCACATACATATCAAGATGTACTATTTAACTTAGATGAAGTAACAAATATAAAAGGAGTAGTAGCTAATATTGATAAAAAATATCAAGAATTAAAACAGTCACAAGCTATGAATGATCTAGATTTATTTGAAAAAGCTTTAATTAAGATAAATGATATTAACACCATTATTTTAAAATTAGAAAATTACGATACAAAATCATTAAAACAAGTAGTAGATACATTAGAAAATAAACATAAACCAATATTAATATTTATTGCAAATATAAATAACAACAATGTGAATTATATCGCTAAATCTTCTACTAGCTTACCTTTTAATGTAGGTGAATTAGTAAAAACAGCAAGTTTAAAATCAAATGGTAATGGTGGTGGTTCTATTACTTTTGCCCAAGGTGGTGGAGTTGATACAAAAAATGTCGATAAAGTCTTAACAGCAATTAAAATGGTGGTAGAAAAAAGTGATGAATGATAAAATTATTAGAAGAATGTACAAAAACGATGAAATACTATCAAAATATGCATCAAAAAGTAAAGAGGGCATTAGATTAAAAGAAGATAATAATGATATAAGACCCGAGTATTTTAGAGATATAGATAGGATTATCCATTCCCTTTCCTATACACGTTATACAGATAAAACACAAGTATTTACTAATCCAGAAAACGACCATATTTCAAAAAGAATGATTCATGTTCAACTAGTTTCTAAAATAGCCCGTACAATTGGTAGAGGGCTAAATTTAAATGAGGACTTAATTGAAGCATCAGCATTAGGTCACGATATAGGACATGTACCATATGGTCATATTGGAGAAGCTATATTAAATAAAATCAGTTTAGAATGTAATGAGGGTATGTTTAATCACAATGTTCAAAGTGTTAGGAATTTAATGTTTATTGAAAAAAATGGTAAAGGAATTAATTTAACTTTGCAGGTTCTAGATGGTATATTATGTCATAATGGTGAGATTTTAAGTAGTAAGTACGCACCTAAAAATAAAGATGTTAACATATTTTTAAAAGAGTATCAAGATTGTTATCATAATAAAGAAACATTAAAAAAATTAACTCCTATGACCTTAGAGGGGTGTGTTGTTAGAATAAGTGACATTATAGGTTATATAGGTAGAGATATAGAGGATGCTATTAAATTAGGTGTTTTAAATGTAAGTGACATTCCAAGAGATATAACTGATGTTATAGGTAGTACTAATAAAGATATAATCAATACAGTTATACTTGATATTTTGAATAATAGTATCGATAAACCATATATTAAAATGTCCGATGAGGTATATAATGCAATATTTAAATTAAAGAAATTTAATTATGAACATATATATAGTAAAGCTAATACAAAAGAAGATATTGATAATTACGAAGTAATGTTTAGAACCTTGTTTAATAAGTATGTATCTGATATAGAATCTAATAATAAGGATGCTAATATATTTAAGGTATTCTTAAATGATATGAATGATGAATATATAAATAATACAACTTCTTATAGGAAAGCTATCGACTTTATAGCTGGTATGACGGACTTATATTTTAATAGAGAATATAATAATATAGATAAGTGATATTTTAAAAGGAGTATGAAGTGAAAATAATTACAGATAATGCCATTTATGTACAAAAAAGTGATCTTAAATTTTTAGATAATTTAAATATACCTATGAGTAAAGAATTATATATGAAAATATATTCATGTGGTGTTTATGTTGTAGATGATGGAAATATTGATAAATTTATAAAGTTTGATTTAGAAGAAGAAATAGAATTTTTTAAAAATATCGATTTTATATTGGATTACAATAGATTAATTAGTTTAAAAAAATCAACCTTAGTTGATATGTATTTAGATATGTTAGAAAATTGTAAATCTAAAAGAGATAAAATAAATGGTATGACAGCTAAAGAAATTAAAAATAATATCGAAATAATTAATCAATATCATATGTTAAATTATGAATTATCATCATTTGATAAATTATTATCTTTTAAAAATGGTGATATTAGTATTGAGTTACCAGATGGAATGGAACCACCAAAGGTAAATATTTTAAAACGTTTTTTAAAAAAAAGGATTAATGAGTATAGAGATAATCTTAAAAATAATGCTACAAATTAGTAACTTTTCTTTATTTTTAATATAAAAGTTTAGTTTTTGATAAAAAGCACTTATTTTATAATGTATATGAGAAATTTCGATTTTATTTTACTACCAATTTACTACTATATATTGAGATTGCGTTAAAAAAAATTATGTTATAATAATTGAAATATTTTGTTTTAATATTAAGTAATTAAAACATATTAAAAAGAAAAGATTATTTTGAAATAATAATTAAAAAACGAGAAGGTGATAATCGTGGATATGAATATTATAAATAAAATGGAAGAGAGATGTGAAATCAATTTAGATTGGTTTTATCATTCCGTTTATTATGATAAAGCTAAATATTTATCGATATTGACAGAAGGAATTAAATGTAATGAATTATTACATAAACCTGGCTGTGGAGTTTATAATGGTAAGTATTATATAAGTTTATCAAAAATAACAATTCCAAATAATCAGTGCTTTCGTTTTTATGCCACATTAAAACCATCCTTTATTATTGATGGTATAGAACCAATCAGATGTATAAATATAGCTGAATATGAAAGATATATTGATACAAAAGACCCAAGGCGTATGGGAAACTATGATGGTGAATATCAATATTATTATTTTATACAGCACAATTATATTATTGGAATTGTATATAATTTATTAGAAATGCAAAAAAGAATAACTAAA
>CAYTKH010000038.1:0-12360 GCA_964438315.1 uncultured Muribaculaceae bacterium | reverse complement strand
TATTTTTTATATTTAAAATAAATAATCGATTTGTTAACTATTTAATACTGATGGTTTCCCTGTATCAATATATAAGGTATTCATTACTTCACCTTTATAATTTAAATCTATCTCATTATTTAAACTATCTAAATATCTATATATAAAAGAGTCGTTTTTTAAAACTTTAGGGAAATCACAATATGAACATATCCTATCACAAAAAGGAATATGTATATACATACTTTTTATCATAACAAAAAAGGATTTATATCCTTATGCTACTATTGATAGTACAAAGAAAAGGGCACCTAATACTACAGTAGTTCTAGTAATAAACAACTCCATACCTCTTTCTTTTCTATTTTTAAATAGATCACTATTAGTACTTCCCGTTAAAAAGCCTGCTCCTTCACTTTTACCTGATTGTAATAATACTAAAATTATTATTAATATTGATACAATCATTAATAATGTATTCATAAATTCACCTCATCTGTTAAATTTTAACACAAATATTGATTAATTACAAGTTAACTTGTTTAATTTTCTAGGAAATTTTATACTACTGATTTTTATTTTTAAAAAATAATTTCTTCTTTAATACTACTGCTTTTTCTTCACTTGGAAATTTTTCTTTTTCAACTAATTGCTTTATCGGTTTTGGATTTTGATAAACTTCTTCAAGTATTTGTTCATCATTATTTAAACTTGCTAATTTCTGTATATCATTTTCTAATTTTCTTCTAATAACACAAGTATCATTTATAATTTTATTTTTTTCTTGTTCAAGGTCTTTATCATCAAAATCTTTACTTTCAGATATAGCATTTTCTTTAAGTTCATCATTTATATTTCTAAACACGCTTAATCTATCATAATTTCTTTTAAAACCATAATATGTACAAGCAAATCCTACAACAATTGCAGGTGCTAAAATACCAAATAGGCTTGTTTGAAATTGTATGTTTTCCATACTGTTTGCACAATACATTGGTGCATTATAAATAAGCATACAAAATAATATTCCAAGACCTCCATATGTAGTTGCATCAAAAAATCTATCAAGTTTACTTATAACATTCCAAAATAATTTGTATAAACTATGTCTTGTTGTAGCAATATCCATATCATTTGTTCTTTCCTTTAATAATTTTTTATACTTTTCAACATTTTCTTCTACTTCTTTTTTATCTCTATCATCATTTTCTTTAGAGGTTATATTATATTTATCTGAAAGGGAAGAAATTAATTTTTCGTTTGTTTCTAAATAATCATAATTATTTTTTAGCACTTCATTATAACTTCTTAGTTTTTCTTGTTCAATCTTATATCTAGCTTCTTCTTCTATTTTCTCTTTTTTTGTTCTAGCAGATGAAAATTCCTTTAATCTTTTATTAATTTTTTGTTTTTTATCTATAATAGTTGATATAGTAGTTCCTAATAATATAGGTACTAAAGTAAATAAAGGTCTTGTTAACTCCAAAGGAACTAGACCTGATTTTAATATTGATGGCCAAAAAGAAATGGTTGCAATCCACAGAATTGTTGAAAGCACAGAAGCATTAGCAAATTTCATTTCAAAACCACTTCTTTTAAGTAAATACATTTTTGTTTCTAATTCATCTATTTTAATACAATTATCATCATATTCTTCTTTTATTCTTTGCTTTATTTGTTTTGTATCATTTGTATTCATAATAACCTCCATTCCTTTCACTTCGTTCAAGACACACATAGCGATGAAAACGTTGTTTTCAGACTATAACCTCCTATAATTATCTAAAATTTATTATATTATCATTTTAAATTATCAATTTTTTTATTACTTTTTAACTAATTTAATTTTTTAATATTTATATAATATCATAATAGCTACATATATTAAATATTACTAAACATTATTCTATAGTAAAATCTTTAATATTTCCAATATTATAATAGTTAATCCTTATTTCATAATTGGTTATATTTATGTTCTTCATCTTATTTGTTAAATCGATGTTTACTTCACTAATAATATTATTTTTAGATTTTACATCCATTTTTATAATACTATTAGTATTATCATTATCATTTATTTTAAAGTTGTTTATTTCGTAAAATCTCTTAATGCTTCCATCATTATATGTTATTTCTTTAGTACTGATATTATTTTCTATATATTTTTTTAATAGTTCTAATCTAAGATATTTTATATCAAAATTATAAAGTTCTTTTATATTACTAAAGTCATTTATATACTCTTTATTTAGTTCTTTTATTTCAATCAATTCTTTATCTTCATATCTAATACCTTCTATATTATAAATTAGCTTATTAATTTTAAATTCTATCTCATATTCATAATTTTTTTCATTTAAAGTAGGTTTAGAATATTCACTATTTTTAGTACCACTATTTAAAATAGCAAACATAATTATAAAGAAAAATATCCATAAAATAATTGAAATTAAAGCTCTAAATTTTTCGTTTTTTAATAATAGTTTTAATGTATTCATTATTCAAATATTTCTCCTATTAAATCTTCCTTATTTTGCATTCCATTTATAAAGTCACTAGCTTTCATCTTACCTTTACCTTCTGGTTGAATAGAAGTTAAAATAATTTCACCATTACCACACTTTACACCTATTCCATCAGGATATAACTTCATAATTTCACCATTTAATCTTCCTGTATAAATGTTTTCACCTATTTTAGATTCCCATATTTTAACTCTTTTACCTTTTAAAATAGCATAAGCACCTGGCCATGAGTTTAAACCTCTTATTTGATTATAAATAGTTTTACAGTTATTTTCAAAATTTATTTTTTCGTCTTCTTTTTTGATATTAAAGGCATATGTAGCTTTACTTTCATCTTGTGCTTCACGCAATTCTATTCCTTCTATAATACTAGGTAAGGTTTCAAGTAATAAATCTCTACCTAAAACGCTCAGTTTATCATGTAATGTACTAGCAGTATCATCATCTAATATAGGAATTTCCCTTTGCGATATAATATCTCCTTCATCCATTCTAGGATTCATATACATAATTGTTATTCCTGTTTTTTTATGTCCCTCCATTATAGCTCTATGAATGGGTGCACCACCTCTTAATTTAGGTAGCAATGAAGCATGAACGTTAATACAACCATATTTAGGATATACTAATAGTTCTCTAGGTACAATTTGTCCATATGCACATGTTACTATTAACGTTGGTTTTAAGTCTATAATATCCATATATTCTTCCTTTAAATTTTTTGGTTGCAATACTAAGATTGTATTATCGTACCCAAACTTTTTAACTGGAGATACTCCTAATTCACCTTTTCTTCCAACAGGTTTATCAGGTTGTGTTACTATTGCTCTAACATTATAATTTTTAAATAATCCCTCTAAAACTGGTACTGCAAATTCTGGTGTACCCATAAAAACAATTGATACTCCTTTTTCTAATTCAATATTTTCTATATTAATTTCATCCATTTTATCACCTTCTTAATTATAGATTATTTTATTATGTTTTACAAGTAATTATTTAACACATTCTAATTGGTGATAAATCTATATCTACATTTACTTTACTTTTTCTATATTGTTCGTTTAAAAATTCTAATGATTTATATAAATTCTCTAGTTTTTTAAATTTGATGACTATCTGCACTGAATAAATATTATTTATTCTAGGAATAGCACTACTACCAGGACCTAAAATATGAGTATCTTCTAGGTTTAAATTTTTTAGGTAGGTAACTATTTTAGAAGCTTCATTGTATGCTAAATCAAAATCACTATGATTTACTTTGATTAAACATAAATTGTAATATGGACTATATTTTAATATTTTTCTTATTTTTGTCTCTTCTAAATAGAATGACTTATAATCGTGTTTACTAGCACATACTAAACTGTAATGATCAATATTAAAAGCTTGAATTATGACTTCACCCTTTTTACTACTTCTTCCTGATCTACCTGCTACCTGAGTTAATAATTG
Organism: uncultured Muribaculaceae bacterium; assembly: GCA_964438315.1. Lineage (GTDB taxonomy): Bacteria > Bacillota_I > Bacilli_A > RF39 > UBA660 > HGM10857. Next base: position 8,395 of record CAYTKH010000038.1, on the reverse strand, counting down.
AAATGTCCTCTCACTGTTTCTAAAATCTGGCACATTTAAACTAGCATCACCATTTATAACTCCTACTAGTGTTACATCTTCAAAATCAAGTCCTTTTGCTATCATTTGGGTACCTATCAATATATTATATTTTTTTTCTTTAAAATCATTTATTATTCTTTCATGACTTCCTTTTAATTTAGTTGTATCATTATCCATTCTAATTACTTTAGCATTATGAAAATTGTTTTGTATATATTCAACTAGTTTTTCAGTACCCATACCGGTATCACCTAAATCCTTACTATGACAATTAGGACAAGTATCAATTTTTATACTTTGATAATTACAGTAATGACACTGACATATATTAGTTTTTTTATGATAAGTAAGTGGTATATCACAATTTGGACATTTATATACAAAACCACAGTTTTTACATGTTGTAACTGTTGTATATCCCCTTCTATTTAGTAAGATTATGACTTGTTCATTGTTTAATAATTTTTCTTTTATTTTCTCTTTTAATAATCTTGAAATAATTGGGTGACCTTTTTTTATTTCTTCTTTCATATCTACTAATGTAACTATTGGCATATTTTTATTTACTCTATTTTTTATTTCACATAATTCATATACACCTACTTTACTTCTAGCATAACTTTCTATTAGTGGTGTTGCACTTCCTAATACTAGTGGACAATTATGATATTTTGAGCGATATAATGCTACATCAACAGTATTATATTTTGGAGTATTTTCCTGCTTATATGTTTCTGAATGTTCCTCATCTATTATGATGATACCTAAATTTTCAAGTGGTGCAAATATAGCACTTCTAGCTCCTATAACTATTTTTACTTCTTTTCTTATTATTTTTCTCCATTCATCGTACTTTTCTCCAATGCTAAGACCAGAATGAAGTATTGCAATATCTTCTTTAAATCTTGTTTTAAAATTATTTACAAGTTGTGGTGTTAAACTTATTTCTGGCACTAATATGATAGCAGTTTTATTTTTTCTTATAACTTCTTTTATTAAATGTATATAGACTTCTGTTTTACCACTACCGGTTACTCCATGAATTAAAAATGGTTTAAATGTATTTAGTGATTTTATTATTTTATTATATACATTTAATTGTTCTAAATTTAATTTTAAATCTTCTACTTGATTTAAAATATTATTTTTTAATCTATATTCTTCTTTTTTTACTTCTTTTATTATATTATTTTTTAAAAGTGTATTTAATGCTGATATACTTATTTTAGTTAGTTCGCTTTTAGGTTTTAGCTCTTTCAATACTTCGATTATTCTTATTTGTGCATCACTTTTACACATTTTAATTGCATGGTCGTATGGTACATTTAACTCAATATAAGTTACCATTTTTTTATTTATATGTGGCTTATTTTTAGCTTTTAATGCTGATGGAAGCATTGTTTGGTAGCAGTTAATTAGATTTGATAGTGTTTTTTTACTCATGTATTTACCTAGTTGTAGAAGTTCTTCATTTAAAACTGGTTCGATATCGATTACTTTTTCTATTTCTTTTAATTCAAAATCTACTTTTTTTTGATTGTATACTTTTAATACAAACCCTTCTAAATGTTGCTTACCAAATGGTACTAATACTCTAGAACCAACTTGTACTTTCATATCATCTTTTGCTATATATGTAAATGTTTGATTTATATTTTTAGCTTTTAATTCGACTAATACATCTATATACATACTATCACCTAGTAATATATTATCATATTTTTGTTTATTTTTCTTGATTTTTTCTTATTTTATCATTATAATATCAACTTAAAAGGTGATAAATATGAATAAATTTGATGTTTATAAAGAGATAATTGATTGCTTCAAGTATAAAGATTATGCACATACTTATAATGCTTTTAAGTGTATGATTAGAAAATATTTAAAGTTTCATAATATTCCAAGTTGTAGTATAAGTAGAATTGTTACTAACTATGAGGAAAATTTTAATTATGTTATAGATGATAGAATTTTAACATTCGACCACCATGTTGTTGTAGAAGATGGTAGTGATACCGTTCATAATGCTATATTAATCGAAAAATTAACCGGTGTATTACATGAGTTATCACATGTTGAAACATTATATTTTAAAAATATATTATTTAATAGTGAGTTTTTAAATAGACAATATAATAACAGCTACGACACTATTTTCGACGATATGTGTTACTATAATGATTATCATGATTTTTTTATATTTGAATATTATGCCGATTTGAGAAGTTATATAATTTTTGAAGATATATATTTAAATTACTTAAAAGATTATATTGATGATGATACCATTACTGATTACAATTCATTTATAGCTAGTTTGTTATATGAATGTTATTCTAATATTGATTTAACAAAAGATGAAAGGTCTTATCCCCTTTTAAATAATAAGATTGTGTGCAATATAAATGATGATAATTTTTTTGATAGTATTAATGAACTTTTAAACTCTAATTTATCTAATCTTGATAAATTAAAAAGAGGTTTACCTATTAGTGATGAACTCTTAAAGTATATTAATAATGTAGCTTGTGAAAAAATTAAAACTAAAACGTTATTTGAAGACATAAAAAAAGCTTACAACTGAGCTTTTTTAGTATCATTAGTTTCTTCTATTTTATAGATAGTATCCAAAACAGCTTGTATTTTATCTTCGTATGCTGATTTTTCTTTTACTCGTTCATCTTGATTCTTTTGTTCATAATCAGTTTTAATCCTTATTAATGCTATTTCACATAATTTTTTAAAAGCATCTTTTATAGTTGTTTTTTTTATGTACATTTTTTCTAAGGTATCTACAAAATTAATATTTAAACTATTTTGATAACCGGCTTTACCAGCTTCTAATAAGGTGATTTTTCCTTCTATTTCAGATATATTAATACAAACTGATTCTAGTTCCTCAGTTAGTAATTCTTTATACTTTTCTAAATCTACTTGATCTATCTCATCGGAGTGTTTTAAATATTCTTCGTTAGTTATTTTACGATTATTATAATCCTTTTCAATTAATTGTCGCATTTTTGATATTACTACGGTAAAATCCTGCTTTAATAATTCTTCACTTGATAATCTTCTTCTTAAGTTAGTTTCTCTTTCTTTTTCTTTATCTAAATCTAGCTTTAAAATTTGAATTTGTTCATCTTTTTTACCTATATAAAAATTATCGTGTTTAGAACTATTTTTGTAATTTTTAATCGCTACTTCTAAAACTTTATTTATATCCTTTATTTCTGTATTATGGCTCAATATGTAAATGATACTTGATAGTACAATATCTACTGTTTCTTTTTTATATTTTCCATATAAAATATCTATCATATCAATATCTTTTGAGTCATTATAAAGTAAGTAATTCATTACTTCTTCACCAAAGATTAGTATTAATAGTTGATATAAGCTACTATCTAATGAATATGAATTTTTAGAGGTTACTAATGTAACTACATTACCTTGAGTTAGTTTTGTCGTTTGTTCCTGTTGATTATTTGATATATCTTTTAGATATGTTTCATTAATTGCAGAATTACCTTCTAGACACATTTTTCTAAATTCAAAGGAAAAAGGAATATTACTTTTTATAGGAAAAGGATTTTCTCCTTCTGTTTGGTGGGTCATCTCATGATGAAAACTTAATAAGTTATCAACATTATCATCCCTATTTAATACATATATTGATTTCATACCATGTTCATCTTTTAAAGATAGTCCATCCAGAGTTATTATGTATATACCATGTTCATCTTTTATATATCTTTCTTTAATTTTACCTATATAACCATCGTTTTTAGTTGTTTCTACAATTGATTTTCTAAATTCCTTACTGATATTATCATCGCTATTTAAATCTTCAATTTCTATAAAAGTAAAGTAATCCAAATTTTCTAGTACTTTTAAATACCTATTAATATACTGTTCTTTTGTTGTCTTTATAAATCTTGGTGGGTCATAATTATCAAATATTGCTAAGAAATAACTAAGTATATACTTTTTTTGTTCTGTGGTTATATTTTTTTTATCTAATATATTTGTAACTTTTAATGTTAATTCTTCTTTACTCATAATAAATCCTTTTCTATATCATTTTTTAATTCAACATATAGTTTACTTTCCCTACTTTTAAACACATTTATTAACTTTAATAGTTCGTTTCTTGTATTGATTCTTTTAACTAATAATAATGTATCTATTTCGTTAAATATTAAGTTAATAACTGATAATGTATTATAATCATTATTTTCTATTAAACTATAGTATCTATTTTTTAATTCTTGTTTCATTTAATCACCTAAGTATAATCATTCTAAATTTATTTTACAAACAGTACAAACGGAACTTTCCTCTTCTATTTTGCTACCACATTTTGGACAATACTCTTCTACATCTACATCTTTTATTAATTCATCAACACTCATACTTCTATAATCCTTCTTAAGGTTATCTGATTCTATATTTATTATACTACCATTTGAATCATTTACATCTTTATCGTTTATAGGTTCTACCACTTCCTTTTGGTCGCTAAAGGGATTAACTGCTTGTTCTATCTTTTTATTTTTCTTCTTAAAAAACATATTTATTCCTTCTTTCTTATAATTTATTATTTCCATCTTTCAAACACATTACAGTTACTACTTTGTGGCACTGGATTAGGTGGTTCCATTTTTATTATCATCGGTACAACGAATGCTTTTCCAAATCCTACACAAGTACCAGGTTGTAAACTCTTTTGTTTTTCAATTATCTCTTGATTAATATTAGGTAACATCTTTTTAATGTAGTCTAAGTCTCTGGGATGGTTTAATTTGAAAATCATAAAATTACTACATTGTGATATAACAGTTTCTGATATTTCTACTGGTCTTTGAGATATTAGACTAAATATCAGTCCATATTTTCTTCCTTCTTTTGATACCCTATCAAATATATTATACCCTAATAAATTTTTATCATTATCATTTTGTACATATCTATGTGCTTCCTCTAGGAATATATGAAATGGTATAGATGCCCTATTTCGTAAACGTTTTGTAAAATCAAATAACATTCTTGTTATAACTTTAGTGATTACTTTTGCTATGCCATCTTCTATTTCTTCTAGATTAAAGTTTATTATTTGGGCTTTAGCTCCATTTGATGATACTAACGATGCAATATAGTTTTCTAGTGTTATATAACTAGGAAATGAAAAGTATTTAGCATTTTCACTTATTAAAATAGAATGTAATCTTACTTTTAATGCTATAGCATCTGAGTAAGTTTTTTCATTACGAAGTAATCCCTCTGAAATTAGTGTAAAATTCATAGCAACTTCCATATCCTTTAATGTAAAATACGAACTGCCAGTAGGCTCAAAGTTATCAAATTCATCTTTGATAAAACTAGCTATGTATTTTGTTACTAGAACACTTTCTGAGAAATTACCTTCTTTGTCTATTTCAAAACACTGTCTAAATTTACGAACATATCCAATACCTTGAACTGGAGCTTCTAAATTAAATTCTGGTGTCCCACAGTCAGTTATAATACTAAATATATCGTTTCTTTTACTACTAGGAGTTTGGTTAGTATATAAAATATCCATTATAGCCTTTGCTATTAAATGGTTTTTATAATCTCTATTTGTTTCAGTATCTGTAGAGAAGATTTTAGTCATTTTAAGCATTCTTTCTATGATAGATAGTTGTGATGGGTCTGTTGCATTTAATAAAAGTGCTAAATCATCTACGTTTAATAGAAATATAGGGATTTGAAGCAAACTTCCACTTTGATCGTTAGGATTAGTTGTGTAATACTTAAATTTAAAATTTGGATTGATTTTATCAATATTTTGAAAGGCTGAATGATACTCACCATATGCATCAAAAATTAAAAAATTAGAATGGTAAGGTGCCAAATTGGGATTAGAGAAAATGTTTTGTAAGACTCTTGCAAACCCCCATGATTTACCGCTTCCAGTATTGCCAAATATTGCAAAGTGATTGCTAAACATCTGGTTAATATTTATTCTTATATCGCAGTTATCATAAAGTGGAGATTTACCTAAAACCATGCTTTCGCTATTGTTAACTCCTACAATTAAGTCTAACTCATCTCTTCTAATCAATCTTAAGGATGCAGTTAAAGATGGTTTTCTTATTACTCCACCAACAAATTTATTTCCTATGATTTCACCTAAAAATCGCACTTTTATAATTTTTTCATCCATATCTTCTACTTCACCCAATATTTTCTTTTTTGGATCTTCAAAGACGACATGCATATTCATAAGATCAACTGCAATTTTTGACCAATCACTTATTTTTATATGAGCGACGTTATCACTTATATAAATTATATCCCCAATCATTTTATTCTCCTATTCTAGTAATTCTAGTATTTTCTCTTTATTTTCTTTATAATTTTCAATTAATCTTTTCATCTCACATTTTTTTTCGTATATTTTAAGATTATATTCATAGTACTCTAATTTACTGATTGTATCTTTGATGTTTTTGTGAACGGCATTTCTACTTATATTATTATTTTCACTAATTTCAGATAACGTTAAGTTATTGAAATAGTAATCTTCAAAATATTCTTTTTGTTTATCAGTTAATAGATTACCATATATATCATATAAGTAGCTTATGTATATATTATACTCCAAAGTATTCACCTATCCATAGATATATAGACATAACTAAGAGAAATAAACCATTTATAATGTATATCCATGATAAAGCTTTACGGTTATATATTTTCATATTGTTATATGCTATTACTAATAGTGTTAAAGCTAACAATACCTCAACTACTGATAAAAATTCATTTATAAATATTGATATAATACTACATATTCCTATTAATACAACAAATATAATTTGTAAAAATACTGTTAAATTTGTTATTTTATTTTCTGATAACTTGGTATTGATATCTACTTTTTTTAAATTACTTTTTCTTGTTTCTTTCATTATTAATCCTCCAAGTCTTTGAATAATCCATAGATATATTTTTCTATATCAAATGGTTGTAAATCATCTACTTTCTCACCTAAGCCTATATACTTGACTGGTATATCTACTGTATCCTTAATAGCTAAAACTATTCCTCCTTTTGCGGTTCCATCCAATTTTGTTAAAACTATTCCAGTTATATTGGTAATTTCTTTAAAGCTTTTTGCCTGGCTAATACCATTTTGGCCGGTTGTTGCATCGATTACTAATAACGTCTCATGTGGTGCATTTGGTATGAAATTGCCTATGACTTTATTTACTTTTGATAGTTCATTCATCAAATTAGTCTTATTTTGTAATCTTCCTGCTGTATCTATTAGTACGACATCGTAGTTTTCCTCTTTAGCTTTTTTTAAACCATCATATACTATACTGGCTGGATCTACGTTATCTTTGTATATTATATCACTATTTGTCTTATTGGACCATTCTTTTAACTGTTCTATTGCACCAGCTCTAAAAGTGTCCCCTGCTATAAGTAGTACTTTCTTTCCTTCATTTACTAACTTTGATGCTATTTTTCCTATTGTAGTAGTTTTACCTACTCCATTTACCCCAACAAATAATATTACCGTTGGTCCAGCTTCTTGATAGTTTATTTTACTACTTAATATTTCATTTTTTACATAGATAATGAACATTTCATCTACTATTATTTCCTTTAAATCTCTAGCATCGCTAATGTTTTCCTTTTTTACACGATTTTTTAACTTATCAATAAAATTAATTACTGTATTAACTCCTATATCTGCTGTTATTAAGATGTTTTCTAGTTCTTCAAAAAATTCTTCATCTATTTTTTTATATTTTAATATTAACGAATTTAATTTTGAACTCAAATTATTTCTAGTTTTTTCTAAACCTTTTTCGACTATTTTTACTTCCTCTTTTTTGGTAAATATATTTTTAAAATTGTTAAATAACTTCATGTTATCACCTCTTTTACGATAACAACATTATAATATAAATACTAAAAAATATCAATTCTTTTGAACAGGGTATTTTAAAAATTAAAAGAATATCATTTTGATATCCCACTATTTATAGTTTTTAGTTTTTTAAATTATAAAGTTTGTAATTCTTTTAATGATAAACCAGTATTAGCCGATATTAATTCTAAAGATAATCCTGCTTTTTTAAAATTGCGGGCTATATCTATTTCACGTTCTCTTCTTCCTGTTTTAATTCCAGTTTTAATTCCCTCGATTTTCCCAGCTTCCATACCCTCTAGATATAATTCTGTATTACGACACATCTCTTTATCTTCTTCCTCTGTCATATATGGTACATAATCTGGATCATCGTTTAATATTTTTATTTCTTTCATATACTTTCTCACCACCATATCTTTACATATTTTATCTAGCAATTTTAAC
>CAYTKH010000037.1:0-12478 GCA_964438315.1 uncultured Muribaculaceae bacterium | reverse complement strand
ATATAACAAAAAGGAGGTAATTCCATGGATGAAATAACTTATGATAGAGTTCAAGAAGAAAATAATCCCAAAGTAAAACAATTATATTGGGACATAGCTTTTGGGCTTCAAGATGTTGATGGATTAAAGCCATCACAATATATGAAAGATCTATCTGAAGAACATATAAGTGGGAAAAGGACTTATGAGCAAGTTCAAAATGAAATAACTTCTTATTATAGTAAAAATAAAGATTATCATGAAGATGATGACGAAGAAGAAGCAGATAAAGTTGCAACTGCTATATATGAAATATTAAGTGATAAATCATTTAGATTTGATTTTCTTACGTTAAAGAATTATCACAAAAGATTGTTTATTAATCTAGATAAAGAAAAATATAATCCTGGTAATTTTAGAGATTATAATTTTACAAAAGACGAGCCAGTATTAAAAGGCGATACAGTTCAATATCAGTCTTATGATTTAATTGAAGAAACTTTAAAATATGATTTTAATGAAGAAAAAGATATTGATTATTCTAGTTTCAATGAAGAAGAATTAATTGATCGAATTACTGAATTTACTTCTCGAATTTGGCAAGTTCATCCATTTCAAGAAGGTAACACTAGGACAACGGCTGTATTTATTCAAAAATATTTAATTAGCATGGGATTTAATATTAATAATGAATTATTTAAAGATAATGCTCTATACTTTAGAAATGCTTTAGTAAGAGCTAATTATACTAATTATTCTGTTGGTGTTAAAGAGACAAAAATGTATTTAATTATGTTTTTTGAAAATTTGTTATTAAATAAAAATAATGTTTTAAGTAATGATGATTTAAAAATATAAAAAATGAATGGAAGTTTGTGTGAGGAGCATGAACTTTTTTGTTTGCAAGAAAAGGAGAAAAGCAATGAAAATAAGAACTATAAAGTATTTAGTAAATAAAATGTCAAATAACAAATAGATAAAACTGATAAAACTAGATAAAAAGAATTGAATATTTTGACTTTTTATATTATAATTATATTAACATATAAGCTTATATGTTAATATAGTTTACAGGAGGAGAAAATGCAAAAAACTTTGGGAAAATTTATTTTAAGTAAAAGAAAATTAAAAAAAATACCATCAAGGCAATTAGCAATAAAGTGCGATATTTCCGCAGCTTATATGAATGATATAGAAAAAGATAAAAGAGTTCCTACTTTTGAAGTTTTAAAAAAAATAGGTTTAGCTCTTGATCTAGATGATGAAAATACATATTTGTTACTAGATTTAGCAGCAAAAAATAGTAATAATAAGGTCCCTTACGATATAATAGATTACATTATGAAAAATGATTCTCTTAGAAAATGTATTAGAGAAAAAATTAAAAATAATGATTACTCTGGTTGGGAAAAGGTTTTAGATGATATAGAAATGGGGGATAAAAAATGAAAAAATATACGGTTGTAGATTTGTTTTGCGGAGCTGGAGGATTATCTAGAGGATTTTTAGATGCAGGATTCGATGTTGTGTTAGGAGTAGATTTTGATGAACCATCTCTAAAAACTTTTGAAGCTAATCATGGAGATGCTAAAGCAATGAAATTAGATTTATTTGATCATCAAAATATACAAAAAATAAAAGAATACTTGAAAAAAAATAAAATAAAATTGGATGTTTTGGTAGGTGGTCCTCCATGTCAAGGATTTTCACTTGCTGGGAAAAGAGAAGAAAATGATGAAAGGAACATTTTATATTCTGCTATGGTTAAAACAGCAAAAATATTACAACCTAAAATTGTTGTATTAGAAAATGTCCCTGGAATGTTAAAATTATACGATGGTAAAGTTGCTAAAAGAATAATTGATGACTTCACTGAATTAGGGTATAATGTGAAAGCTGAAGTTTTATATGCTCCAAATTATGGTGTACCTCAAATAAGAAAGAGGGTTGTATTTGTAGGAGTAAAAGATGGATTAAGTGAATTTAAATATCCACTATCTAAAGTTAAACCAGAAGAATATGTAACATGCGAGGAGGCAATTAGCGATTTACCAACTTTGGAAAAAGATTATGATTATTCTTTAGATACAATTCGTGAATATTTAACTGAACCAACAAGTAAATATCAAGAGGATATGAGAAAAAATTCTAAGGAAGTTAAAAATCACTTTCCAACAAAACATGCTCAAAAAACAATTGATAATATAGCTAAGATTCCAGACGGTGGTAATTATAAAGATTTGCCTCCAGAAGAATCTAAAAAATTTAAATATCATGAATCATTAACTAGATATTGTAGCAAAAAGCCATCGCTAACTATCGATACTGGACACAGAACGCATTTCCATTATAAATATAATAGAATTCCTTCTGTAAGAGAAAATGCAAGATTACAATCTTTTCCAGATGATTTTATATTTTATGGTAGTAAGCAACAACAATATAAACAAGTTGGGAATGCAGTTCCTCCTTTATTAGGTAAAGCTGTAGCTGAACAAGTAAAGGAAGTGTTGGATAATGAGTAAGTATAATTTTATTGACTTGTTTTCAGGATGTGGAGGGTTATTAGATGGATTTATGCAGACTGGTCATTATAATCCAATAGCTTCAGTTGAATGGGAACAAAGTCCAGCAAAAACACTTGCAAAAAGGTTACATGATAAATGGAAAATAAAAGATTCTGATGAATCAGTTATTAGATTTGATGTACAAAGAGTTGATGAATTATTTAATGGATTTGATGATCCAAAGTATGGAAAACACAAAGGATTAAGAAAACTTATAAATGGTAAGACAATAGATTTTATAATTGGAGGACCTCCATGTCAAGCATATTCGGTAGCCGGGAGAGTAAGAGACAAGAAAAGTATGAAGGGTGATTATAGAAATTATCTATTTGAATACTATCTTGAAATAGTTAGTAGATTACAACCAAAAATGTTTGTTTTTGAGAATGTTCCTGGGATGCTATCTGCAATGCCAGATGGAACACCTATCATTAATTTAATTAAAAGAGATATAGAATCTAAGGGTTATGAAATAATCGATGATATTAAAAAATATGCTGTTTTGGATGCAAGTGATTTTAATGTTCCACAAGTAAGAAAAAGAATTATATTAATAGGAATGAATAAACAATATTTTAAAGGCAAAAATATTCAGAAAGAATTAAAAAGATTCTATACTGAAATATTGCCAAAATACAAGGGTAAAAAGAAAATATCTGTCGAAGAGGCAATTGGTGATCTTCCAAAATGTATTCCAACATTTAAGGATTCACGTCCATCCCATGTAATAGAAAATACAAACATTTCTTGGCATAAGCCTAGATATCATGGATTGAGAGATGTGAAAATATTTAAAATGCTAACTGAAGATTTAGAATCTGGAGAAAACAAATATGTTGATTCTAATGTTTTAAAAGATATATATAATGAAGCTACTGGTAGTAATACTAATGTACATAAGTATCATGTACTTAGAAAAGATGAACCAAGTACAACTATTTTAGCTCATCTGTATAAAGATGGATTAAGATTCATTCATTATGATCCTAATCAGGCACGATCTATATCGGTTAGAGAAGCAGCGAGATTACAATCTTTTGATGATGACTTTGATTTTGTTGGATCACAAGGAGATGCATATAAAATGATTGGAAATGCAGTACCTGTAAAATTTGCAAAGGCAATTGCAAGTGCTATTTTTGAATTTATGAAGGAGGAGTGATGAAATGGCAAGTTTTCCTAGAGAACATAATACATTATATTTTGATGCATTAATAAGAACGCAAAAAAAAGAGAGTGTTTTAGCATTTATTATGGCAACATATTATGCTAAAAAAAATAATATTGATGATACATCAGTGAAGGAAGATATCTATAAAAGATTAGAATATGCTTATGGATTATTTAGAGATAATGTTAGAGGATATGATAATGGTGTTGGAAGTTATGGCGGAACAGATGGTCAATTTTCTAGCCAATATACATTAGGTTTGGAGTTAGGAATTTGGAAAAATTCTAAATTAGATTTAAATGATGTGGCTTTGAAAGTTGCAACTAATGAAATTACCATTACTGATTATTTCGATATTGTTTTATTAAATTATATTCAACCTGTAAATGGTAAAATCGTACATCCTTTATATCAAATATTAAAGTATATTAAAAATAATAATACTGATTCTATCCAAAAAAGTGAAATTGCTAATGCCCTAGGGTTAACTGCAGAAGAAGCACCAGGCGAAGCAATTAATGCTTTATATAATATATTGGTGGGAACATCTTATTTTATAGATGGTAATAATGTATTAACTGTTTCTAATAATTATACAGTTGAAAAATTATTATTAAGATGTAATACTAAATATTTAGACGAAGACGGATATGAAAAAGCTAAAAGCGAGTTAGAAAATAACGATGATAAATATATAGAATATTTAATATCTCATAATGATGGTGAACTTAGTGAAGAGGAATTAGAGTCTGAGATTGAATCTGAAGATCTTAGTGAGGATAGAAAATTTAAATTTAAACAATGGTTAAAAAATTCTAATAAATTTAGTGAAAATTCAGTTAGAAATTATTCCTACTACATTACATATATTAAAAAGCATGGATACACTGATTATGATTTATATAAAATAAATGATACATCTATAATAGATGACTTATTAATTAAGTTTAATATTGATGATAACTATAAATTATGGAATAAAAAAAATAGATATATACCAAGTAATGCTTTAAGTACATATAAAGATTTTTTACTTGAAGAATTTGGTAATAAAAATAATAAGCATTATGTTGTTTCTATAAAAGATTTTTCAACAATACATAAATTGTATTTTGATAAGTATGGATACATGTATTGGAGAGAAGGTCAAAGCAAAAAGTATAATATTGGGGATATAATGTATTTATATTTTTCAGAAGATAACGGTAAAGAAATTACAAGTATTAAGAAGAAAGCAATTGTTACCGAAATAAATGTTCCTATTCAAAAATTAAGGGATGAACAATATTATGAAAATGTAAATATTGAAACACCTACTAATGATGGATATTTTATTAAAGTAAAATTAATTGGCGAAACAGATAATGATGATTTATTATTTAAAAATTTGAAGGAAAAATTTGGCTTTTCTGTACCTCAACTTGGATCTTCAGCATTAGATAATAAAGAATTAATTAACTACATTGAAATAGCGTTTGGAAATAATAATAAAATAGATGAAAAGAGTAGAATTCCAGGTGGATATAATATGATTTACTATGGAACACCTGGATGCGGAAAAAGTCATACTGTTAATGATGATTTTAGTCAATTAAATGGATTTGATTCTGAATTAGTTCATAGAGTTACTTTTCATCCTGAATATTCTAATAGTGATTTTGTTGGTCAAATTCTTCCTAAAACTAACAATAATCAAGTTATATATGAATTTCAAGCTGGCCCATTTAGTATTGCATTACGTGATGCATTTGATAATCCAGATAAAAAAGTATGTTTAATTATTGAAGAAATTAACAGAGGAAATGCTTCGGCAATCTTTGGAGATATTTTTCAATTATTAGATAGAGATGAGTCAGGAAATAGTATATATAAAATTGATAATGAACCAATAAAAAAATATTTATATGATAATGATATAAATATTGATAGAATATTTATTCCATCTAACTTATGGATTATTGCAACTATGAATACAAGTGATCAAAATGTTTTCACACTTGATACAGCATTTAAGCGTAGATGGAGAATGAAAAGAATTCCTAATAAGTTTAATATGGATAAAGCATATGATAAAAAACTTTCTAAAATGTACATTCCTGGTAGTAGTTATACTTGGGAACAATTTATTGATTCAATAAATAAAGCAATTTTAAAAAATAATCCTACAGGATTAAATAGTGAAGATAAGCAATTGGGAGTTTATTTTGTTACTGAAAACGAATTATCTTTTGAACCTTTAAGTCAAGACAAAGAAAGTATTGAAAAATTTATAGAAAAGGTTTTAATGTATATTTGGGATGATGTTGCAAAAATTGATCCATCATTATGGTTTGATGAAAACATTAATTCTTTCGATGAATTAGTAAATGAATATTATGATGCAAATCTAAGGGTCTTTAAAGAATTATTTAAAGATCAACAAGTAACTGAGTCACAAGAAACCGATGAAGAAAATAATTAATTTAAAAGATATATGTTATGTTTCCTCAAATTATTCCGATGACAATTATGTTGGAATTAAGTTTTTAGAAGATGGAATCAAAGTGTATTTCCCGTTAGGATATGAGATACCAACTGATAATTCAGAATGTAGAAAAAGTATAATTAATCTTTTAAAAACTATATCTATAGAAAGAATATTGAATAAAGGTGACTCTAAATATTCATTAAATAATGGCAAAGATAGGGAAATTCCAATAAATTCATTTTTATGGATAATAAATGATTATTTAAATAATGGTTTATATACTGATAAAGAGAAAATATATGTTAGAGGAAAAAGTGGAAAAATCAATTGGAAAAAAACAATTAATACTAAATTCTACGTTAGTAATAATTCTGCAATTTATTTAGATCCGTATGTTGAAAAGAACACTTTAGAGGATAACATAATTACTGATATTCATGCATATTGTGTAGGTGTAAGTATAGATTATATTGGATGGATCTTCGGTAATATTCCAAGACCAAATAATAATATTAAATCAGAAAAGAGCAGTTATTATTTATCAATTATAAATAAAGAATTATCTCATTCTTTTGATGATAAAAAGAAGTCATTATTAATGAATATTAAAAAAATTCTTGAAGTGACTGGTGGAGAGCATAAGTTTAAGCTAAAAAATATTGGAACAAATAGCTTTGAGTATATATGGGAATATATGGTTAATTCGGTTTATGGTAATTTAGACCCTAAATTATATTTTCCAAATTCAAAATATCATTTAATTGGTTATGATAAAGATGTAGAATCTTCAAATTTAAGACCGGATACAGTATTAGAAGTTGAAAAAGATTTATATATTTTGGATTCAAAATATTATAAATATGGAATAACTAAAAATCCATTTGATTTGCCGAGTACAGATTCAATTCAAAAACAAATTACATATGGTGATCATGCAAAAAATAAGATTCAAAGACATAAAAATATATTTAATGCATTTATAATCCCATATAATAAATATAATAATAAATTTGGAATAAATAAGGATATAGAATATGTTGGATTTGCGGAAAGTAATTGGAGAAATAGTAAGGAATTATATGATCATATAAGTGTGATTTTAGTAGATACTAAATTTTTAATAGATTGTTATAATGGGCAAGAAAATAATAATATTAGTAAATTGTTAGCTTCAATTCAAAAAATAGTAGATACGTTTGATAAAGTATAATTTGCGTCACTTGTGTAACTTAAATGTATGGATCCTCAAAACAAGTATCACAAGTGTCATAAAGATGCATTACTGCATCTTTTGTTTTTTTTGATATAGGTCTATTTAGTCTTTTTTATGCTATAATATATAGCAAATAATGCTTTTAAAGAGAGGTAATAATTATTATGTCTAGAATATCGCCTGAAAAGGAAATAGCATATATTTCCAAAGTTATAGAAAAAAATATTTATTATTATAATAATGTTTTAAAGGACAAAGGTTTTTTGTCTGAAAATATTTTATCTCAGTTAAGAAATTTAGTAGAGGATGTGGTAATTTTAATAAACAATAAAAATAATGGGATTAATTTAGATTCTAGTTATCTTAATGTAGAACAATCTATGAATTATGTAAAAACAAAAAAAGAATATAAACATTTGTATGAATTTCATAAATATTTACAAGGTACTGCATCTCATTATACACCGAGTGAAGATGGCGCTGAAAGACTTGTAAGATATTATTATAGATATATATGTTTAATAAAAAAATTATTAAAAGAAGAATTTAATATAGATATTATAAATAATATTAATTCATTTCCAATTTATGATGATGAATCCATGAGAGAAAATTATGACATTATATGTAGTAAAATTGAAAAGATTAATAAAGAAAAGAAAAAAACTATAAAAGGAAAATTTTATGTTGAAAAATGTAATACTATATTCTCTAATGGGAATATTTATTATGAATTAACTTTGTCAAAAGCTACTGATTATAATAATAAATTTGAAAGATTAACATTTTATTCAAAAGTTTATATTCCAGATAATTACTCAGTTAATATATTTTCTATTGATGATGAATCTAAATTAAATATTGGAAAAGTCAAAATAAAAGTTATAACCGATTATAAAATTGCAATAAGAACATGTGAACTTAAAAATTTATTTCTTATATTCGGAGAAACCAGAAAATTTGATAATAATTATAAAGAGTATAGAAATTTAATGGATTATCTTACAGAACAGGAACTTACAATTAAAGATATTATTTGTTATGAACAAAGTGATTACGATAAAGCTAAAGAAATTATTCAAAACGGTGCAGAAAACCATATTATAAGTGATATGTTTGATAGAATGAGAAATATTATTAAATTTAATAGACCTGGTAGTAATGTTATTAAGTATTTAACTTCAAAAACAATTAATTCTATAATAAGAAAACAATTATCTGATGAACAACATCCTTATTTAAGCAATTTGTTTTTGTCAAAAAAATGTGGAATGTTTGATGCTTTGCCATATGCAATGTCTTTATGTAATCATAATCCTCAATATAATGACTTGATAAAAGCGATAGATTGTATTGAGCGAGATGATGAATTATTATATGGACATATAAAAAATCAAATAGAGTATTATGGCCAATTATATACTCCCATTTCAGAATTAGAATATTTTGATAATATTCCAAAGTTGGTAGAAAGTTTTAATGCAAAGATGCATTTAAGAATTGAAGGCAGTAATAGTATATTAGTGATAGAAAATGGGAATATTTATATTAAAGAATATGAAGATATTTCAATTCAAATTATAAAGAAACTTGAAGAATATACAAATAAAATTGATTTTGAAATATGTAGTTCAGTTGAATTTTATACCGATTTATTATTAGATTGTAGTGTATCTGGAGATAAAAAGCTGATTTTGAATTCTATATTTAAAAATAGTTCACTGGCTATGATATATGGGCCAGCTGGTACTGGTAAAACAAAGATGATAGAGTTATTAGCAGAGTCACTTTCAAGTTACCATAAGTGTATAATTGCTAATACGACAACTGCAGTTTCTAATTTGAAAAGTAGAATATCAGAAGATGATAATCTTAAAATCTCTACAATAAAGAATTATTTGAATAATAGATTTCTATGTGAAGTTCTAATAATTGATGAATGTAGTACTGTTTCTAATGAAGATATGATAAAAATTTTAAATCATCAAATGTATAAATCTGTTATTTTAGTTGGTGATATTTATCAAATAGAATCAATTAAATATGGAAATTGGTTCCAAATATGTAGTAGATATTTTAAAGATGGTATTTCTTTTGAATTAGAAATGATTCATAGAACGTCTGATGACGATTTATTAAAATTATGGAATTGTGTAAGAAAAAATGATAAAAAAGCAATTACTATTATGAGTAATAAGGAATACTCTGAAGATATTTCAACAAAAATATTTGATAGGACTTCAGCTGAAGAGATAATATTATGTTTAAATTATGATGGAATGTATGGAATAAATAATATTAATAAAGTAATGCAAAATTCAAATAAAAATGAAGAACATGTTTTTGGGGTGGATACATTTAAAATAAATGATCCAATATTATTTAATGATTGTCCTAGATTTAATAAATTTACACATAATAATTTAAAGGGAATTATTAATAATATAGAGAAAGATTCTGAAAATGAAGCTATTTGGTTTTCAATTGAAATAAATGAAGACACTATAAATATATTTGATAAGCCAGAAGATGTAGAATTAATAAAAAGCGAAAAAGCTGGAAAAATAATTATTAAATTTAAAGTAAATGAATCCAAAGATAAAGATGATGATGAAAATGAATATAATCATATTATTCCGTTTAATTTATCATATGCAATATCAATACATAAAGCGCAAGGATTGGAGTATGATAGTGTAAAGGTTGTAATAACCTCAAATGTTGAAGATAGAATAACAAAAAATATATTCTATACTGCAATTACAAGAACAAAGAATAAGCTTAAAGTTTATTGGAATACTTCAAGTCAGAATAAAATATTTGAAAGTTTTGATAAAAGAGAAAGTAAAAAGGATTTAGCAATATTAAACCAAAAGATAAAAAGGAACATATAATGTTGCACAGTTTCCACACAACAATTTAGTTAAATTATGTTATGCAGAATCGTATTTTTTGTTGTAAGTCTCAAAAAAATACCCATTGCATTATCTCACCACTGAAGAGAACAATTGAGCTTTTTTAATAAAATAAATATTAAAGCATACCTTTAAATAGGAGGTATGTTTTTTTATGCCAATAAATAAACAATTAAAAATAAGTAATGAATATTTTAGTGATAATAGTTTTCAGGATATTATATATAAATATTTAGTAAAAATGTTTAATATTTCTAATAATGAGTTTGAATTATTCTAAAAATATGTTATATATATTATGCCTTGGAGAACATTTTATATGAACTAAATAGATAGGAGGAATATGTATAACAATTTAGTTAGTCCTATAAGTTACAAAGTAGGAATATATATAAGATTGTCTCAAGAAGATTCTGATAAAAAATATGAATCAGATAGTGAGAGCGTTGTTAATCAAAGAAATATATTAGCATCTTATTTAAAAGCTAATAACTATATTTTAACAGAAGAATATATTGATGATGGTTATTCAGGTACTAATTTCGATAGACCTGGATTTCATAAATTAATAGAAGATATTAACAATAAAAAAATAAATATGGTAATAGTAAAAGATTTATCTAGGCTTGGAAGAGATCATGTTATGACAGGATATTACATAGAAACATTTTTTCCGGAAAATGAGGTAAGATTCATTTCAATAATGGAAAGCTATGATAGTGCTAAAAGACAGGCAAGTAATGATTCATCAACATTTATTGTTGCGTGTAATGATTATTATAGTAAACAAAATTCATATAAGATTAGAGATGTATTACATTCTAAAAAAGTTGCTGGGCAATTTGTTGGAAGCAAGCCATCTTATGGATATATGAGAGATCCTAATGATAAAGGTCATTTAATACCTGATCCAAAAGTTGCTGATAATGTTAGAAATATATTTAAATGGTTTTCAGAAGGTTTGAATTTAAAAGAAATTGCTGATAAATTAAATGACTTAGGAATACAAACACCAAGTACCTATAAAAGTAGTCCTAATAAAATAGAAAAGTGGAATTATGATACTGTTAAGTCAATATTACAAAATAGGATTTATACAGGTGATATGATCCAGAATAAGGAAATGAAAATAAATTATAAATCTAAAAAACGAATACATTTAGATGAGCAAAATTGGATAATAGTTGAAAATACTCATGAACCTCTAATTGATAAAGCAACTTTTTTTGCAATAAATAATAAAGGAAGATATACAATACCTAAAACAAAAACGAAAAGAGAAAAGAGATTATTAGAAAATCTATTTGTTTGCAAAGAGTGTGGTAATAGTTTAACAATTAATTATCGAGAATCAAAGGATTGTTGGAGTATTAACTGTAATAGATTTACTAGATATTCTATTAATAATAGATGTGTTTCACATTATATGCTTTATAATCCATTAGAAGAGTTAATCCTAAAAAGAGTAAAATCTACTTTAGATAAATTAATGAAAGAATTGGATATAGATGATCTAGCTAATGAAGTTTATAAAAGACTAAATAATGAAAATAATAATAATTTTAAGGAATTAGATAAATTAATTGAAAAAAGAGAAAAATGTCATAAAAAATTAGTAATAATGTATAATGATAAACTTGAAAATAAAATTGAATCTTATACTTATGAGTTACTTAAAGAAAGTACAGAAAAAGAAATAGAAGAATTAAACTCAAAAATAGAAAAGTTAGAAAATCTTAAAAGACAAAAGGTAGTATATAATACTAAATTACCAGAAGTTGTTGATAAAATTAAAAAATTATTGGATTTAGATCATCCAACTAGAGAGCTTTTATTAGATGTTATAGATAAAATTGTAATAGATAAAGATAGAAATATAGAAATTTATTATAAATTTGGAATTTCAGAAAAAGATAAATTGAATATTAAAAATTGATTTTTTTTAGTTCATCGGGCTAGGCACTCTTAGAGTGATAGGCGCGGAAGGTACGCGATTATTTTATTCAAAAGAACCAATGGGTTCTTTTTTCATATACTATAATGAGGTGATATATATGTCTTTGAAAGTAATAATTGACAGTGGACATGGAGGATCTGATCCAGGGGCTTCAGGTAATGGTATAATTGAAAAAAATATGACTTTAGATATAAGTAAAGCTATGTATG
>CAYTKH010000036.1:0-12950 GCA_964438315.1 uncultured Muribaculaceae bacterium | reverse complement strand
TAGGAAATTATGTAGATAGTAGTGTAACAAATGCGGTTAAGACATGTACATGGGAGACTACTTATGATAAAACAGAAATAGTATATAATAGCACAGAAATAAAAGATAGCACCAGTTATTTGTATTATACTTATGTTGTTTCCTCAACAGAGTATGATTTTAGTGATACGACAGGTTGGCACTATTATAGTTATATAGTAAATTTTGGTAATGCTAAAACTTGTTATAATGTTTGGAGAAGCTTTGTTAGTAATTCACCTGAGGTTTACCCTGTTTGTGGCTTAAATATAAGTACTACAACTAATTATGGTGCAGGTGATTGTGCAGGTCAATGTTGTGGGCAACAAGCTTCTGCTTCGATAGTTGGTGATAATCTAACAGTTGTTGGCCATGGTAATACTTGGAATGCGAGATATTTTGAGTATGAGTCTTATAATTCAGTGAATCAATATTGTGGTGGTGGTGGTACAGGAGCCCCAGAGTATTTAAATACTCCTAGTTATTTTACGAATAGAGTAACCTATTCACAACTAGTATTTGGTTCATATCAAACTCCTACAAGTTCTAGGGTATTTCCAATTACCACTGGTACAGCTGGTATAAAAGAGACTATCACCATTAAATCTACAAATTTGATTCCTATAACAGAAACTATAACTACTGCAACTCGTTCATCATGTAATTAATAATACTTAAAGAATGTCCTATGATGTTATTCTTGTATAATAAATTATAAAATAAATAAAAAAGTAAATCGAAAAGTTTTATCGTATGTTTTAAGTGAGCATTATTTACTTCTAACCAAAAAAAACGAGGTACTAATGAGCGAACAATTGATATATATCGTAATCTTAAAAACTCTAGATTAAAATAGATATAATGCTTCTAGTATAAGATTATCTATAGAAGAAATAAAAAAACTTTAAATGATATATATTACAATATACTTAAAATTCAATACAAAGTCATAAAAACATCTATATTTTAGATGTTTTCATAATAAATCATGTAATAAGGAAGATATTATAAATAGAATTCATCAATTTCAGTATTATTGTAATCAATATTTTTGTTAATCGGATATATAGCCTTTAAAGTTTTTAAAAATAGAGTTTCATTACATCTATGATTTATAATATCAGAAAGTGATACAATACCAACCATCTTATTATTATCAGTAATAATAACTCTCTTTACCTTTTCCCTACCCATTAAATCTAAACATGTATCAATACTATTATCTTTATCTAAATATACAATTTTCTTAGTAATATAATTTTTAATATCTTTATTAGTATTGGAAACATTGCTAATAGCATTTGCCACTATATCTCTATCAGTTACAACACCAACAACTTTTTTGTCACTAACAATAGGCATAAATCCAATGTCATTTTCAAGCATTTTTTTAGAAACATCGTAAATACTATTATTAATAGTACAAACAACTATATCTTTAGACATTATATCATCTATCTGCATACTATCACCATTTATATTATTAGCAATATTTATATTAATTATTCAAAATTATTTTTTAAAAACATAGATTGTAATATGAAGCTAAAATATAAAAAAATAAGATTAAAATTTAAAAAGAAAAATATAATAATATTATCATTAGCAGCAATTTTTGTATCAATATTTTTAGTATTTAATTATATTAATAAAAAAATGACACCTATATTAATGAATTATGCTGAGAGTAAAGCTACTAACTTAGCTACATTAGTAATAACTCAAGCTGTAAATAACAAAGTATTTAAAGAGATGAATCCAGATGATATATTTGTTACAGAAAAAGATAGCAATGGTAATACATTAAGTATAGATTTCAATCCTATAACAGTTAATAAATTGTTAAATATGGTAACAAAGTATGTACAAGACTACTTACAAAAGATAGAAGATGGCAATATCGATAATTTAGGTGTATCAGATAGTATTTTTAGTGATTATGATATAGGAAAACTAAAACATGGAATCATATATGAAATACCAAGTGGTGTAGTATTCAAAAATAGTCTACTATCTAACCTAGGTCCTAAAATACCTGTTAAATTAAATTTAGTAGGTGATGTTATATCAGATATAGATACCAATATAACCAATTATGGAATCAATAATGCTTTAGTGAAAGTAACTCTAAAAGTAGAAGTTAATATGCAAGTACTATTGCCTTTTTCCAAAAAAAATGTTCGTGCCCAAACTAATATACCAGTAGCATTAAAATTAATACAAGGTGGTATTCCTAATTTTTACTATGGACTTGATAATTATAAAAAAAATAATAATTAAAAAACAATTGACATTGAGATACTAAATGATATAATTTATTTAGATATAAAATTTAAAAGAAGGTAAAAATATGGAATATATGTTTAATGAAAATAAATACATCTTAAAAGAAAACTATAAAGAAGCTTTCATATATGAAGATACAAAAGAAAAATTTACTGACTATTTTGATAATTACGATTACGTAGTAGGTGACTATGCCTATGGTAAGTTACGATTAAAAGGATTTAATAATAAAAATAACCCTAATTTCAATGAAATAAATGATATTCAAAATAAAGAAAATTACATAAAAAAAGAGTGTGCATATGATTGTAAATATTTCGTATTAGAGAAAGTAACTAAACAATAGTTACTTTTCCTTTTAAATCATACATGTTACTACTAAATTCTAAAGTATAATGAACATTTTTTTTAGGTAAGATTATCCTAAAAGGTTTAATATTTTTATATATATATAATATATTAAAATCCCTATCTAACATATAAACATCTAAATTTTGAAAGCAAAAGAAAGTATGAACACTATTACATCTACTAAATAAATAACCATCTTTAGTCTTAGAAACTAAAAACATCATACCCTTTAATCTACTAAAAAAATGATTGCAATATTTAATATTAATAGTATTATCATTATCCCTTAAAATCATAGTATCACCAACTAAATTATAACATCATTATAAAAATAAATAAATATTTCAAAATTAAATGTTTAATAAATGGCAAAAAGTGGTATAATTATAATATAGTTGTTAGTTGAAAGGAGAATAAAAATGAAACGAAATATACTAATTGGTGGTGCATGGCCATATGCTAATAATTCACTACATATTGGACATTTAGCGGCACTTCTTCCAGCTGATATAATAGCAAGATACCATAGGTTAAAAGGTGATAATGTTATATACGTATCTGGAACTGATTCACACGGTACTCCCATAACAGAACGTGCTAAAAAAGAAAGAAGAAATCCTAACGAAATAGCGGAATTTTATCATAATGAGTTTACTAAAAATTTTAAAGATTTAGATTTTTCTTATGATTTATATACAGCTACATATACAGATTATCATAAGGAAAAAGTAAAAGAATACTTTAAACAAATTATGAATAATGGTTACATATTTGAACAAGAAGAAATGCAGGATTATTGTGAAAAATGTGATACTTATCTATCAGATAGGGAACTAAAAGGAGTATGCCCTCATTGTGGTGGTACCGTTAAAGGTGATCAATGTGACGATTGCCTAACTAGTTTAGAAAGTAGTGAAGTACTAGAAAAATATTGCAATAATTGTAATTCTAAAACTATTTTAAAACCAAATAAGCACTTGTATTTTAAATTGCCTGAATTTTATGATAAATTAAGAAATTTTATCGACAAAAATAGTACAAATTGGCGAAAAAATGCTATAAATGAGTCTAATAAATATCTAGAAATGGGTCTTCCTAATAGAGCAGCAACAAGACAACTTTCTTGGGGAGTTGAGGTTCCAAAAGAAGGATATGAAGATAAAAGAATTTATGTATGGATAGAAGCTGTCTTGGGATATTTAACAGCCGCTAATAAAGTAGCAGACATCCAAAATATAGATTTTGACTCATTTATTAGGGATGATGAAAAATTTAAATCATACTATGTTCATGGTAAAGATAATATACCTTTTCATACGATAATATTTCCAGCTTTATTACAAGCAATTGATCCAAAAATATGTTTGCCAAATGAAATTATTTCTAGTGAATATATGAATATGAATGATGAAAAAATGAGTAAAAGTAAAGGTAATTTAGTAACTATAAACGATTTAGTTAAAGACTTTAATAAAGATACAATCAGATATTATATGATAGCATTTGGTCCAGAAAAAAAAGATGTCAATTTTTCATATAGCGACGTTATCCAATCTCATAATAAGTTTTTAGTTGGAGTTTTAGGCAATTTTGTAAATAGAAACTTATCATTCATAAATAAAAAATTTGATGGAATCATAAAAGAAGGAACAATTGATAAAGAAATACGAAAAAAAACTATCAAATTATACGACGAAGTGGGTGAATTAATAGAAAAAGGGGAAATTAAATCAGCATTAGAAAAGTGTATGGACTATGTAGTATCAGGAAATAAATATTATGATGAACACGAACCATGGATTAAAGTGAAAGAAAACATAAGCGAATTTAATAATATAACATATACCTGTATATATATGATTGCTAATATAGCAAACTTACTATATCCATTTATACCAAGTACATGTGACAAAATTAAAAACATGTTATCATTAGATAATTATAAATGGAGTGAAGCTTTAATAGAAAAAGATATAAAAATAAACGATTTACAAATATTGTTTGATCGAATAGAAGGTGAATAATGAAAAGACTACTTACAGGTTTAAAACCTAGTGGAGAGCTTACTATAGGTAGCTATGTTGGGGCTATAAAGCAAATTGTTGATATGCAGTACGATTATGAAACATTTATATTTGTACCAGATATGCATGCTATTACAGTTTCACAAGATCCACAAATTTTAAAAGAACGAATTAAAAAAAACGTAGCATTATATTTAGCATGTGGTGTAGATAAAGATAAGGTAATCATTTATCTTCAATCAGAAAATTTATACCATGCTAATCTATCATGGATTTTAGAATGTAATACTTATATGGGGGAAGCTTCAAGAATGACACAATATAAGGATAAAAGTAAAAAAGAAAATGTAACAGTTGGTTTATTTACTTACCCTATTTTAATGGCTGCCGATATAGTCCTTTATGATGCTGATATCATTCCCGTTGGAATTGATCAAAAACAGCATGTTGAACTTGCTCGCGATATAGCTAATAGATTCAATAATAAGTATGGTTATACCTTTAAACTCACAGAACCATATATCCCTAGTGTTGGATATAAAATAAAAGATTTACAAGATCCTACTAAGAAGATGAGTAAATCAGATGATACGTATAAAGGAGTAATCTTGCTTCTTGATAGTGAAGAAGATATCAGAAAAAAAATTATGAGTGCTGTAACAGATAGTGAAGGTAAGATTTACTATGATGAAGAAAATAAACCAGGTATTTCCAACCTTATAACTATTTATTCGTCATTTAGCGGTTTAAGTATAAAAGAAGTTGAGGATAAATTCAAAGATAGTAATTACGGTAATTTCAAAAAAGAAGTAGCTGATTTAACCATTTCAGTTATCTCTAAAATTCAAAGTAAATATAATGAAATTATAGATTCTAATATTATTGATGAAGTATTAGATAAAGGCTTAAAAATAACAAACGAAATAGCTAAAAAGAAATATGAAGAAGTAGCCCATAAGGTGGGATTTTCTAGATATTAATACATCTTATTTATATCCACCATTAATAAGTGATGTACTTTCTAAAGTAATTAATGCGTTGTCATCCAATTCTTTAATAAGATTAATTAAATTACTAGCTTTATATCTTGGAGTAACAATTAAATGGGTGAATATAGATTTATTAATACCATTACTACTTAGTACAGTAACATCATAGTTGTAACTTCTTATTTTAAAAGACAAGTCATATCTAGAAATGCATATAATCAGATTAGTTCCCAGAGCTAATTTTTCTTCTATTTTACTACCTAAATATGATCCAACAGCAGAACCAAAGGCGAAAATGAATATTTTAAATATATCTTTAGTGATGTCAACAATAACTAAACTAGTACCTAAAATCCATATCATCGTACCAGTAAACTGTAGTAGTGCTCCTAGTATCTTTTTATTGTTATTTATAATTATTATTCTTAGAGTTGCAATCATATTTTCAAGTATTTTTAATATGAATATAAATAAATATAGTAATATGTTCATATTTATATTATTAGAAAAATAATATAAATTATTCAATAATTTATAAAAATAGTAGTTTAAATCTGAAAAATATGATACAATTAACCTAGGTGATAAATTTGACAGTAGAGATAATTTTTGAAACTTTAAAAAACAATCAAAACATTGATAGTGAATTTAAAGATTTAATACAGGAATTAATAATCATTTTTACTAAGTTTTTTCCAAATGTAGATCTTACAAATCTAAATAATAGATTAGGTAGTCTAAAGATTGTGAAAACGAACAAACTTGTAAGCAATGACGTTATCGACTATAATAGTATAAGTAATGAACTATCATTCAATCTAGAGGAAATAATGAAAGACTATGATTTAAGACATATACTTATGCATGGATTGCTTAGAATAATAACAGCTTATGACAACACATTTGGATTTGATCAAAATAATAAATTCACAGCATTAAATATAGGTTATACAGAAATTATTACTAACTTTATAATAGGTAATGATAGCGATCTTACATTATTTGATGATGAGGTAATCGCTACTAATCTAATAGCTGATGTAATAGGACATGATGTTTTATTTCAATCATATTTTACTAACAATTCAAATATGTTAGCATCAACATTAGTAGATAAAGGAGTTGAATAATATGAAATTACAAACAATGGAATTAATGAATCTTAATTATGCTAGAAGAAAAAATGATAAAAATGGGTCATATATTAGTAATTTAGGTGATATCCAAAAGGATATTATCAATTCTTATGTAAAAAATCCTCATACACTAGATGAAATAGAAAGTTTTAATTCACATCTATTTGGTGATAAAAAAACATTTGCTGATAAGGCTCATATGTATGAATCGCTAGATGGTGTTTACTCTTATTGGGAAAATGCTAAAAGTAATATTCAAATATATGGTTTGTCAGAAGAACAAAGTTATGGTAAAGCTGTATAAGCTTTTTTCTATTTATAGGGAGGAATATAATGTCAGATATTGAAATTTCAAGAAATTGTAAGATGCTTAATATAAAAGAAATTGCAAGTAAATTATCTATAACAGATAATGTTATCTGCTATGGTGACTATAAAGCTAAAATAGATTTTAAATCAGTAAAAGGAGATAAAAAAGGTAAACTTATTTTAGTGACATCAATTAATCCTACACCATATGGAGAGGGTAAAACTACTGTAAGTATTGGTTTAAATGATGCTTTATGTAGATTAAATGAAAGTAGTGTGGCAGTTTTAAGGGAACCATCATTAGGTCCCGTATTTGGTATAAAAGGTGGAGCTACTGGAGGGGGATATGCTCAAGTTGTGCCTATGGAGGATATTAACTTGCATTTTACAGGTGACATGCATGCCATTACATCATGTAATAACCTTTTGGCATCAGCAATCGATAATCACATATACTTTGGTAATGAGCTAGGTATAAAAAAAGTAGTTTTCCCTAGATGTTTAGACATTAACGACCGTATCTTAAGAAATGTTAAACTTCAAAATCGTGATGACTATTTTGTTATTACAGCTGCAAGCGAGATTATGGCTATTTTATGTCTATGTGAAGATTTAGAGTCTTTAAAACATAGATTATCTAATATAATTATCGGTTATAATAAAGATGACAAACCAGTTTTAGTTAAAGATTTAGGATGTACAGATGCTTTAACTATACTACTTAAAGATGCTATTAAACCAAATTTGGTTCAATCTCTAGAAGGTAATCCTATTATTATTCACGGTGGGCCTTTCGCTAATATAGCTCATGGTTGCAATAGTTTAATTGCTACTAAGTTAGGACTTAAACTAGCTTCCTATGTTATAACAGAGGCAGGATTCGGTTCTGATTTAGGAGCTGAAAAATTTATGGATATTAAGTGTCTTAATGGTATTAAACCATCAGTTATTGTTTTAAATGTTACAATTAAGGCATTAAAGTATCATAGTGATAATTCAATTGACTTAAAGCAAGGTATTTCTAATTTAGAAGTTCACATTTTAAACATGAAAAAATATTTAGATAATATTATCGTATGTATAAATAAATTTGATAGTGATACAGATTCTGAAATAGATTTTGTAAAAGATTATTGTTCTAAATTAGATGTTGAGGTAGAAGTATTTACATCTTATAAAGATGGCGGTAAAGGTGGTATTAATCTTGCTAATAAGGTTATATCTATGTGTAAAAATGATGTTCCATTTAATAGGTTATATGATATTGAGCTTGATATTAAATCAAAAATAGAAAAAGTTAGTAAAGAAATATATCATTCTAGTGTTGAATACTTACCTTCAGTAATTGATAAGATTAAAAAAATTGAACAATTGGGTTATAAAGATTTACCAATATGCATTGCTAAAACACAGTATTCTATTACAGATAATAAGAATTTAAAAGGCTTTCCAAAAAATAGCACTGTTACTGTTAGAGATATAGAAGTAAAAGGTGGAGCTAATTTTATAGTAGTTTATATGGGAGATATTATATCTATGCCAGGATTATCAAAAAATCCTAATTTATTGAATATGACTATCGATAAGGACTCTAAAATCGATGGATTATTTTAGTTAAATAATAAAATTCATGATGTTAAATACTAATTCATAGATTATAGGTATAGAAATTATAATCAAATAAATTAAGAAAAACATTTCTAGGTAAATTATCATACATATTAGTTGAATTAATATTACTATTTCTTATTTTATTTTTCTCATAATTGTTATAGGTGTTTTAGTGTTTAAAAGTATAATTTATTAGCTATGAAAAAATATCATAAAAGTGATATTTTTTTTCTAAATGACCATATTAATAAAGGTGATTAATTTGAAAAAAATCCTAATTACAGGAGCTAGAAGTGGTATAGCAAGTAGGGTAATAGATAAAATAAAAAATGATTATTACATATATGTAACAGTTAAGACAGATAAAGAATTACAGAGCGTAAAAGAAAAATATAAAGATTATTCTAACATAGAATGTTTTAAATTAGATATAACAAGTAAAGATAAAGAAAAACTAAAAAATTTAAAAATTGATATACTATTAAATAATGCCGCTATTTGTTATGGTGGTTCAATAAGTGATATACCAATTGATAAAGTAAGAGAAAACTATGAAGTGAATGTATTTTCATCATTTGAAGTAGTACAGATAGTTTTAAAAAATATGTTAAAACAAAATCATGGTAAAATCATCATAATGTCCTCTTTATCAGCAATTATGCCACTTAGATTTATGGGAGTTTATGCGTCAACCAAAGCCAGTATTAGTACACTATCTAGAACACTAAAAAAAGAAATAAAATTGATAAATAAAAACATAAAAATTTGTATGATAGAACCAGGATTTTATTATACGGGATTTAATCAAGTAATGTTTCAAAATAAATATGATTACGATACATATTTTAAAAATAAAATAAAAAAATTAAGAAGAAACGATAATTTAATTAGTAATTATATTGAATATAAGAAATTAGATACAGTAGTAAATAAAATAGTAGAAGTTATAAATAAAAATAACGTTAAATCAGTTTATAGAATGCCTTTAAGTCAGGCTTTTATAGCAAAAATATATAATTTATTTTCATAAATGTGTAAAGTTATCTTTTTATATACATATAATTTACTGGTGATAATATGGATATTGAAAAAGTTAGAAAAAATATGAAGAACAAAAAGAAGAGTAGTCATTTAAATATAGTTAAATGTAATAAAACAATCAGCAAAATTTTAATAACTATATTAATTACTTTAATATGTTTAATAACGCTTAAAACAAACACCAATTTAAAACAAAAGTTTTATCATTATGTATATGAAGATAATATAAAATTTGTCTATTTTAAAAGTTTATATAATAAATACTTTGGTGATATATTACCAGTTAAAGATAAAATAGAACCAGTATTTAATGAGAAAATTAAATATGATAATATATCAAAATATGAAGATGGATTTAAATTAAAAGTAACAAATAACTACCTAATACCTGCTTTAGAAAGTGGTATGGTAGTATATATAGGATCAAAAGATAAATTAAATAATACTGTTATAGTTCAACAGATAAATGGTGTAGATGTTTGGTACGGAAATATTAATACAGTAAGTGTAAAACTATATGATTATATTGAAAAAGGTAGTTTAATAGGTGAGGCAAAAGATGATAATTTATATCTAGTATTTAAAAAAGATGGTGCTATTTTAAGCTATGAAGACTATCTTTAAGATACATCCTTTATATGTTTTATTTGCATTAATATGTCTATTTACCGGATACTTTAGATTATTTATTACAACAAATTTAATTATTCTATTCCATGAATTAGGTCACATAAGTATGATGCTTTACTTTAAAATAAATATTGATAAGATTATACTGTTACCTTTTGGAGCGATTACAATTACTAATGATATAATAAATAGACCTTTAAAACAAGAATTTTTAGTGGCAATAATGGGTCCTATTTTTCAGATTATTTATTATTTAATATTTAAAAATGATTACTTAAAAATGATTCATTATCCTCTTTTAATATTTAATCTACTACCTATAATACCACTAGATGGATTTAAAATATTAAACATCTTTTTTAATAAGATTTTAAGTTTTTATAAAAGTGAACTGGTGAGTGTATATATAAGCTTTTTTTCTATAATTTTATTAATTATATATAAGTATAATATAATACTTATTATTATACTTATTTTCCCTTTTTTTGAAACAATAAAAAGATATAAAAATATAGATTATATTTTTAGTAGATTTTTATATGAAAGAATATATTATGATTTAAAATATAAAAAAAGAAAGATAATAACTAAAAAAAGAGATATGTACAAAGACTATATACATATATTTTTAAATAATAATAGGTATTATACAGAAAAAGAATACATAAAATTGAAAGTACCACTTGATTTATAAATGAATATATAGTATAATTCTATATTGTGTAGAGCCTCACTCTACAACCACATAGAAAAGGTTTTAAAAATAGAAATATTTACCTTAATAGTGAGTCTTAGAAATTATAAGGAGGTTAAAATGAAAGCAATTATTGAAACAGGCGGAAAACAATATACATGTGAAGAAGGATCCATTTTATATGTTGAAAAATTAGATGTACAAGTTGGATCAGATGTTGTTTTTAATCAAGTATTAATGGTTAATGGTACTATAGGTCGTCCTTATGTAGAAAATGCTAAAGTAACTGCAACTGTAGTAAAACATGGAAAACAAAAGAAGATAAAAGTATTTAAATATAATGCTAAAAAGAATTTCCATAAAACTCAGGGACATCGTCAACCATATACTAAGCTTGAAGTTAAATCTATCAGTTGTTAATTATGATAAAAGTAGAAATTAAAAAAGATAACATTACTGTTAGTGGTCATGCTTTATATGATGATTATGGTAAGGATATTGTTTGTGCAAGTGTAAGTAGTATTGTTATAACGACAGTTAATGCTATTATGAAAATAGATGATAGTTCTATACTTTGTAATCAAAAAGATGCACTTATTTCAATAAGAATATTAAACCATAATGATACAGTAGATAAACTTATAGAAAATATGTTAGATTTATTAAGAGAGTTAGAAAGAGATTATAAAAAAAATATAAAAATATACGAATAGGAGGATAATATGAAATATTTAATTTTAGATATCCAACTTTTTGCCCATAAAAAAGGACAAGGTTCAACTAAAAATGGACGTGATTCAATCTCTAAGAGATTAGGTGCTAAAGCAGCTGATGGTGAATTTGTCACTGGAGGTTCAATTATTTATCGTCAAAGAGGAACAAAGATATATCCAGGTAAAAATGTTGGTATAGGTAGCGATGATACCTTATATGCTAAAGTAGACGGTGTAGTAAAATTTGAAAGAGTTGGAAAAGATAAGAAACAAGCAAGTGTCTATCCAGAAATATAATCAGGAATATGTCCTGATTTTTTCTTTTGAAAAGGTTGTAAATAAGAAAAAGAGGTAATAGTCTGAAAACAACGTTTCATCGCTATGTGTGTCTTGAACGAAGTGAAAGGAATGGAGGTTAATATGAAACAAAAATAGTATCTTAGGGTTATTAAAGCCTAATAAAAAAGGCTTTACATTAATAGAACTACTCATGATAATATAATACTAGTTATTATATATTAATAGCAGTAACGATAATATAAGAGGTCAAAATTAAATAAAATAAGATAGTGTAAATAAATATGTAAAAAACTTAGAAACATATATAGTAACAGGCAAAATAGATAAAAAAAACTAGAAAATAATACTAACTACAATATCAATACGGAAATACCATATTAAAAACGATAAACTTTTAAAAAAATAAATAGGACAAAATAAATTTTTAAATTAACAACATATGATTAATTGGTGATATAATGTTTAGATTTTTAAAATATTTATTTAAGGATTTCTATATATTTACAGCTGCATATTCTAATAACCTATTTCCTTATCCGTTATCTAAAGAAGAGGAGAAAAAGTATACAGAAAAAGCTAGATTGGGAGATAAAGAAGCTAGAAATAAACTTATAGAACATAATCTTAGATTAGTAGCACATATTGTTAAAAAATACGAGCATAATTCAGCTGATTCTGATGACTTAATAAGTATTGGAACAATAGGATTAATAAAAGGAATCGATAGTTTTTCTTATAAACATGGAACAAGAATAACTACATACTGTGCAAGATGTATAGAAAATGCGACTACCACCTAAAAGAACTATATGTTGCAATAAATGACCTATTTTCAAAAATTAGTACGT
>CAYTKH010000035.1:0-13171 GCA_964438315.1 uncultured Muribaculaceae bacterium | reverse complement strand
ATTTCTAATAAATTATATACAATTCCAATAATATAAGTGTGCTGTATAAAATAATAATATTGATATTCGCCATCATATATTCCCATACGTCTTGAATCTTTTGTATCAATATATCTTTCATATTCAGCTATATTTACACATTTGATAGGTTCTATATCATTAATAATAAAGGAAGGTTCCAATTGGCATAAAAACGTAAGCATTGATTATCTGGAATAGTTATTTTTGATAAGTCTATATAATATTTGCCATTATAAAAATCATACCTAGATTTATGCAATAATTTATTACACTTAATTCCTTCAACTAATATAGATGAATATTTATTTTGTAGTAAATTGTTAGTAAACCGAACTTAAAAATACAAATTATTCTTTAAATGAAGAATTAAATAGTTAATTAATATTTTTTGCACAAAAATATTGCTCTTTTAAAAAAATTGTACTATAATATCAAACAATATTTAAGGGGGAAAATATTTTGAAAAATACTAAACTTAATTCTAAAGATGTACTAACACCTTTAGAAGATAGAAATTTAATATATGAAAAATATGGAGAAAATATTGAAGATATCCTAGCATTTTTAAATCTAGATGTTAATAATGATACCATTGATAGGTTAAAATGCAGATTATCATTGGAAGACTTTATACAAAAAGAGGTATTAAGAGGTACAACTATTAAAAAAAGAAAGACCTTAAAAGAAATATATTATTTGTTAATAAATAAAATAAATTGTTGCTTAAACGAAAAAGAAATTACTAACATATTTATCACATTAGTAAATCAATATCACTTAAAAAAAATAGAAATTAGTGAATTAAAACAAGTATTAGTTAGATATATAAGAATGATGAGGGAATACCATAAGTTAGATGTAGCATTAACAGAAAATTTTATAGAAAAATGTAGAAAAATAAAAAAATATCATTTAACAAAAGAGGAAGTTAGGGAATCTTATTATATAACATTTGAATTCGAAGGGAAAAGATTAATCGAAAAAAATAGTAAGCTGTATTATAGAAAACAACTATTAAGACAGTATATAATTGATTGGGAACAATATAGTGATATAGAAAAACAAAAAATAAAAAGGGAAAATAATATAACACAAGAAGAATCTGATTTCATGGATAAAATACTAGATGACATAAATAATGTAGTTAGTCTATATAAAAAGAAATAAATCGTGTTAAATTTTATTAAGTATTATTGATTTTCTAAACATATATTAGTATAATGTTATATGTGTTTATAGGTGATAATTATGTATTTAAAAAAAATAGTAGCAGGTGGTTTTAAATCATTCGCTGATAAAATAATAATAGATTTAGATAAGGGTATAACGGGAATTGTTGGACCAAATGGTAGTGGAAAAAGTAATGTAGTAGATGCTATTAGATGGGTACTAGGAGAACAATCAGTTAAATCACTTCGTGGTGATGGAGCAATGACAGATGTTATTTTTTCTGGTAGCAAATCAAGAAATGAAATGAATATAGCAAGTGTTGCATTAATATTTGATAATACCGATCACTATCTAAATTTAGATTATGATGAAATAGTTATTAAAAGAAGAGTATATAAAGATGGAACAAATGAATATTCAATTAATAATGAAAAATGTCGTCTAAAAGACATAACAGATTTATTATTAGATAGTGGTATGGGAAAAGAGAGCTTTAATATTATATCACAAGGTAAAGTTGAAGAAATAGTAAATGATAAACCAGAAAGCAGAAGGTCTATCTTTGAAGAAGCTTCTGGTGTATTAAAATATAAAAAAAGAAAAGATGAAGCTTTTAGAAAATTAGAAAGAACTCATGATAATATGGATCGTGTAAGCGATATAATAGATGAACTAAAAACACAGATAGAACCACTGAAAGAACAAAGTAAAAAAGCTAAAGAATATAAAGAAGCTTATAATGAATTAGAGAGTATCGATATAGCACTAATAACTAACGATATTACTAATATAAATGCTAATTATCAATCCAAAAAAGAACAGATAGATAGGCTAAATAAAGAAATAATAAGTTTAGATACATCATCTTCATCTAGTAATGCTAAAATAGAAAGTTATAAAAAAGAACTTAATAATTATGATGAAAGAATAAATAGATTGCAAAAAGAGTTAATAGAGTTAATAGCAAAATGTTCAAGTTTAAATAGTAAAAAAGAAATATTACTAGAACGAAAAAAATATGAAGTAGAAGATAGTAAATTACATACCGAAGTTATCAATTTAAAAGAACAAGAGCTAAAAATTAAAAATGATATTGCATTAATAAAAGAAGAAATAAGTAATATAAATGAAAAATTAGATGATATAGTTAAAGAATGTAACTTATTACAAGAAGAACTATTAAAAATAAAACTATCTAAAAATGGTTTAGAAAGTAAATTAACAGAATTATTAAGAAGTAAAAATAATCTAAATAGTAGAATAAACTACTTAAAAGATAGTATAGAAAATAATAGTAGTTTGCCTAGTGCAGTTAGAAGTATTTTAAATAACGTAAAACTAAATGGTATATGTGATGTTATAGGTAATCTAATTGAAGTAGAAGAAAAATATGCTACATCAATTAGTATTGCTTTAGGTTATGCAAGCAATTATGTAGTGACTATAGACGAAGAATCTATAAAGGATTCTATTAAATATTTAACCACTAATAAATTAGGAAGAGTCACATTTTTTCCCCTTAATATTATAAAAGGCAAATATGTTGATAAAGATACAATATTAACTTTAGAAAAAGAAGATGGCTATATAGGTATTGCCTCTAATTTAGTAAAATATGATAATAAATATGAAAATATAATACAAAATCAGTTAGGAAATGTTATTGTTGTAACTGATTTAGATAAAGCCAATAAAATAAGTAAAAAAATAAACTATAAATATCGTATAGTAACACTAGAAGGTGATTTATTACATGTAGGTGGTTCAGTTACGGGTGGTATTGAAAATAAAAGTAACAACATTATAAAAGAAAAATATGAATTAGAAGATGATTTATTAAAACTAGATAAAATTGATTTAGATATAAAAGAGATAGAAAATAGTATCAACGAAAGTGATTATAATTATAAAATTGTTGAGGATAAACTCTATATAAAAAATAGAAATAAACTAGAATTAGAAGAAAATATACGTATTAAAGGTGATACTTTAGTTAAATTAGAAGATGATTTAAAACATATAGTAGATAATCTAAATAGTACCAATAATATGATTAATAATAGCGTATCTAAAGAGGAAGAACAAGTTTTAAATGATTATTATGAAGTGATTAAAACGAAAGAAACAATTGAATTAGAATTAAATAATTTAAAAGATAAGAGAAGTAACTTAAATATCGAATTAGGTGAATATGAAGATACTCTTAAAAAAGATAATACGCTTTTATATACTAAAAATAAGGAATTACATGATTTAGAAATAGAAGTTAATAGAGATGATGTTAAATTAGATAATTTACTTAATAAGTTAAGTGAAGCTTATAACTTGACATATGAAAAAGCTAAAACGTTGTATAAATTAGAAATGGATGAATCTTTAGCAAGAAATAAAGTAAGTAATCTTAAAAGGATAATTAAGGACTTAGGAGAAGTTAACTTAGGAGCTATTGAAGAATTTACACGTGTTAATGAAAGATATGAATTTTTATATAGTCAACGTGAAGATTTAATAAAGGCATCAGATACATTATTAGAAATAATTAAAGAAATGGACGATGTAATGTCTAAAGAATTTATTGATAGTTTTAAAATTATAAATAAAAATTTTAGTGAAACTTTTAAGGAATTATTTAAAGGTGGAAATGCTGAACTTAAACTTACTGACCCTGCTAATATATTAGAGACGGGTATCGAAATAATTGCATCTCCTCCTGGTAAGAAGATGAAGAAGTTATCATTGTTATCTGGAGGTGAAAAGACCTTTACAGCTATTAGTTTGTTGTTCGCTATTTTGAAATCGAGACCAGTACCTTTTTGTATATTAGATGAGGTTGAAGCAGCGTTAGATGAAGTAAACGTAGGTAGTTTTGGTGAATATGTATTGAAATTAAAAGAAAATACACAATTTATCTTAATAACTCATAAGAAAAAAACAATGGAATTTGCCGATACTTTATATGGTATTACAATGCAAGAATCTGGTGTTAGTAAATTAGTAAGTGTCAAGTTAGAGGGAATTGAGTAGACATTAAGGAGGTTTTGGTTATGGAATTGACAATATTTACGGGTTTATATATTCGTAAGAACTATGATTTTTTAGGTGATGATTTATTTAAATCAATATATCAATTAATTATTGAAGATGATAGATTATATATGATAGTAATTGATGGACCATATGATGCAATTGGTTTTGGTGAAGAAGTAACCTATGAAGATTTAGAAAGTGAATTTATAAATATTAGCAATTTTATTTTAGAATCTAATTATATAGGTTATAATGCAGTTAGAATACCTGAAGATGAAGATTTATATTTTACAGGATTCATTGATGAAAAAACAGGTTATGAAGCTGATCCATGCGATTTAAGTTTTCAAAAAAGACAGGTTGTTCTATTCGCTAAAGATGGTAATATGTTAATGTACTATGACGAAAATGCATATAATCATGATGATCTTTATTTATTAAAAGGTTTATTCTTTCTAAATGGTGATTATCCTACAGATAATTGGTTATATTTAGAAGATTATAGAGATTTATACAAAAGTAAAAGTGAAATAATAAATTATATGTATGAAAATGATACAATTGCATCAAACAAAGTTAGAATAAAGTAACATTTAAGGGAGGTTTTGGTTATGAGTTTGACTTTTTTTACAGGACTTTATATTTATAAAAGTTATGATCCATATAGTGATGGGAAATTCAAAACAATTTTGCAGTTAAAAGTTGATGATAATGGTAATTTATATATGGAAATATTAAATGGTTTTTTACGGGGATTTGGTTTTGATATTATAGGTAAGGAACTAGAAAATAATTTTATTTCTATAAGACAGTTTTTAGATAGAGCCATCTATGTAGGATTAAATGCGGTTAGATTA
Source organism: uncultured Muribaculaceae bacterium (assembly GCA_964438315.1). Classification (GTDB taxonomy): domain Bacteria; phylum Bacillota_I; class Bacilli_A; order RF39; family UBA660; genus HGM10857. Next base: position 8,096 of record CAYTKH010000035.1, on the reverse strand, counting down.
AAGGATGATAGTGAAGACGAAATAGATATGAATTTTACAGGTTGGGTAGATGAAAAAACAGGTAATATAGAAAAATATAATACTTTATCTGATAAAAAGTTACAGATTATTTTATATAAGGATGAGTATAATATGTTGATGTATTATGATAGTAATATAAAAAAGTTAGAATTAGATGAGACTTTTCATCTTCGCTTTATAAACAGCAAATATGTAAATAGAAATTGGGTAGCCTTTGAAGATTATAGGGGTATTAATTTTTATGATGATAAAGATGAGATAATGCAAGATTTATATTCTATAGAAGGGGTTGTTAGCAAACAGATGATTCTTAAATGAAAAATTTATATTATTATGATACTCCATTTTTTAAAGTTGCGATAGCTGAACAGGATAACATGATAACTAATTTGTATTTTGAATGTGACAAAATAATTGATGAGTTCATATTTAATGAAAGTGATTTAATCAAAAAAGCTCATGAAGAATTAGTAGAATATTTTAATAAGAAAAGAGAGATTTTTGACTTTCCTATTAAGATAGATGGTTCTAATTTAGAACGACAAATTTATCAAGAATTACTAAAAATACCATATGGCGAGGTTACAACTTGTAAGGATATAGCTTTAAAGCTTAATATAAAAAATAGTAGGATAGTTTCAGATGTTATTAAAAAAAATCCTATTCCTATATTTGTACCATGTCATAGGATAATAAGTAGTAATGGTAAATTTACTAGTTATCGTGGAGGTATAGAATTTAAAAAGTATCTACTTATTTTAGAAAGGATTGATAAAAACAAAATAGGTATTTGAACTAATACCTTTTTTTGATATACTAATATTGTGTTGTAGATAATATTTGTATTATTATTTTAAAATATATAAAGTAAAAATGATAATTAATTTATATTTACATATTTTATATAAAGGGTGATCTTATGAGAATCATAAAAAAAATAATGTTTATATTTGTCCTTAATGTCATATTATTAACAACATCATATGCAAAAGAATTTAAAGTTAATTCTAAATATATTGTTCTATATAATTTAAATGATGATAAAGTCATATATGAACAAGAAAAGGATAAAGTAATTAAAGTAGCAAGTTTAACTAAAATAATGACTTGTATAGTAGCAATAGAAAATATTAAAAATTTAAATGAAAAAGTATTAATAACACAAGAGGCCTTTAATGAGACAAATGGTTTAGCTAAAGCAGGTTTTAAAATAGGGAGCAAAGTAACATATTACGATTTATTACATGGAGCTATGTTGCCATCAGGTGCAGATGCTACTAATGCTTTAGCAATAAGCATAGCGGGTAGTATTGATAATTACGTAAAAATGATGAATGATAAAGCTAAAGAGTTGAATCTAAATAATACACATTTTATTAATACAACAGGATTAGACGCTAAGGAACACTATTCAACAGTAGATGATATAGCAAAATTATTAAAGTATGCTTTAAAAAATAAAACCTTTAAAAAAATATTTACTACAAAAAATTATCAAACAAGTGATGGATTATTAAATTTTAAAAGCACTATTTTGAAAAATGCTGAACGTTATAATATTGATATATCTATTATAAAAGGTTCTAAAACAGGTTTTACAGATGAAGCAGGATTATGTATGGCAAGTATAGCAACATTATCTGATATCGATTATCTATTAGTTACTTGTAAAGCTAATAGTAATGAATCTACCCCACATCAGATTTTAGATGCTATTACTATCTATAATTATTATAATACTAATTATGGTTACGTAAAAATATTATCTAAAAATCAGGAGTTAATTACTATTGATGTAGATTCAAGTAATATAAAAAATATCACATTTAAATCAAATAAAGATGTAAAAAAATATCTAAATAAAAATATTGATACATCACTAATTAAATTTGAATATAAAGGATTAAATAGTTTATCACCTAAAAATAAAATGGGAGACTATGTAGGTACATTATATCTAAAATATCAAGACGAATTACTATATAGCTATGATATATATTTAAATAAAAAAATTGAATCTAATTTAATAGATAAAATTGGTATTATATCTTTAATAGGTATAGAAGTAATATTTATAACACTTATTTTGTTTATAATAATAAAATTATGATAATTAATAAAACACTTGATGCATAGATAATTTTATTGTAATATATTATTATAAGAAAATAGTTAAAATATGCCATATGGAAAAATGTATGTTGAGTATGTAGTTTCATCATATCCAACAGATATTATAAAAACTTATTTTGATATTGAAGTATCTAAAAGGGATGAAGTTAGGGAATTTTTAAAAAAGTGTATAAACTTAATATTGAGTCAAGATACATGGGAAAAGCAAGAACAAGTAAGATATGAATGTGAAGAACAAGCGATAAGAGAAGATGAAGAAGCATTAAATTTTATAGCATGTCTAGCAAGTCAAAAATATTAAAAATGTTATTTAAAAAAATAATCATATAAATGTTTTATACTTTCAAAATGATTCTTACATTATTATTAAAATATAGGTTCGTTTATCAGCGGACTTTTTTTGATATATTTATATTTATTATTGCACAAATTTAACTCATATAACGTTGTAAAAGTATAAAATATATCAAAAAAAAAATTAATTTTAAAAATCAAAGGCTAATAAATTTCTATTAGAATTAATTGCATTAAAATATATTATATGTTATTATATCTTTAGAAAAGAGGTATAAAATGAAGAATTTGAAAAATGTTTTATGGGGTACAATCTTTGTTATAGTAGGTGTTATACTAGCAATTAATGCACTTGATATAGCTGATATAGATATCTTCTTTGATGGTTGGTGGACATTAATTATTATAATACCATGTTTTATAAATCTATTTAGTGATGACGATAAAGAAGGTAGTATTATTGGTTTAATTGTAGGTGTAGTATTATTACTATCTTGTTTAGATATGTTAGATTTTAAATTAGTATGGAAACTACTTGTACCAGTTATATTAATTATAATTGGATTATCATTTATATTTAAAAATACTTTGTTCGAAAACAGAACAAGACATATAAAAGAAAAGAATAACAAAACAAGTAATTTAAATGCTACATTTTCATCACAAAAATTAAACTATGATAATGAAGAATTTAAAGGATGTAATATTGATGCTGTTTTTGGTGGCGTCGATATTGATTTGAGAAATGCAAAAATAAATAAAGATGTTATTATTAATGCTACATCTATCTTTGGAGGTATTGATATACATGTTCCATCAGATGTTAAAGTTAAAATTAGTTCTAACGCTATATTTGGTGGTTGTGAAAATAAGACTAAAAACAAAAACAAAGATGGGGAGTACACAATATATATAAATGCCACTTGCTTATTTGGAGGTGTAGAGATTAGATGAGTTCACTAACAAGAGTAATTAAATATGGTGCAATCGCCTTAGCTATCATAATTATACTAACTATTTTAAATATTGTATACCATTTTGGTTTTATAGTAGGTGATGTGTTTTTTGATAATGATGATGAAATTGTAGATATTTTAAACTATTATGAAAATAAAAAAATATTAAAAATCGATTTATCAACATCAGTTCTTAATATTAAACATGGTGACAAATTTAAAGTTGAAACTAGTAATACTAAAATTAAAGTTGAAGAACAAAAAGATCAAATACGTATATATCAAAAAGGTATAAAACTATTTAATATAAGTAAAAAATATAAAGTAAATGTTACAATACCAGAGGATTTTACTCTTGATAATGTAGATATATCTAATAAGGCGGGTACTATCGATATTGAAGGTTTAAAAACTGATAATTTGAAACTAGATATAGGGGCTGGTAAAGTTTTTGTCAAATCATTAATAGTTAATAAAAATGCTTTGATAGAAACAGGAGCAGGGGAAACTACTATAAGAAATTCAGAAATTAATAATTTAAATTTAGATATAGGTGTTGGACAAGTAAATCTGGATGCTATTTTAAATGGTAAAACTAAAATCGATGCAGGTGTTGGTGAATTAAATCTAAATCTTTTAGATGGTAAGGATAATTATAAAATAGAAGTAGATTCAGGTATTGGTAGTATTAAAATAGATGGTAATAAGGTAAGTGATGGTACTATCATAGGTGATGGAATAAACAAAATCGATGTTGATGGTGGTGTAGGATCAATTAATATTAAATTTAAAGAATAGTTTGAGCTATTCTTTTATTTTAGGTATTTAATTAATATTTCACTAAGTACCTTATTACCATCATTAGTTAGATGCACTTTATCAAACATTAGATAATTTTTACCTATTTCTTTTTCAAAATCAATTAATACTATATTGTCGTTTTTTAATGTTGAAATATATTTACTAACCTTTATATCTAGTGATAGTATATATATTTTAGAATCATTACATAACTTAATGATTTCATCTAATTCACTTTTGTTTAAATTCATACTTTTATCAAATAATAAAACAATATTTGAAGATAAAGTTTGTTCTTTTTTAGACTTTTCTATATCATCTTTAAGTAAATCATAACTATATTCTTTTTTTGTTATAAAACTACTACCTTTAAAATTAGGTGAAATATAACTATAAGCATTAATTAAAAGTTCATTACCATAAAAGCTAATCTTCTTTTTTAATTTCTCATTATGTTCATTAATAATATTTTCTCTTTTTTCTTTATAGAGTTTAAAGTAAAATTCATAAAGATTATCGTATATAGCTTGCACATAAGCTTTTTTGCCTTTATCAGTTAGATGAATACCATCAGAATAGAAGTATTCCTTATGACCTTTTGATATAGTTTCCCAATCTATAATATGTAAATTTTTATACTTTTCAGCTTCTTTATCTAAATTTTTATTAATATGAACCTCTGAATCATTAGTGACATTTATCCAAAATACTTCTCTATCCTCACATATTTTCATAATATTTTGTTTACACTCACTCGAACAATCGCCATTTGCTCCTAAATTTAAAATAATTGGATTACCTAACAAATTATTCTTTTTTAAATTATCTAAAACACCACCAACGACCCATGCTGTTCGTGAAATTTTTGCATCAAAGTAACCATTTTTAAATTCTTTATATAAGTTTAAAACAGCTCCTAACATTACTGAATCGCCAACACCAACTATATGCAAATTTTTTATATATGCCTCTAAATTATCAATATTAACTTCTTTTAAGGCTTCTTGATAATCATTTTGTTCTTTCTTTAACTCATTTTCGTACTCTTTTAAATGTTCTTTCATTAATTTTTCATTTTGACTTATTTCTGATTTTAAATTATTTATTTCTTTTGTATAATTATAGGAATTTATATATTTAATTACACCATATAAAACAAGAGTAACAACTATATCTAATAATAGTATTTTAATTACTTTACGTTTTATATTATGTCCTAAAAGACTATGCATTAAAACTGATATAGCAATTATAATTATAAACATTAATGGTATTTTTATAAATTGATTAATATTAACAGATTGGAATATAAATATAACAGGATATTGTATTAAATATATTTCATAAGTTATACTTGATATATATTTAATTAAATTGCTCTCTTTTCCATTTAGTATAACTCCATAGCTGATCAAAAGTAATGTTATAAAAGTAGTTAAAACCATACATGGTTGATAAAGAATGCCATTTGCATCTATTATACAAAATAAAATACATAGTATTATAACATAGAAGTAAAATGAAGTTTTTTGTAAAAACTTATTAGGTACAAACGTTCCGTAATGAGTATGGATGAAACCTAGTAAAACACCTAGCCAAAGAGAAAAACTTCTAGTTAAGGTACTATAATAGGTTATCATAAATTCATTATTTAAGTAGAATAAATAAAAATAGGTTATGGATACAATAGATAGTGTTGAAACTATTAATATAGGTGCTTCCTTAGATAGTTTGTTTTCGATTTTTTTAAGTATCATATAAACAAAAGGAAATAATAATTCAAATTGTAAGATAATAGATAAAAACCATAGATGCATAAAAGGTGATGAAATTTGATGAGCAAAATAGTCTAAATTAGCACTTATTTGCCAAAAATTATTGTATCCTAATAAGATAGAAGTTGCCTCAGGATTTAAATTAAGCCATATAGTATTAGTAAAACTAATAATTGCGATTGTTATAAATACCACTAATAATAATGGTATATAAATCTTAATTAAGCGATTTAAATAATATTTTTTAAGAGAAAATTTTTCATATTTATAAGCTGATATATATGATAAATAACCACTTATAGTAAAAAAAGAGCATACAGCTAAATAACCACCTTTTAAAATACCTAGGTGATAAAGTAGTATAAATATACAAGCCACTATCTTTATAATATCTAAATATTTATAATATTTTTTTTCCATACAGCATAACTCCTAAAATCACTATAATCTATTATGACAATTATATCACAAAATTAATATTAATATAATATATTCATATAATTTAATGGTGATATATTGAATATAGGAGTTATTTTAAGAAAAAACAAAAATAGTGAATTAAAAGATATTTATAGTATCAATAGTGAAATTTTTGATATTATAATTTCAAATGGTGGAAAAGTTATAGGTATATATGATTTAGATAGTTTAAAACTATGTGATGGAGTTATACTACAAGGTGGCGATGAATTAGATAAAAATGAATTAAATATGATTAAGTACTTATATGATAATGATATTCCTTGTTTAGGTATATGCTTAGGTATGCAACATATGGCTATTTATAAAAATGGTGAAATTGATGAAATTGGCTGTATGGTACATAAAAGTAATAATAAGTATGTTCATGATATAAATATCGATTTAAATTCCAATTTATATAAGATATTAAAGAATAGTAAAATTAAAGTAAATAGTCGTCATAAGGATAAAATTGTTAAAACAGATTTAGATATAGTAGCATATAGTAGTGATGGAATTATAGAAGCTATAGAAGATAAAAAAAAGCAATTTTTTATAGGTGTACAGTGGCATCCTGAATCTTTAAAAGATGAATATAGTAATCGATTATTTAATGCTTTTTTTTCTAGTATACAAAAAAATTAGAAAACTATCTTTTGGTTTTATAACCTATTTTTTCTAATTTTTCTTTATTAAAAATATATGCATCTGTTAATCTATTAATAAAAATTTCTAAATTAGCAAATGTAAAAAAATTATTCATTTTAACTAAACAATAGTTAATTAATTTTAAAATTTCTCTATTTTCCTCTAAGTAGTCAATATCTAATTCCTCATTATTTAAAATGATATTCATAAAATTAATGATACCTTCTATACCATCAAAAGATATATCAGTATACTTTAAAAAATTAAGGAAAGTATTATCATCGATTATTATTAATGCTTTAGCAATATTCTTTTCTACTTTATCAAATTTATAACGTGGACTATTGAGTCTAAAACTAATATCTTTATAAAGATATGGTAATGTTTCAAAATTAAAATGGCAAATTTTTGTGCAAACACTTTTATTAGCAAGTAATGTATTTTTAGAATTTAAATTACTAACAGCACTTAGAAGTTCATTTCTTTTTTTATAATCAATTTGTTTGAAGTCATCCAAACTGACAATCATATCCATATTTTCTAAAAAAATTCTAATAAATTTAAGCGTATCTTTAGAACAGTTTTTAATCATAATATCCCCTCTTTTCAAAACAAATAGTATAATACAACTTTTTAATTAAAAAATCAAGTAACTTGAAAAAATTTCTTTTTTAATTTATAATTTAGTATGTTTGAATGGAGTGATTTAACTTGAAAGTGAATTATGAATTATTAAAAAAAGAAGCTCATACTAATGCTAGAAATGGTATTTTACATACTAATCATGGTGACTTTGAAACACCAATTTTTATGCCAGTAGGCACGCAAGCTACTGTAAAGACTTTATCACCAGAAGAATTAAAGGAAGTAGGAAGTGCTTTTATATTATCGAATACTTATCATTTATGGCTTAGACCAGGTTGTGATATAGTAAATAAAGCTGGTGGTTTACATAAATTTATGAATTATGATGGTCCTATTTTAACTGATAGTGGAGGTTTTCAAG
>CAYTKH010000034.1:0-13251 GCA_964438315.1 uncultured Muribaculaceae bacterium | reverse complement strand
TTTTCTTTTGGAGATAGTATGTTCATAAAATAAAAGTAGGTGATAAATTGAATAAAGTTATCGTAATAGTAGGACCAACAGCAGTAGGTAAGACTAAACTAAGTATTGCACTAGCTAAATATTATAATGGTGAGATTATTAATGCTGATAGTACCCAAATATATAAAAGTTTAGACATTGCAACAGCCAAGGTTACAGAAGAAGAAAAAGAAGGTGTAATACATCATCTAATCGATATAAAAGATATAAACGATGATTACACAGTTTATGATTATCAAAGAGATTGTAGGTTAAAAATAGAAGAAATATTAGCTAAAAATAAAACACCTATTATGGTAGGAGGTACAGGTTTATATATTAAGGCAGTACTATATGATTACAATTTTAAAAATGAGAGTGAATTTAATAATTTTGATTTACTAACTAATGATGAATTATATAATCGCCTATTAGAAGTAGATCCAAATACATCGATACATAAAAATAATAGAAAAAGGATGGTAAGAGCTATTAACTATTTTATAAATAATAATGCACCAATGTCGGAAAATAAAAAAACAGATAAATTATTATACAATTCTATTATTGTAGGTCTTACTGTAGATAGAAATATATTATATGATCTTATAAATAAACGCACTGATAAAATGATAGATATGGGTCTTATTGAAGAAGCTAAAAAAATATATAATACCAATATTAGATCAAAAGCAGTAATGACTCCTATAGGATATAAGGAGATATTTGAGTATTTTGATAATAACATGAGTTTAGAAGAAAGTATTAATTTAATAAAGAAAAGAAGTCGTAATTATGCTAAAAGACAGTATACATGGTTCAATCATCAATTTGATACTAAATGGATAGAAGTTAATTTAAATAATTTTAATGAAACAATAAATAATGCTATAAATTTAATTGAAAATAACTAAATTATTTAATCTATTAATTAAGGCATTTTAAGTATCTACATAGTAATAAATAAAATATAATACATTAGAAAGGATGTGTTATATATGTACGATTGTGGTTGTGGTTATCCTAATTATGGATATGGCTATGGTTGTGGTGGTGCTAGTTGGATTTGGATAATTATTATAGTATTTATTATATTATTCTTATTCTGTGGCAATAATGGTTTCAATAATGGATTTAATTGCAATAATAATTGCAATAATTGTAGGTAATAACTTTTAATTTTTCATAAATATGATATAATGTAGTTGTCGTGTTAATTATTATAGTATCTTTCCTCTAATCTTTCTACTATATATAAATTAAAAAGATTATATACTTGATTAAGTCTTTATAAGACTTAACATGTCCCCGTAGCTCAGTAGGATAGAGCGAGTGCCTCCTAAGCACTAGGTCGTTGGTTCGATTCCAATCGAGGACACCAGATTGATATAAAATGTCTTGATTTTAAACGATTTCAAGGCATTTTTAAAGAGTATTATAAAGTGATATAACTTGATATAGTATAATATCTGTTATGACACCATTTTCGGCACCAATTAAAAATAGTAAAACTATTTATAAAATAAGACATAAACACAATTTTAATTGGTAAAGAGATAATATAATTATATTAGTTCTATAAGCATTTTATTTAATAAATTAGTAAAATATTGTTAAATTAATGTAAAAACATGATATAATAATAATTAATCAAGGAGGGTTTTATGGACCAAGACAGAATGGAATATTTAAAAAGAGCAATAAAAAGGACTTATAAAAGATATACTGGGGAAAGAACAGATGAAAAAGCAACATTATTAGATGTGGCAAAATTTTTCAATATACCAGTTGATGAATCAAGAACAGATGATTATACTATTAAAAAGATTGATTATACTATCCCATCTATTGAAATAAAAGATGAAAAAAATGATATTACTTATAATGCAACTTATACTGGAAATGCATATTTATTAAATTTTGGTGGAGCAACAGAATTTAATAGTGTTATTTCAACTAGCCCATTAAGAAAAGAAGAAAGTCTTTATTATATAGGAGGAGAAATTCCAATTATTACTAAAATGACTTTTACTGATGGAGAATATGAATTAGTCTTTGAACGAGAAATGGCTAATTCAGTTGGTGTGTTTGTCAATGATGGAGTCAGAATGGCAGTAAGATATTTACAAAACATAGTTTACGATGGAAGAGATGTTAAACAACCATTATTTAATAGAATTCATAAAAATAGTTATAGAAATGAACAATTTGAACAAACTTATACTTATGGACCTAATCGATTTATTAAATGGGATGGTTTTTATGATAAATATGCTTATATAAGAGATGATAATATAATATATGGAATTAATGAATTAGAACAAAAAGACAGTTGTAATTATATGTGTGGTATTTGTTTTTTAAGTATCGATGAAAATGTTAGTGAATACTTGCCTTATAATATAGTCGCAAAAAATTTTCCAGAATTAACTAATGCAATATGTAAATCTGGCATAGTTTTTAGAGGCGGTACTGGCGATGGAATACATCATACTTTTACAATTTTTAAAACTAAAGATCCGAGTAATATAATTGAAGCTGCTGCAATAGATTCTGGTATATACTTGAAGTATGAAGCAATAAGATGGGAAAATTTTAGAAACGAAAATGGAATGCCTGATTGTAGAAAGGTAGTAGTTGCACATAAAGAAGCTCAATATCCAAGATTAGATAATGGTAATATTACAATTCTAGAAATTACAAATATAATAGAAGCGTTAGATACTGAATTTGAAGATGATATATTCATTCAATTAGTTATAAATGAATTAAAATCTTTTGCTAATAAAATGGATATTCAAAAAGGTATTGTTGAAGAAGAACTTGATCCACTAAACCCAAAATTATTTATGGATAAATCATTTGATGAAATATGTACTTTAGTTAGTGCAAATAAAGATGATTATTTTAGATTGATTAAAGAACAATTTGAGGTGGCTACAAATATTAAAATAGAGAAGGGCCAATCTAAAGTTTTAAAATCAAACAATATAAAGAGTAGCACAAATTAAGTGTTACTTTTTTATATTACTTTTAAAGTAAAATTAACAATTAAATAGTCAAATGTAAAATAAGTTTGTACTTGAAAAATCTATTATAAAATAGATGATTAATTGCATATGATATACAAATTTCTTGTTCTAATCTTGATATTTTGTTCTCATTTTCATCCTATTAAAATATTTAAAAAGTATTATTCTTGAATAGATTATATTAAGAAAAAGTTGTATAATTTTAGTAGATGAAGTTTTGGAGGTAGTTATGGAAAATAAAATTACTATAAATTCTTTAGCAATAAAACCAATCATTAATTTTAATGAAACACAAATTATTTTACAACGACACTGTAGTTATGATAAGACAAATGGAAACTTATTAGATGCCTCAAAAGAAAACCAAGAGAAACTAGTATTGCAATTTCTAAAAATCTTAGAAAATCAAAACCTAGATAATACATATTTTCTTTTTGTTGCAAGCAATACAGTAAATTCTAATAGTGAACGTAAAAGATGCGTTGATACTATAAATATAGCAATGAATTTAATACAAACATTTTTAGAATCTAAAAAAATCAAAAAAAACTATATTATAAACCTAGATGATAGTTTAAATTATGATGAACAAGTAAAACAAACAAAAAATTTTTCTGAACCAAGTATGTTTGTAGATAAGACTGGTTATCTAGAATTTTTAAAGGAAAAAAATGATGGACTTAGTGAACAATTTTGGATAGATTTTGAGGAAGATAGATATAAGGATGTAAGAGAGGAACTTAATGCTGAAGGGCCTGATGAAATAGTAGCAAGAGGAGTTCATTATATAAATGTAATTCAAAAATTTTCAAGATATTTTCACATGAAAAAACCAAATAGTAAATTAATAGTCTGGTGTGGGACCCATTATGATTTAATAAGTCCATTAGCCAAACAAACGATATTTGGTTATGATAAAAGTGATATTATAAATGTAGATTATTGTGGTGGTATCTCACTTAAAATTGACGAATTAAATAATATACTTGCTAATGTTAATGGTCATTACTATCAAACTTGTTTTGAAGATATAAAACAGCCTCATCGACACTTGTAAAAATTGGGACTCCATTTTCTTTAAAACGTGAAAAGTATTCTCTATTTCTTTTTATTTTTTCAATATCATCACTTTTTATTCCACCATCATAATTATGCTCTTCACGATATTTAATGTATTTGAAATGAGTATCAAAATCTGGGATAACAATGGCATCAGGAATCATATTTACTGAACTAGCTCCAATAATCCAAAATCCTAGTTTTTTTGCTTGCTCTGTGATTACATCTGCTCTTCTTTCAATAGTATCAATTTCTTCACCACTCAAGTTCCACCAATCACCTTTAGGAAAAGCATTACAAGCTTCCCATAATACATCTCCATCAATCCAATTTTTCTCTTTTTGGTGTTTAATGTAATATGTCTTTCCTACACCACTAGGGCCATAAATAAAAAGTCCTTTCTTATGAGTTATATACTTTTTTTTAAGTTCATCATATACATTAGTGCCATCAGCAAAAATAATAGGTGTATTTTGTTTTAATAAATCCGGATTTAAAAAATAATCGTCCATACAAGCATTCACCTCATATCTTAATTATATCATTTTTTAGAAAGGATGTATATCTATGAATAAAGAATTAATTAAAATAAATAAAATTATAAGAGAAGATAGACCATTAATACATTCTAATATTTTATATTCGACCTATGAGAACAATGGTGTATTTCAAATATGTTTTAAAAGCAAAGGCTGTTCAAATTATTTAAATGGTTTTTGTATAATGTGTGATTATGGTGTTGGTACTAATATCACTCCTAAAGAACTAGAAATCGCCTTTGATAATGCGTTAAAAGAAAGTAAAGACGAAATAAGGGTTTTATTATTAAATTCATTTGGTAGTATACTAGATCAAAATGAAATAAGTGAAGAATGTTTTAATTTATTATTAGCAAAAATAAAAAATACAAATATTAAAAACATTATCTTTGAAACCCATTACACGACAATAAATAGCAAGAAGCTTAATTTAATTAAAAAAGTTCTTTTTAATAAAAATATAATTTTTGAATTGGGCTTAGAAACTTCTAATCAACAAGTCAGAGAAAATTATTTACTGAAACATATAGATAATAATAAATTTATTGATACAATACAATTGATTCATTCATATGGTATGAAAGTAATTGCCAATATAATTGTTGGTATTCCTTTTTTAAATGAAGAAGAGCAAGTACAAAATGCATTTGAGTCTATAAGATGGTGTTTTAATAACAATGTTGATGAAGTGGATTTATTTCCAATGAATATAAGACCTTATACCTTGTTAAGGGAACTTTATAATAAAAAAGAATATGAAATTATTTCGCATTGGATGTTAATCGAGGTTCTTTCAAAAATACCTGAGTATTATTTAAAAGATATTTATATTGCTTGGTATGGAAATAGAGATTTAAAATATGATAATGACTTAAAGTCTATCTTTCCAACATCGTGTACTATCTGTGAAGATAATTTATTTCAATTTTATGAATCATATTTAAAAAATAAAGATTCAGCTTATAGAAAATATTTAATAAATGATTTAATAGCAAATAAAAAATGTAAATGTTACAAAAAAATATTAAAATAAAATTTTGTTATATCACTTCATAACTAGCACGCTTTTTTATAGTATTATTTATTTTAGATACATAAGTTAATTAGGTATTTTACTCTATTCTATCTGTTATAGCAGTAGAAAAGAACCTCTATGATTAAAAATAAAAAAATTATGATAAATTCATGGAATTTGTATTTGTAACTTACAGTTCTAGTTATTAGAAATAAGGACTTAGAACTAGTGTCTTTTCTACTACTTTTTAATATCACAACAGGGAAAAATTATAACTCAGTTATATTGACAAAGTTAATGTAAGCTATTACAATAGTAATGATTGCGAAACGTTTTATTGAAACATAAAAAAATAATAAGTAAGTTAGTAGAGTGGGAGGTGTATGTGCTATAAAAAAGGTATTCATGTATTTATATCCGCTAGAAGAATATATTAATATGTTTTTTTACCGAATGACAATCTATATGATATATTAAACATTAAAAGACCACTTCCTATTTTAAACGAATGCATTCAAAAAAGATATAGAGATAATGGCTATCAAGTAGTTTTTGTTTTATTCCCTAATAAAAAGATATTTGGAATTATCCCTAAAGAAGAAGATAAAATAATTTATACTGATATTTCATATTCTTTGTATAGTGCTATCGATGAAAATAGAGAAGAGAAAAAAGACTTTACTCCTAAATACCCAAACGAACAATTATTAATTAAGCAATTAGGTGATATTGAAGAATTGGTAATTGGTGGTTATCATTTTGATTCTTGTGTAAAAAGCATTGGAGAAGTTGCTTTAGCTATGGGAATAAATACTATTGTTGATTTAGATTTAACGGATTTATTCTTTAATTTGTATGATCAAGAAGATTATTTTAATATTGAAGAATATAGTCCAAAAAGATATAAGGAATATAGATTAAATGAAGCAGTAGAAGATGGTGAAGAATTTTTTTTAAAATCAATTTAACATTATGTATTCAAGTTTAGTTTATGGATTTGATTTAGAATACAAAAAGAGAGAATAATTATAAGTAAATTGTATTTTTAGATTGATAATTCATCAATATTATTTTTACGAGGAGGTAATATATGCAGTTAGAATGGAATTTAAAAAATCTTTTTAAAAATATTGAAGAGTTTAATAATGAAATAAAAAAAATAAAAGAACTTCTTAATGATATAAAAAAATATTGTGATAAAAAACTTGATTCAGAATCACTTTTTGATATGTTAGAAGAAAAGTGGAATATAAAAGAATGTACTAATAAGGTTTTAGTATATGCATCACTTATGTATTATAAAAATGTAAATGAAGAAAAATATATAGAACTTAAATCTATCGCTGAAAAACTAGATAATCAAGTTAATTTAGACCTAAATTTTGTAGATAAAAAGATATTAAAAATGGGCGAAAAGTTAGTAAAACAATTTATAAGAAATAATAAAAAACTTGTTAAATATAATTTTTCATTGGATAACCTATTTAGAGTAAGTAAACATATTCCAAATGATGATATCAGAAAAAAAATAAAAGAAAATAATGATATTATAAGTGATGCACTAAAATCATATAATAAACTATTACAAGAAATTAAATATGGTGAAATAGAAGTCGATTTAAAAAAGATAGAAATTACTTCATCTAATTTTGCTAAATATGTATCCTCAATAGATCGGGAAACAAGAAAACAGGCATATTTAACAGCAAATCGTCAATTTGAAAAAGAAGAGGACTCATTTATAGAGATATTAAGTAAAATAATTAGATGTAGAAGGGAAAATGCTATATTAGAAGAATATGATTCAGTTTTACAAAAGGTTTTGTTTGAAGAAAATATTAATCCAAATATTATAGATACATTAATAAAATCCGTAAATGATAATCTACATTTAATTCAAAAATATCTAAAAATCAAATCTGACATATTGAAAATTGATGAACCACATTTATATGATTTTATCACTAAAACTTCGGATACTTTAAATACTAATTATTCACAAACAGAGGCTACTTTAATTATTAAAGAATCATTAAAACCTTTAAAAGATAAATATTTAAAGACAATTGATTATTTGCTAGATGGGCATGTGGATGCTATATTAGATGACAAAAAAAATCAAAATATAACCTTTTCATGGAACGATTATTCGTTTTTAAATTTTAGAGGATATTATGGTGATTTAAAAAATATGACCCATGAATTAGGTCATATAGTCAATTATCATTTGTCGAAGGAAAAACTTCCCTTTATATATGTAGATAGTACAGTTTTTATTGGTGAAGTAGCTTCTTTAGTTAATGAAAGACTTTTAAATAAATATCTATATGATAATGCTAAAACAGATGAAGAAAAAATGTTTTATTTAGCTAAGGAAATAGATAATTACTTTGTTTCTATATTTAAACCAACTATGTATACAGAATTAGAATGTATTTTATACAATATGAAGTCATGTGATTTGACTAAGGATAGAGTAAGCGAAGAGTATTTTAAACTTATAAAAAAATATTATGGCGATAATGTTATTTATGACAAAGAAGCAATGGCAGAGTGGACAAGATTGGGTCATCAATATAGGTGGAGTTTTTACTCATATAAATATGCAACAGGGCTTATAATAGCAAGTACGTTAGTAGATAGTCTGTTATATAAAAAATCATTGGATGTAAACAAATATTTAGAATTTTTATCCTTAGGAAGTAGTCAATATCCATTAGATTTACTAAAATTAGTTGATATAGATTTAACTAACTATGATATAATTAATAAAGGATTTAGAGTATTAGAAAAATATGTTAACGATTATGAAAAACTTTCAGTTAAAAATAAAAAATTGTAGTTCTTATTAAACAGTAGTATAAATAAATTATAAAAACGGTACTAAAATAATGAGAAAATAGTATGTTTTATAATTTATTATAATAAAACGAAGATATTCCTGATAGTTAGATTTGACAAATAAAGAATAATATTATATACTTTACTAAGTTGCAATGATAAGGAGTAGTAATAGTGTATTTATAAAAGAGAGTTAGTGATTGGTGGAAACTAATATAAAGAAGCTATGAACGTACCTTTGAGCTAAGTTAATACTTCGTATATCTGCGTTAAAGATTAGAGATAGTGAAAACTATAATTAAGGTGGTACCACGAGCAATTCGTCCTTAAACATAGTTTTCTTTTTATCTAAAAGGAGAAATATTATGATAATAAGTGAATTAGAAAAAGTAATTAAACGAGTATTTGATAAACTAGATTATAAATTAGATGAAGTAAAAGTAATAAAATCGAATAGAAAGGATTTATGTGATTATCAATGTGATGATATTTTTAGGATATCTAAAACATATCATAAAAATCCTATAGTTATTGGTGAAGAGATAGTAGAAGAAATAAAAAAAATAGATAATTATGATTATTACTTTAGAAAAGTAGAATTTGTAAAACCGGGTTTTATTAATATCAAAATAGGTTATCCGTTTTTAAATCATATATTAGTTTATATGAATGATAATGAAAAATTTGGTATAAAAAAGCCAACCAATATAGATACCTACGTTATTGATTATGGTGGGCCTAATGTAGCTAAACCACTACATGTTGGGCATTTAAGACCAGCCATTATAGGTGAATCTATCAAAAGAATTATAAATTATGTAGGACATAAAATAGTGGCGGATGTTCATCTAGGTGATTATGGATTACAAATAGGTGAAGTTATATATGGTTTATTAGAAGACAAAAAAAATATTGATGAAATTACTCTAGATTATTTACAAGAAATATATCCTAAAATGAGTAAATTATGTAAAGAAAATAAAGAAATATTAGATAAGTGTAGTTCAATAACAAAAGAATTACAGGATGGCAATCTAGAATACCAAAAATTATGGAAAAAAATATATGAAGTTTCTGTAACAGATATTAAAAAAATATATGAATATCTAGATGTTAGTTTTGATTTATGGAAAGGTGAGAGTGACTCATATCCTTATATGGAAGAGCTTATTGAATTTTTAAAGCCTTATACAAAATCAAGTGAAAATGCCAAAGTAATTGAAGTTAAGAAAGAAACGGATACTAAAGAGATGCCACCACTAATATTACAAAAATCTAATGGAGCTTATCTATATGCTACTACTGATTTAGCTACTATTTTACAAAGAGAGAAAGACTATAAACCGGATTATATTATCTACGTTGCAGATAATAGACAAACACTACATTTTGAACAAATATTTAGAGTGTGTAAACTTAGTAATCTAACTAATGCTAAGTTAGAACATGCTACATTCGGTACAGTCAATGGTACAGATGGAAAGCCATTTAAAACGAGAAATGGTGATATGTTATCTTTAGAAACTCTTATTGAGGATGTAACAAAGTCATTTATAGAGTTAAAAGAAGATAATGAAAAGATGGATAAAGAAGATGTTGTTAAAATAGTAAATGCCATTATAAAATATGCTGATTTACAAAATAATAGAGAAAGAGATTATATTTTTGATATAGCTAAATTTTCTAGTGTTATAGGTAAAACAGGACCATACATTTTATATACTTATTTAAGAATTAATAAAATACTAAAGGATGAAAAGTTTTCTTTATCTTTATCTGATAATATTTACAATGAACAAGATTTAGAGTTAAGAATGAAAATTACTGATTTACATCAATCTATAGATAGTGCTTTTAAACTAAGATTACCTAATTATATAGCCGATTATATTTATGAATTATGTGTGAGTATAAATATATTCTATCAAAACAATCATATAAGTAATCTAGACGATAAAGTTAAAAAAAATGATTGGTTATATGTTTTAAATTTGTCATCTAACGTACTTAAGGAGATGTTAAATTTACTTGTTATTGAAATCCCCAATGAAATGTAAAAAAAGCTTATTTAGCTTTTTCTTTTAGTTCATTAATAATATTATTTAATTCAACCATTTTTTCATCTATTTCACTTATATTAGATGAGTATTTAAATAGTTGCTCCTTAACTTCGATGGGGATATTATCATCAAATTTATATTGGATTTTATGGTCTATACTTGCCCAAAAATCCATCGCCATGGTCCTAATTTGAATTTCACATTTTACATCTTTTGTACCATTAGCAGTAGGAACTGGAAATGTTACGATTAGATGGTAGCTTTTATAACCACTATCTTTAGGACTTTTTATATAGTCTTTTTCTTTTACTATTTTAATATTTTTGTCACTTTTTATTATATCTATAATTAATGGAATATCGGTTAAAAAGGCACAAATAATTCTTATCCCTACTATATCATAAATATTTTCAATGATATTATAGCAGTTTATTTCAAAATCCTTATGTTTTAATTTTTGAATTATACTTTCTTTACTTTTTAATCTAGATTTTATATGTTCTACAGGATTATACCCTGTTTTAAGTTTATTTTCATATATTAATGTATCAAGTTCCGTTTCTAATAGTCTTAAAGCAGAGGCATAGTAAAACATCATATTTTCAAATTTATCATTATCTATTTGCATATATTCTCCTTCCATGCACTTTAAATTATACTAAATGTTATAAATACTGTCAATTATATAGTTCAATATTATCTCTAAGGTGTTGACATATATATATATTCCTGTGATATAATTTTTATGCATTGCTAGAATAGCTCAGTAGGTAGAGCAACTGTTTCGTAATCAGTAGGTCACGGGTTCGATTCCTGTTTCTAGCACCAGATTGATAGGAAACTCGAACTTTTATGTTTCGGGTTTTAATGTGCATAAATTTATGGTAGAATATTTATAGAAATTAAATTGATGATGCCAATTTAGTAAACATACTTGTATATTGTCATAGGCAATATATGATTTATGTTATGAATATGAATAGGAGGAATACAATAATGGAAAAAGAGTATGTTCGTATAAATAAGGAGTCATATAATAAACTAGCAAAGGAGTACAATGAAAGAAATTATGCTGTACAGAATGATTTTTACATTAATACTATGTTTAAAGATTTGAATTTCAAGAAAGGTAAAAAAATACTAGAGATTGGACCGGGAAGAGGAGATAGATTAAAAAATTTTTATGATTATGATATGGATGTAACAGCAATTGAATTGTCAGAAGAAATGTGTAATTTATGTAAGTCAAAAGTACCAAAATGTGAAATTATCAATAAAAATGCGTTAGAATGTAATTTTAATGATCAATTTGATTTTATTTATATGGAGGCAGTGATTCATAATTTTCCAATAGAAGATGCAAAAAAATTATTAAGTTTGGTTTCTACGTGGCTTAAAGATACTGGAACATTAATATGTACAACTACAATAGAAACAACTGATTATGAAGGTTATGAAGAAAAATCCGATTATAATCGAAAAGAAAAAAGATTTAGACATCGCTATACTGAAGAAACTTTTGATGATCTTTTAAAAACAAATTTTATTATTTTAAATAAAAAATATAAGAGAGAGAAAGATGAAACAAGAAATAAGATTTGGCAAATAATATATGCAAAAAAAATATAAAAGTTATTGTACTTCTCTTTTTCGGGCACCAGTAAGCAATCTGTCCGAACAATATATAAATTACTTTATTTAAAGGAGGTGTTAAAAATGATAGGAATTGTAAAAGGTATTGATGGGAAAGATAATTTACAAAAAACTTTTAATAATTATGAAGAAGAATTAAAAAAATAAGAACATATAAAATATTTATTGATTTTTATAATCCAATAACAAATAAATTTTGCATTAATTATAGATATTCATGTAAAGTCAATGATTTAAGTGGAGATTTTTTACCAAATATTAATGACTTTGTGGAATTTTCAGAATATGATTTAATTGAAGGAGGTGTTATTTATAACATTACACCTTTACAACAAATTGAATATAAAGATGTTGTTTCTATAATTAATAGTTTATGTCAAAAAAAAGAGAAGCTCAAAAATTAAAATCTGAATATTTACAAAATAGAATTGAATGTTTTTTAGAAATTTTTGTTGCGAAATTACAAAGTCAATTAGTTTCTGAGCAAAGGAAAGCAGACTTAAAAAAAATTAATAATATAATTCAAAAAATAACTAGTGAAGCTCAAAAAGAATTAGAAAAAACTAAAACATTATAAAAAATTTCATTTATTTGTAGTTGTAGATATCCGAACTTTTGTAGTTCGGTTTTCAATGATTTTAAATAAAGTGTCCGAAAAGTGTCTTAAAAGTGTCCGAATGCATTGATAATTATTTAAATACTGCGTATAATATAATTGAGGTGAAAATAATTATGTATAAAGAAGATGAATATACTGAATTAAAAAGTATATTAACTAAAGAAATAAAAAAAGAAATAGTTGCATTTGCTAATTCAGGTGGAGGAAAAATTTATATTGGTATTGATGACAATGGTAATATAGTAGGGTTGGATAATATAAAAGAAGATGTAGAATCACTTAGTGGAATGATACAAGATGGAATTAATTCAAATTTGACATTATATACTAATATAAAACAAGAGATAATTAATGAAAAAGAAATCATAATTTTAGAAATTTTAGATGCCCCAAATAAACCTTATTATCTATCAGA
>CAYTKH010000033.1:0-13353 GCA_964438315.1 uncultured Muribaculaceae bacterium | reverse complement strand
TAAGTACTTATAAATAAAGGTTATAACGACATTTAAGAACTTATAAAAAACTACTTAAATATGCTATACTTTTTATGAAAAAAATAGAGATTTTCTCTATTAATTAGGATCATGCTACTAACTTGTCTTTTAATTTTTGTTTGATTTTTTGCTCATATCTAGATACTTGAACTTGACTCATTTTAAGATAGTCAGCTACTTCACTTTGTGTCATATCCTCATAATATCTTTTTTCTATTAATAATCTCTCATTATAAGATAATTTACTTAGTTCTTCTTTTAATGCTATAAGTGTATCTATATCCACTTCTTTATCGGGTATTACCTCATGTAACGATGTATTATTTTTCTCATTTTTAATAGGTTCATCAATACTTGTTATACTTATAATATTTATAGCTTCTTCAATATAGCTTGGCTCTATATTTAGATAATCACTTAATTCTAAAATAGTTGGTTCACGGTACAACTCTTGACTTAATAGTATTCTAGCTTTTTCTATTTGTAAGTGTAGTTTTGTAATACTGCGACTTACTTTAATACCTTTATCTTCTCTAATTAATTTTTTCATAGCTCCTAAGATTGATGAATAAGCATATGTTGAAAATTTAACACCATAGCTTTCATCAAACTTCTCATATGCCTGCATAAGTCCTTTAAACCCAGCCTGGTATAAATCTTCTTTTGATTCATATCCTTCAAAATAGTGTGTTAAACTATGCACTAATTTAGAGTAATCACCAACCAATTTATCTTTAATATTTTCTTCCATGTTTCCTCCTATATCTTAATTAAGTTAAATGCACTTAATTCATTATCTATATTTTCTAAATAATTCAATAATCGATTTTTTCTTATTTTATTTGATGTTCTGTTATCACTTAATCCACATATTAATATCTTACCATTGTTTTTTTTACACAGTTCATAGCTGTATAATAGGTAATTCATTCCCTTCAAATCGATATAACTCAACTTCTCGACATTAAAAACAATATTATATATACCACTTCTTTTAATTTTCTCGATAACCTGCATATTGAATTTTCTTGTTGTATCTCTATCTAAATCACCTGACAATCTAACAAATAAGATACCTTTTCTATATTCAAGTATAATTTTTAACATATGTATCACCCAATATAATTTAGCACACTATGTTTTTATTTTATACAACTTCGACAAAAGTAGCGAAAACTTCTATCAATTCATCAAAAAAAGAGATTATTCTCTATAAATTTTACTATATTCTGTTTTTTTATATATTTTATTATTAAAGAAAATATGTGTTATATTCTTAAATATATTGTATATTTTTATATAATAGTGTATCATACTAAAGAAAGGTGATTATATGCACAAAATATCAAGATATAAAGTTGAAAATGGAATTTTAATTCCTATGATAATATTTACAATAATATCTATCTTAACCATATATAGTGCTCAAAACCTATTAGCAAGTGAAACTAATTTAGCTTTAAAACAGCTTATATGGTATGTAGTTGGCTTTTTAATAGCATATTTAATTATGTTTATTGGTAATGAAAACATCTACAAAAATGCATGGATATTATATATATTGGGTAATATATCATTACTAGCATTATTATTATTTGCAGACCCTATTAACGAAGCTAAATGTTGGTTTACTATAAAAGGAATTGGAACTATACAACCTAGTGAATTTATGAAAATTATATTAATTATAACATTAGGTAATATGATTAATAAATTTAATAAAAACTTTTCTAATCCAACTGTTTTTGAAGAATTTAAATTTTTAATTAGAGTTTTAATTATCGTATTAATACCAAGTTTACTTACCTTTTTACAACCTGATACTGGTGTTGTATTAATATACTTAATTATTACAGCAGTAATGCTATTTATTTCTGGTATCAGATATAGATGGTTTATTATCGTACTTGCTATTATCGCAATTACTATAGGAGGAACACTTACTATATATCTTACTAATCAAGATTTATTTATAAAAATTTTTGGTTCTAGTTTATTTCTTAGAATTGACAGATTATTAGATTGGTCAAATCAAAGTGGATATCAATTAGAAAATGCCATGACATCGATTGGTTCAGCCGGATTATTAGGACATGGATTTAATAATAATCCACTATATTTTCCAGAAGCCCAAACTGACTTTATATTTGCTGTTTATGCTAGTAATTTTGGATTAATAGGTTCTATACTATTAATAATATTCATAACATATTTTGATATTAAACTTATAATAACTGCTATAAAAACTAAAGAAAATATTGATAAATATATAATAAGTGGTATAGTAGGTATGCTTATATATCAACAAATACAAAATATTGGTATGACATTTGGATTGCTACCTATAACAGGTATAACACTCCCTTTTATATCATATGGAGGTTCTTCACTATTAAGCTATATGATTATGATAGGTATAGTATTTAGCATTTCAAACAATTCAATTAGATATACAAACGATTAATTTATAAAAGCTCCATTAAAATAAAATGGGGCTTTTAAATAGTAAACTATCCACAAACTACACCTTCACCAAGCAATTCGTATTCAAATTCATAATAAGAATTAACTGTAACCTTAATAGCTCTACTTAAAGGTATCTGTTTACCTGTTTTGAAATTAACGATTTTTTTATCTAGGGTTTCTCCTTTTACTAGATCATTTAAAGTAATACAATAAACATTATTAATCTCTTTTTTATATTTATCTGGGTCATTCGTAACATATAAATCAGACGCTTGTTTTATTAAGGCTAAAGTCACATCACTAATTTCTTCTTTTTTTTCATTCATCTGTTTTATTATAGCAGGAACAACACCAATTGTTAATAAAAACAAAACCGTAATAACTGCTATAACCTCTATCAAAGTAAATCCTTTTCTCAAACTAATCACCTATCTTTTTTATATTATAACTTTTATTTCAAAAAAAAGCAAATTAATTTGCTTCTTTTGTTATTACTTCTTTTCCTTTATAAGTACCACACTCTTTACATACTCTATGTGGTCTTACATCAGCTCCACATTTTGGACATTTAGTTGTAGCATTTTCACTTATTTTATAATGTGTTCTTCTTGTCCTTTTACTAGTCTTACTAGTTTTTCTAAAAGGAACAGCAAAAGTTTGAATATCTAATCTTAACATGTTACACCTCTTTTCTTTAAAGTAGTTCATTCAACTTATCAAATGGAGAACCACTAGATGGTTTATCATCTGTTACAATTTTATAACCATCACCATCTTGTAAAGGCCCAGCTTCCTCACTTACAATTCTAATGGGGATTTCCATTAATATATTTTCCCATATTATAGGAAAAATATCAAGTATATTTTCATCATTTTTATTAAAAATACCTATTTCTTCCATTAATTCTATGCTATTACCTTCTATTTTTGTATCTATTTTGTATTCTACTGGCTTTAATGTGACAGAACATGGAAGCATTAAATTACATTTTAATTTTAAATCTAAATGATAACCCTCATAGTCATTAGTTATATTTCCTTTTATACTGACGTTATTAATACCTAATATATCTGTATTTTTTAATAAAAACTTATCTACATTTATACTCTCATCTATATCTATAAAAGAGAGTGACCCACTTTTTAAACCCCTTATATCAATATTCATAAAATCATCCCTTCATTCATATATATTATAACTTTTATTTATTACAAATTCCAGACTTTTTCTAATTTATATATCATATTTACAAATTTATAAAGCAAATAATTTAATTAATATACAACTAATTATACAATATGTGCTATAATCTAAGTAACTAAAATATATTTTACATATTATTTATATTTTTAAAGGAGAAATTTATGAAAAGTGTCGGTATTATATGCGAATACAATCCGTTTCACAACGGTCATATGTATCACATCGAAAAAATAAAAGAGATGTTTAAAGATCATATAATCATCTGTGTTATGAGTGGTTACTTTACACAAAGGGGTGATGTATCGATTATATCAAAAGTTGATAAAACTACCTTAGCTTTACAATTAGGAGTCGATATAGTTATTGAATTACCGTATGCTTTTTCATGTGAATCAGCTGATAAATTCGCCAGTGCAAGTATTGAAATATTGAATAGTTTAAGATGTGATTATTTAGTATTTGGTAGTGAATCAAATAATATTAAAAGATTAGAACAGATGGCTGATATACAACTAAATAATAATAAATATAATAGTCTAGTTAAAAAATTCTTAGAACTCGGAATAAACTATCCAACAGCATTATCAAAAGCATTATTAGAAATTAGTGGATATAAAATCGATAAACCAAATGATATTTTGGGTATAACGTATATAAGAGAAATAAAAAAATTAAATAGCAGGATGATTCCTATATGTATAAAAAGGAATAACGATTATAATGGTACTACACTATGCGATAATATCACTAGTGCTACTAGTATAAGGTATAATTTAGAAAATGGCGTAGATGTATCAAAATACGTTCCAAAAGAGGTATCTAAATATCTTAATAAACCTCACTTTAGCAATGATTACTTCAAATTTCTTAAGTATAAAATAATGACTGAAATAGATAGTTTAGATAGATATCAAACAGTCGATGAAGGAATTGAAAACAGGATAAAGAAACATATTTTAAAATCAAAAAATTTAGATGAGCTTATTCTCAAAATTAAGACAAAAAGATATACATATAGTAAATTAAATCGTATGTTTAACCATATTTTATGTAACTTTACTAAGGAGGAGGCTTCAAAATTCAAGAAAATAACATATATAAGAATTTTAGGTTTTAATTTTAATGGTCAAAACTATTTAAATCAAATTAAAAAAGATACTGTATTACCGCTTGTAACTAACTTTAAAGCCATCGCAGATGATATGTTTGATTTAGAACTTAGGGTAGCTGGTGTATATTCATCTATATTAAATGAAAAAGAAAAAGTATCTTTAATAGAATCAGAATATAAAGACTTTCCAATCATAAGATAAAAACTTCAAACGAAGTTTTTTTATGGCTTAATTAATCTATATGGATTGGTCTTAGTACCTAACCCTCTACTATAGGTTATAGCATCTTTTAGTACAATAACAGGTCTTAAACCATAAGAATTGTTACTCCCATTAGTTAGTTTCTTTTCAGTTGGTAGCCAATAATACAAACTGTTAGTATTATAGTTATTATCTAACCAATAGTAACTACCTGTTGAAATTAAGTCATTTTGATTACCACATTCAGAACTTGTAATATTGTAACATAAACTGTAATTAACTTTAGTTATATTATGAAAATCACCACCGTTAAAACTTCTAACACTATCTGCATAGTTTGTATCCAAATACTTTAATAATAAATTATTAATCGTCTGTTTACTAGATGCACCACTATCATTAAAAGTTGATGGATTAAAACATTCTGGAGTCCCACTGCTTACAAGAGTGACAACATTATCTTGTATATTTAAAATTCTCCATCCTGCATTTGTATTGTTATTAGAATTTACACAACTCGTGTTAGTATAATCGATAGGATATGCGACATATTCACCTATATTAGCAGTTGATAAAAAATATTTTCTTCCTGTAATATTGTTATCATTCATAATTTCGTCTTTAATTGTTTCGTATATTTGTCTACGACTAGAAAACATAGAAAGTAAGCTTATATACATGGATAAAAACAACAGCAAAACTATAAATAATACCCCTGTAGCTGCAAAACCCTTATTATTCATTTCCACCTCTCCTTATAAACCAAGTACCTGTTATATCACAACTACTGCTTGATGGTTCTGGATCAGGCATAAGCAATTTAACAATAACTGGTACCTTGAATGCTTGACCAAAAACAACACAATTACCTGATTGTAATACTTTCATTTTTTTGATTATTTCTTGTGTAATATCTGGTACCATTTCATTTATATATTTTATATCAGTGGGATGTAACAACCTAAAAATTAAGAAATTGCTACATTGTGATATTGCTGTTTCAGATAATTCTGATGGTCTTTGTGTTATCAATCCTAATATTACACCATATTTACGACCTTCTTTAGTAATTCGTTCAAATATGTTATATCCAAGTAAGAATTTATCATTATCTTCTTGAACATATCTATGTGCTTCTTCTAAGATGATATGGAATGGTAATGTAGCTCTTCTTTCCATGTTTTTTGCATAATCAAATAATAATTTCGAATATATCTTAGTTATGTTTTTAGCTAATCTATCATCTATATAGTTAATATTGAAGTTAACAATCTGTGCCTTTCTTCCATTATCCATAGTAAGTAATTCTTTTATATATTCATCTCTAGTTAAATATTCATCGTGTTCAAAATAAACACTTTCATCACTATTAAGTAGGGCATGCATTCTAACCTTTAGTACATTTGCTTCATCATATACTTTATCACTATTTAAAACACCTTCTGAAATCAAAGCAAAATCAAAGGCATCTGATAAATCCTTTAAGGTATACTTAAACGAACCATCTGGAAAACTTAATTCATAATTATCACTAAGAAAAGTTTCTAAGAACGAAACCACTAACTCCATTTCCCTTAATTTACCTGTTGCATCAATATTAAGACAATTTTTGATTGGTCTTGTATATCCTGGTTGAATTATCTCTGTTTCTAAATTTAATTCACTGGTATTATAGTAAGTTAAAACAGAAAAAATTTGATCTCTTATCTGAGCTGGCGATTTACCACTACTAAGTATATCAAGTAATGCTCTAGCTATAATGTCATTTTTACTTTTTATTACTTCATCTTCTTTTCTTGCAAAAACATTAACTAATTTCATAGCCTTTTCTATAATTGGAAGTTGCGAATGCTTATCTGCACCAAGTAGTAATGCTATATCATCTACACCAAGTAACCATACTGGAATAGATATATGTTTTGACTCCCTATCTTTTAAATTAGTTGTGTATGCCTTAAAACCTATACCATTTACTCTTTCACCAAGTTTACTAAAGGCACTATGGTATTCTCCGTAAGCATCGAATAGAAATACACTGGCTCTATAAGGAATAGGATCTTTTTTGGAAAATAAATTTTGAAACAATCTAGCTACTCCACATGATTTACCACTTCCAGTAGAACCAAATATTGCGAAATGTTCTTGAAAAAAATTATCTATATTAACAGCTATATCTATATCATCATATATAGCACTTTTTCCAATTAATAAATGTTTATCTTCTTCAAACCTACCGACACTTATAATAGATGATACCAACTCTTTATCAACCAATTTTACATTTGCTTTAAAAGATGGTTTTTTAGAAACACCCGATACAAATTCACCGTCTATTACTTGTCCTAACATATTAATAATTATATGTTT
The DNA here is from genome assembly GCA_964438315.1 of uncultured Muribaculaceae bacterium. Classification (GTDB taxonomy): domain Bacteria; phylum Bacillota_I; class Bacilli_A; order RF39; family UBA660; genus HGM10857. Next base: position 5,982 of record CAYTKH010000033.1, on the reverse strand, counting down.
ATTGTTTATATCAGTAATTTCACCAATAACTTCTACATCATCATCTTTCATAGATACATGTAAGTTTACTAGATTTTCATATTCTCTAACATCTACACCTAATTCTACCAATACTTGATTATTTTCTATTCTTGCTATTCTACCTAACATACCTATTCTCCTATCTTGTTATCATTATACATTATTTTTCTAACTTTGAAAAGTATATAAACAAAAATTTTATAAGATAAAAAAAGACTGTATTTTAAATAAACACAATTTTTTTAATCTTGAATCAACCTATATATATCATTATGGATATCTTCTATTTTTCGCATTTTATTACCATCGTTACATTCGACCTTATCCCAACCTAAATAATCTGCTACAAACATGGCATTTTCATATACTTTTTTCATAAATTCTAAATCTCTTTCATGTATATCATTTTCAATTCCTTCATTTTGTTTACGAGCATTTCTTATTTCAGAAACTAAATCAAATGGTGCATATAAAAATATAACTCTATCTGGTCTTTGTATGCCAAGTTTATTATATTCAAAATCACAAACATAATCTATAAATTCTTTTTTCTTATCTAAGTCTTCTATTAATGCTGATTGATATATTAAACTAGATGTAGTATATCTATCTAATAAAATAATTTTTCCTTCTTCAAATTCTTTCTTTAATTCTGTAAGCCATGTGATTCCTCTATCTATAGCATACAAACTATTTATAAAATATGGTGATAAAGATTTAGGTTCACCAAAATGATCATCCAGATATTTTTCTACTAAACTGCCTTGATACATTCCGTAAGTTGGAAAGTGATGATTAGCTATTAAGATTCCATCACTTCTAAGGTGATTACACAACATTTCATATTGTGTTGTCTTACCAATACCATCACAAGCTCCTTCAACAACAATTAACTTTCCTGTTTTCATTGCTAACACTTCCTGTTTTATTTATTCGCTTTTTAATTTACTAACAAATTCATCTTCATTCCATATAGTTATTCCTAATTGTAAAGCCTTTTTATATTTACTACCAGGTTTATCACCAACAACTACAACATCAGTTTTTGATGTGACACTACTAGTTGTCTTACCACCACGACTTTCTATTTCTATAGAAGCATCATCTCTTGACATAAATTCTAAACTTCCTGTTAAAACGAAAGTCTTATTACTAAAATTTTCATCATCGTTTTTAGAAGTTGCTAAATAAAGCATATTAACACCAAGTTCTTTTAATCTCTTTATTTCATTAATAAATTCACAATCTCTAATAGTATAGATAACACTTTTCGAAATAACTTCGCCAATATCTTTTATTGAATTTAATTCATCATAATTAGCTTTCAATAAATTATCCATGCTACCATAATATTCTGCTAGTATTTTAGCTGTTTTTTTACCTACATAACGGATACCTAACGCGAATATCAATCTTTCTAGTGATTCTTTTTTACTGTTTTCGATGTTATCTAATAGATTATTAATACTTTTATTGCCAAAACCTTCAATTTCCATTAACTCTTCTTTTACTTCTTTTAAATGATAGTAATCACTAAAATATCTTAAATATCCTCTATTATAAAAATCCTCCACAATTCTATCACCAAATCCCTCAATATTTAGAGCATCTCTACTTACATAATGAAGTAAAATTTCAATTCTTTTTTTATCACAATCATCATTGATACAATAATAAGCACTTTCTTTTTCTTTTCTTACTAGTTTACTACCACATATAGGACAGGTATCTGTCATTTTAAAAGGAATTTCATTACCTGTTCTTCTTTCTTTTAATGCTTCAACTACTTCTGGTATAACATCACCAGCTTTTTTTATAGCCACTATATCACCTATCTTAAAGTCGTTGCTTACTACATAATCTTCATTATGTAAAGTGGCTGCTGATATAGTAGATCCCATTAAAATAACTGGTTCTAATACAGCATTAGGTGTTACCTGTCCTGTTCTACCAACACTAAATTTGATGTCTTTTAACTTCGTGAATGCTAATGAAGCAGGAAATTTATATGCTGTTGCCCATTTAGGATATTTGGAGGTAAATCCTAATTTTTGTTGCATATTTAAATCATCTACCTTAATAACGATACCATCTATTTCATAAGGTAATTTTTCACGATTTTCTGTCCAATAATTAATATATTCTAAAAGTTCACCAATATTATTTACTATTTTTATATTTGGATTAACGACAAAACCTAATTTTTTCATAAAATTTAGGGCATCATAATGTGTATATATATTAAAATTAGAGGCATTTGGCAAATGGTATAAAAAAGCATCTAGACTACGTTTAGCTGCTACTTTGGAATCTAATTGTCTCACACTACCTGCAGCTGCATTCCTTGGATTAGCAAAAAGTTCTTGGTTTTCTTTCTTCCTTTCGTCATTAGCTTTTAAAAAGGCACTTTTACTCATGTATATTTCTCCTCTAACCTCAATATCAATTTTTTCCTTTAAGGTAAGAGGTATACTTTTTATTGTTCTTACATTATGAGTTATATCTTCACCTGTTATTCCATCACCACGTGTTGCAGCCCTTTTTAATTTACCGTCTTTATACAAGAGTGATACTGATAATCCATCTATCTTAAGTTCTACAACATATTTAGGATTTGATACTTCCTTCTTTACTCTATTATCGAACTCAATTATTTCATCCTCATTGAATACGTTTGATAAACTCATCATAGGGACTTCATGAACAACTTTATTAAATGATTCGATAACTTCACCACCTACCCTAATTGTAGGTGAATCATCCCTTTTTAAGTTAGGATATTTTTCTTCCAAATTAATAAGTTCTCTTATGTATTTATCATATTCTTGATCTGTAATAGTTGGCTTATCGAGAACATAATAATTATAATTGGCATCATTCAAAATTTTTACAAGTTCGTCTATTCTATCTTCCATATTATCCTCACTATCTACACTTATTTTACCATATTTTAATAATTTATAATCAAAAAAAATTAGAATCTAATCTAATTTTTTTATTTTAGCTTTTATTAATATTTCATCAACATATAAATTTGGATATATTGTTGTTAAATTATCATATTTATATATACCACAATTTTTTATCTTCATTTTTATACTTGATGCTAAAATTTTCTCGGCTGAAGCTTTAATATCGGTATATTTACCTGTTTTATCATACAAAATAGTAGAATTATACAAGCAATTTCTGTTATTTCTTTCTATTTGTTCTAAATCGATAAAACTATATTTTTCTGATGTATCAAATTTAATATTTATTTCAATACCACATTTTTTTAATGTTTTTTCTCGTATATGATATGAATCATATTTTATAGATGATTCTTTATCTCTTTCTAAACATTTTGCTAAATCATTATATATTATTGTTACCAATAATCGGGCTCTTTTATCTGTAACCATTAATGGAGTAAAGTAAATACATTCAAGTTCTTGATCATCTTTATATCTTTTTAAGATTTTCGAAAGTTCGGTAATCAACTTATTATACTTTCTTTCTTTTATCGAATAACTGTTTTCTTTACCATCCATGTAATGTCATCCCCTTTTTTTAACCTTTAATATTTATTCTAAAAACTAATACTTGGTTTTAATGTAACTAAATTATCGTAATATGAAAATTCCGAATTCTTCTTATATTCATTTTGCATTTTAGTATAAGTTCCTACTTTATCATATATTATCGTAGTATTTGATAAATCATTTCTATTAAAATTTAATTCATCTTCTATATCCATCACTACTCTTAAGCCAAATCGTTTTATATTAGCTGGTATGCTTTGATTTTTATTGTATAATTTAGCATCATTAGTATATCTTAACAATCTGTTATTTACAATTATTCTTACTTCTAATATACATATATTATTTGTTATACAATTTAGATAAGGTGCAAAGTAAATACATTCAACGTCGTTACTTTGACCATATTTTTTTAGTAATCTGGCAAGTTCTTCACCTAAATTATCATATTGTTTTTTATTAATAGTAAAACTATTTTCTATCTTTTCCATAAATTTCCCCTTTTCTTTTGAAGTATTCTATTACTAAATTATTTATTTGTCAATAGTTTCCAATTATTTCGTTAAGAAAAAGGATATCATTTAGACATCCTATTACTTAATTATTTATAAAACATTTATATTTTTTATATGGATAAAAGATAAATATATACCATACTGATAATATTGAAAGTTTAATAACACTAATATAAGAATATTGATTAAACTAATTATCCTTATTAAAGTAATTAATCCCTATAAAAAGTATAATTAAACCTCCAAAAAATAATCCTACCCAAAGAAAAACATTATCCTGATTAGAAATCATCCATTCTTTAAACTTTTCACTCATTTCACTCATTTTATCAAAAATATTTAACATATACATAATTATCTAAACCTTTCTAATTGATTTATGACCTTTAATAATTTTTTTAATACCGAAGGGGTGAGCAAACGCTATAGTAAGAACCTTATTATCAATTCCAACAATCACACCCTCACCGTAATTATCAGAAATAACTTTTTCAGATAAAGAATACTCAATACTATCATCGACTACTTTATCTATATCAAAATTATTTTTTTCTATTCCTTTTTCAATTTCTAAATAATCAATATTTACCTCATCTAAAAATCTGCTAGGTAAATTATAACTGCTTTCTCCATAGATGGTTCTTTTTTTCGCATTTAAGAGCCATAAATTTTTTTTAGCTCGTGTAACTGCAACATAACATAATCTTCTTTCTTCTTCTAAATCCTCTTTATCTTGAAATGAGTTTGCATGAGGGAATATTCCTTCTTCTAAACCAGATATAAAAACATTTTCAAATTCCAACCCCTTTGAAGAATGAATAGTCATGAGTGTTACAACATTATCATTATCCTTCATCTCTTCAATATCAGAGACTAGACTGATATTATCTAAAAATTCCTCTAATGATATTATACCATCTTTTTCCTCAAAATGTTTAGTAATTGATTTAAATTCTTCTAAATGTTCTAATTTAGATTCTGATTCTAGAGTTTTTTCTAATTCTAACTCTTCTTTCATACCACTTTTATCTAAAACATAATCAACTAATTCTGTTAAAGTAAGTTTTTCACTTTCTTCTTTAAGATTAATAATTAATTCTTTGAATTTTAACTCTGAACCCTTCTCGATAGCTTCAAACATACTCGTATTATTACTCATCGCTTTAGTCTGTAAATTTTCAATCGATTTTGCACCAATTTTTCTTTTAGGTACATTAATAACTCTCATTAAAGAATTATCATCCAAAGGATTGTATATAAGTTTTAAATAGGATATTAAATCTTTAATCTCTTTTCTTTTATAAAAATAAAATGAACCTATTACTTTATATGGTATATTTTCCTTTAAAAATGCTTCTTCTAAATTTCTTGATTGAACGTTGGTTCTATAAAGAACTGCTATTTCACTTAAATTAATTCCGTTTGAAAGCAAATTTTTAATTTCGCTAACTATCCTATAAGCTTCATCTTTTTCATTGTCTGTTCTTAAATACTTTATTTTTACTCCTTCATCATTACTTGTCCAAAGTACTTTATCTTTTCTTAAGGTATTATTCTTTATGATATCATTAGCTACATTCAAAATATTTTGTGTTGAACGATAATTTTCTTCTAACATTATAACCTTAGAATTAGGATAATCCTTTTCAAAGTTTAATATATTATGATAATTAGCCCCTCTAAACGAGTAAATACTTTGATCGTTATCACCCACAACACATATATTTTTATATTTAGCACTTATCATTTTGGTTAAAATGTATTGGGCCTCATTAGTATCTTGATACTCATCAACTAATATATATTTAAACCTCTCTTGGTACTCTTTTAAAATACTAGGATTATTTTGAAATAACTTAATAGGCATTATAAGTAAATCATCAAAATCAAAAGAGTTATTCTGTTTTAATTTGGCCTGATAT
>CAYTKH010000032.1:0-13359 GCA_964438315.1 uncultured Muribaculaceae bacterium | reverse complement strand
AGAGCGAATTTTTGCAAAGTTTCTTTTATTACTTCATCCGTAAAGCCATGTTCTAATGGGTTATTTATCGTTAAAGCCCATTTACGACTTTGGCTATTATCTGCCATGTTATCACTCCTATTTTTTATAGTTTAGATTATTATTAAATTTTCAAAGAACTAATGCGCTAATACATATACTAGTTAATACACGCCCATGAGTGGGCGAGTGGCGTAGCCACCTAAGCCCCCACCATATAAGGGCTAGTATTACCCCTTATATGTAGCATGTAGCATGTAGCAATTATTCTTACAAATTTACCTTAATGTTAATCTTGCCATCATTATTTAATAACAATAGCAAGATATAACAAATCGGTAGTTAATAAGTCAATTAGTAACTTATTTTTTGCTTGTTTCGGCAGAGTCTACGAAATCTACAAAACTAACATTTTTGTATCTGTCGTAAAAGAATTCTTCTACATATTTGCCTACAAGACTTTTAATTTCTGATGTAGTTAATTCTTTACCAAAAGTTTTTGTTAAGACATCATATCTTACCTTAACTACTGAAACCCTAAGTCCTTCGCTTTTATCTTTGCTGTTAAACTCTTCCGCACAATGAAAATTAACATTATGAAATGGCTTATTATCAAATTCACCAAGCTTTTCTTCAATTCCAATAATCTTCATAGCTTTTCCTCCTTCATTTATACTTTTGTACTTAAATTAGACGTCTTTTCCAGTACATCTATAATTATAGTGATATTTTTAGGTATAAAAAGAAAACAAAAGCCTATTTCTAAAACTTTCTTAGGTACTTTTCTTTATTTTTTGGGGACTTTTATTTTTATACCCAATATGATACAATAATGAAGCAAACGGAGGTGCTTTTATGACTACAAAAGAGCAAAATGAAGAATTAAAGCATTTTGGTACAAGAGAAGAAAAAATAATAAAAATAATAAAAGATAATCTTCCTTATAATAAACCTTTAACAGTTATCAAAACTTCAAGACCTAATTTAATTAGAAGATTATATGATAATATGCCTATGGAAGAATTTATTAAGGATACAAGTATTGACCTTGAAAGATATAAAAAAGTTGATAGACAAGTAAATGGTATTAATCTTCAAGATGTATTAGAGTTGGCTAGAAAATATAATTTAAGTTTAGATTATTTATATGGTATAAGCGACTATAAAAATGACGAAGACGTGTTTTTTCAAAAATTACTAGAGAAAGTACCTAGTATTTTTCAAAAAGAGGAAGATTACCTAATATTATCAATAAACCATTTTTTAATAAAGTATATACTTGCTTTATATGATTTACAAGAAACTAAAGATTTGGAAGATTATACAGAATTTGAATATGAAACATCAAAACAACAAGAATATGTAAATACTTACAAGCAATCACTTGCCGAAAGCAAAAATTTAAACGATAGTTATATTTTGATTTCTAAAGCCAAATTTGACGAATTATTGAATAATAAAAAGGACTAGCATTTAATTATGATCTAGTCCTTTTATTATTGTTTTAATAAATGTTTCCTTACTTATTATCAATGCTATTTTGCATTTCAATTATACAATTTACTTCTTCGCCCATTGTTTTATAAGTATCAAATAGTTTTTGTTCGTATTCTTCAATTTTCTTTTTATGTTCTTCTAATTTTTTCTTTTGAAAGAAGAAAGGTTTAGTATCTTCTAAAAAATCTATTTCACTTTGATAAAACTTTACTTGATTATCTAACACTTTTAAATAAAGGTTAGACTCTTTTATTTCATGCAATAAACATAAATCTATTACCTTATTAACTAATTCTTTATCGCTTTTTAACATTTTCATTAACACCTCTATATTTCAAAAATAAAGGTAGTATCTATTAAAAATACTACCACTTATTAATCTACTTGAATATAATAAAGACCTCTAACATCATCGCCTAGAAAATCAGCACTTAATCTATTTTTACTTTTATCGTTCCAAGAGTTAGGAGCATAATCCGTATCTCTACTTTCAAAACCAATAGGATAAATAAAAATCATATCAAAATTACTATCTTCTAGCATAATATAATTCCAATTAGTATCTTCTCTAATTTCAATTATTGGAAAATGTGTATTTCCACTATATGGCTCACCTTTATAAATATTCCCGTCTTTATCAATCACCAATTTTTTGATATGAAAATTATCATATTTTTGAGCATACATTGTTTTTTCATTGAATTCTACAAGTTCATAAGTTCCTGCTATATCAGAGAAGTCATTGTTTTCAAATTTTTCCCTCATTTTTTTTAATGGTGATTCCTCATCAACTTGTTTATTATCTTGATTGTTTGGCTGTTCTTCTTGTTGATTATTTGATGGTGTTTCAATATTATTTGATGTAGTTTCCTTTCCACAACCCGTTAATGCTAAAACTATAATCATAATTAAACTTAAATATTTTATTTTTTTCATTTTGTTTTCCTCTTCTCTCTATTACATTACACTATATATCTTTGGAAGTAAGTCGCTTTTCTTTATATATAATACATATCTCGCCATTATTCAATTCTTTTGTTGTGAAATGTTGTTGTGCTTTTTCAAACCAACCACCGCCACTATCAATGGTATTTTCTTCTAAAAAATGAGCATTAATTCTAGGCTTTTTATCGTATGGGAAAATATATATAGGTAGTTTATTAGCATACATAACTTTTATCTCTCTAATATATTTAGACTCATTTAATGCCTCTGCAAAAATTTCCCAATCTAAATCATTAACACCTCTTAACACGGGTTCAGTATTTATTAGATTAATGATTTCTTCTTCGCTATAACCATAACAAGATTTGCCACTTGGCTCTTTAACTTTGACACTAGAAGATTTAGACTTTTTACTAAAGCCAAAAAATAAAATTTTCATAAACCAAAGTGTTAAAATTAAAACTACTATTAATAAAATTACATATCCAACAACCAATAATGCCAATAGTAATATAGGTATTGCAATAATCGTTAAAATAATAGTAAGAACTTTATTTTTTTCATAATTCCTTTTATAGAAATTTTTAAATTTTTTCCATGCGTTTTTAATTTTTTCTTTCATATCTTTTACCTCTTTCTTTAATTGATTTTTAAAAATCTTGGACAACTTAAAAGTTCACATTGCTCGACACTTTTACCATCTTTAGAAATTGTAAAACGCCCCTCATAATCTGCGTCGGAACTAGGTGCATATACAAGTTTGTATGAGCCGTCTTTTTCTTGAGTGATTTTCATTTTACTTGTTTCATAGGTTTCTTCTATTGTTCTTCCATCATAGTTATCTATTGATTTAATGATTTTATCATTTTTAATAGTTAAAGTTATATTTGCAAATTTATATTTTCCCTCAAATGAAGATAAATTTCCACTTAGTATTTTTTGTTTTAATTCTTCTTTCGCTTTCTCTTCTGCTTGTTTAATTGCAAGAGTATTAACTTCTTCAATTAACTTTGTGATTTCTTTTGATATTATGTTGATTTGATGTTCTTCGTTTATTGTATAATTTTCTATTTCTTCCACTTTCAAATTAATTAAGTTCTCATCAATATTTTTTAATAAATTTTCAATTTTTTTATTTTCTTCTTTTAATTTTTTTAAATCAGTTATTTTTTTGTCGTTAATAGTTATTAGGTACTTTGATATTTCTTCTTTTTTCTTTTTTAACTCATTAATTTTTGTTGTATCTTCGCCAATATCTTTATTTATAACTTCTTCTATGGGTTTAATTTTATCATTTATGATACTATTTATTTTTTCGGCTATTTTAATATATCTACTATTTATTTCTTCTTGTTGTTTTAACTCTTCCTTATTTTCGCCACACCCAGTTAATGATATAAGAATTATGGCTATTAAACTTAAATATTTAATTTTTTTCATTTTCCATCACTTTTCCTTTCTAATATTTTCAGTCCAATACAATTATATCACTATTTTAGCAAAAATACATTAGAAATTTCTAATTTATCTTTTATTTTATTAACAAGTTAAAATTATTATGGGTGGTGATTATAAATGAAATTTGTACCTAAAAAGACAAAAGAAAAAGTATTATCAATATATAAAACTTTATATATCAAAGAAGAATTAGTAAAACAAATAGAGAAAATCGCCAAAGACAATGATACATCTTTCAATAATGTTGTAATAAGCATGATAGAGGCTTGTCTTGAAGAAGATAAAAAATAATATCTAATTTTTATAAAATATGGTTGTTTTGGGTGGTACTTAAGAAATATTAATTCAAAAAGAAAACGATTAGTCATTTGCTAGTCGTTTTTAATTTAATTACAAATCATAGTTTCCATTGATACAGACCCACAACCACTTTTAACAATACTAGATTTTAGTAAATCTTCTGAACTATACTTACTATAAATATCTTGCATTTTTTGTGTATATTCATAATCATTAAAACCATCTTCATTATTTTGCCTTTTAAATTCCTTTTTTAATTCTTCTTTGAATTTATCATTAGGACATATTGTACACATGGCTTTTAATATTCCATTGTTAGCGTCAATAAGGAATACTTGAATTTTATCATAATCAAAATTTTCAGTATCAAAATTATCATAATATTTTAAAGTAAATGGTGCGTCTGCCCAACCTATACTATTTAATCTAAACAAGAAAAACATTAGTCCATCTTTTATAGTAAGTGCAAGTTCAAACTCGCCTTTATTGACATCTTTTATTATTTCTTCTCGGCAATTTGGTATTGACATAATCAAACTTAACCCATCGCCAAATAGTCCTAATTGTGCACCACTAAATTGTGGCATATTCTCGTCAAAAACTTTTCCAACTTCTATTGCTCTCATAAATTCCTCCATCTTCAGTATAAATTATAACACATAATGTAAACTAAAAAAACGACTTCCCATCGTTTCTTTAAAAATAACATATCAAGACTCTTTATCAAAACTCTTTCTAAAGTAGTAAATTAGTAGTAAAATAACTTTAAAATTTTGCATATATGCCTTAAAATAAAGGCTTTTAATCAAAAATCATAATTTTTTCTTTATAAATTTTATAGTAATTTGCACAAAAAAACTACCAAAGTAGTCTAAACCTTTAAAAGGTAATTTCATAAATGGTGGGCGATATAGGACTCGAACCTATGACCCCCTGCTTGTAAGGCAGGTGCTCTAACCAACTGAGCTAATCGCCCAAAACTTGACATAATTAAATATATCAGTTTATATCTTCATTGTCAATAGTTTTTAAATTTTTTTTATGATTTTTTAAATTTTTTTCAATCCAAAATGGTAATTTATACTCTAAAGTTTTAAAACCTAAACTAGTTTCCTTAATCTTCCTACGTCTTATTTTTTCTTTTTCTTTATACTGAATATTTTTAATACTCAATTTAAGATGCCCCATATTATCATCAACATCAATTATCTTTGCATTGATAATCTCACCAACACTCACATAATCAGCCGGATTTTTAACATATCCATCAGATATTTCTGATATATGGATTAAACCTGTATAATAGTCATCAAATTGAACAAAAACGCCATAATTTTCTATACCAGTTACTACACCTTTAAGTATTCTCCCTTTCATATATTTTTCCAAATTAATGCACCTCTATGTATTATTATAACACAATTTTATATAAAAGTTTTATTTTTTATCATTATAATGTATAATAATGATAGGTGATAAAATGAACGTACAAGAAAAAATTATAGAAGTAATTGATACTTTAAGACCTTATATAATCAATGAAGGTGGTAATATTGAATTTGTCAAATACGAAGATAATATCGTATATATAAAAATGCTTGGAGCTTGTGCTGAATGTGATTTAATCGATTTTACTATAACAGATGTAATTGAACAAAGTATTAAAGAAGAAGTTAACGAAATTAAGGCTGTGGTAAATTTAAGTGAATAACTAAATTTATGTTTTAAACTATTTTTTCAACCATTCAATATCAGGCATATTGATATAATAATTTAAATATTTATATAAATCTTTAAGTAATTGTTCATATTCTAAAGCTTTGCTAATAATAGGTTTCAATTTTTCTTCATTACTGTTACCAGCCATTATTTCTTCATATGTATCAAAATAAAATGAGGGATACATCATTCTTATAAATAATAGTATAAGTACATCTTTATCATATTGATAATAAGCAATATATGTTTTCAGGTATTCAAAAACATCCTTACCTTCTATAAACATAAATTTTAAGTATTCACTTATATCCCTAACTGGATAATCAAATACAAAATTAAGTGGATTATATAGATCAAATAGTGTACTTTTTTGATTTATTCTTTCATGAGATACTGTAAGATTTTTTTCACTTATTTTTAGTGTATTATAAAGCATTATGCCATTTTCGACCAAACCAACAAAATAGGCAAAACTATCTCTAATTATAGGATATTTTTTTCCAAATTGATTTACCTGGTATTCAAAATAATCTATTTTATTACTCCATAACTCACTCCAATTTTCCCTCCTAAGTTTTTTATTTTTTTCTATATAATTAGTTATTGTTGAAAAAGTGATTAGATGTTCTAACTCAACATCTTTTTTCATATCGTCATATAATCTCATAAGTATATATGGAATATTATTTACTGTTGTTAATATACTATTATCTTTATTTAATATTATTTGATGATTGTATATTCCATTTTTTAATAAATCATTACTTAGTTTATAAATGTCTTCCAATTCTTTAATATCTCTTGTATATATAGTTAAAACATAATAAGAATCATCTATGATAAAATAATATTTATTATCTATTTGGTGAATATCATTAGGATATAGATTATAATAGTAGCTTATAGCATTTTTCATATATTCACCTCTATACATTTTATGATAAAAAAAATAATTAAGACTAATCTTAATTATGATATTTTAGCTAGTACGTAGGTTTCTGTATTATTACTTGATATTCTCTTTACAGTTAAAGTTGACTTTGTTATTACATCAATATGCCACACTTTATCCCAATTGTCGGTATTATATACATATATATCATTTTTTATAATTTTATACTTCTTATAACCATTATTATTATTGTCCGAACCAACATATATTTTCTGATTCATTTTGTCTTCACTATTATCAAATTGAAGTGATATATATATATATTTATTATCTTTATTACTTACATAACTCCACATTCCTATGATATTAAATATATCATTTTTTAATATTTTATCAACATCTTTATAAGTCATAATATTCCTAAATTGATTATAGCTACTAGTAATATAACCTTCTTCATACACTTTTTTAGCTTTTAAATACTTTGATTCTTTTAGCATATTATTTGAATCCTTATAGTTATTAAGCTTTTCAAATATTTTAATTGCATTATCATAATCTTTATTTTTTAAGTATGCTAGTGCTTCTTTATATTCCCTTCTTTTCGGGTTATTATAATTAATATAAATTACTGTACTTAAAATAATCATTAATAGTACTACTAAAATATAAGCAATATTTTTTATTTTCATATTTCACCTTCTTATGTTAATTATACTATAAATATAATTAATTGTAAAAATTGTTTATTGTATATAATTAAATTTCAATTAATCTCTTTTGCCTCATTATAATATTTTTATATTATGTCTATATCAATATTTACTAAAATATACATATCATTTATAAATATACAAATTTCTATCTTTTCATATAATATTTTGTATCAACGAAAAAAGATATTTTTTTAAATATCCTTTAAAAATTGAAAAGTATTAACAAAAATTTTTTGATAACTTTCTTTCAACACTTTTTCTTGATTTTGAGATAATCTAATATTACCATCTTCATAATCTACTTCCAAATTCTTAACTTGTAGTGATTCACTAGGATATATTTCACATTCCGATATTTCATTACCCATATATGAGTGTTCTGTTCTCTTAAAAGTCAAATAAGTAGATAAATCATTTGCAAATATAATTTTTTTCTCTAGAGTATAAATATTATATACCATAGGTGTAATCAATCGCATTATATCGCATTTTGATATATAACCATTTTCTACTTTAATATCATAATCAATAAGTGTATCATTAATAGATTGGATATCCTTTGAACCAACTTGTTCAATTATATTTAAAAGTTCGCTAGCCTTTCTTCTTATAATATCAGTATATTTTTTTAAATATTCTAAAGTTTTAGGATTAAAATGATATTTCATCATTACTATTTCATCATCAAATTGTTGCCATGCATCATCTTCTATTAAACTTCCAGTTTCAGCTCTTCTTTTTAACTCTGAATTTTCTTTTTCAAATTGTACTTTTAGATTTTCTATAATTTGTTTTTCAGTTACAACTATTTGCAAACCTTGAACTAAATGTTTTAGTTGCTTAATTGTTTTACCCATAATATCTTCTAAAATTGTTATCAAAATATTTGAATCATATATTGGTTCACTCGTAAAATATTTGTCATAATCTATTCTTTCCATAAATTTTCTCCTCATCTATAAATGTCATTAATTTTAACATATTAACCTTATATTCTTTATATATTATTTTTAACTAAAACTTACAATAGAGCATTTACCAGTTTTGTTATCAAATGTCGCACTTAATCGCATGCTACTTTTATCTACCCAAATATATCTTACTGAGCTATTTGTTTTTCCTGCAATAGTACCTTCTACACCACCAACCTTTTCAACTAACTCTTGATATGTAAATGAGCCACTTTTAAGTTGTTGTTTTAATTCCGATGATGTAGGAAGTTTTACATTATCATTTTTTACTAAATCCTTATCTATAGTAGCTTGCAAAGTAGGACTTCCACTAGAATAATATTTTATGGTAATAATGTTGTTGCTATCCAATTTCCACTTGTATTCATCACCTGATGAATTTTTATCACCTTCAAAACCAATAATGTTGTTAATTTCTTCAATTGAATTTGAGGTTTCTATCTGCTTCATACAGTCAGTTATAACACATTTACCCTTAGTTTCCTCCTTTGGTTTTTCTTCTTTAACTTTACTATTGCAACCACTAAAGCATAATATAGCACATATACTACAAGCTACAAACATTAGACTATTCTTTAACTTCATATAAAATCTCCTCCTATAACAATTATATCACACACTATTTTCAACTACAATAACCACATTTGTATATGCTATCTGTTATTTTTATAATATTTAATAGTAATTAATCATTTAATAAATTTTATGTCTTTTATATATTATAATTTCCGTTTTTAAATATCAAAACTTTTCCAATATTGGTTTCAGCTTCGATTTGTAAATCACTTGTACCTATCATGAAATCAACATGATTTTTTGAAAAATTTACCCCCATATTAAATAGCTCATCATCACTGAACTGTTCATAATTTATTATACATTCCTTAAATCCATCACCTAGAGCTCCATGACACGAAGTATTTTCATCTAATGCTGTATTTCCATAAATTATATTAGTATTAGATATGGGTGAGTTATGTGGAACTAATGCTACCTCTCCTAAATAAGATGAGTAATCATCACTTTCAATTATACCTTTTAGTAATTCTTTTCCTTCTTTTGCACCATAATTAATTACTTTTCCATCCTTAAATTCTAAATAAAAATCTCTTATAAGTGAACCGTTATAACATAATGGTCTTGAACTATATATAATGCCATTCGTTTTACGAAAATCAGGATTAGTAAAAATTTCATATGATGGTATGTTTACTAACATATCCTTTCCTAAACTTAAAACAGTATGCCATATTGTATTTTGTATAAGTTCAACTTGAAAATCAGTTCCAAGATTATTTTTATAATGAAGCTTTGATATTTCCATGGAATTAAGTTTTTTTCTAATAACTTCTTGTTCTTTTAGAA
The DNA here is from genome assembly GCA_964438315.1 of uncultured Muribaculaceae bacterium. Taxonomy (GTDB): domain Bacteria; phylum Bacillota_I; class Bacilli_A; order RF39; family UBA660; genus HGM10857. The sequence continues at coordinate 3,478 of CAYTKH010000032.1, read as the reverse complement.
ATCTATCCCAACTTTCTATTGGATTATTAGTTTTAATCATACAAACTTCACAAATTAAATCAAATAATTTATTGTACGCATCACGTTCTTCTAAGTTAGAAAAAAGCGTTTTTGCCCAAACTTTTGATGGTAAAACTGCTATACACCAAGGAATTTTAAATTCCAATTGAAGTTTTTTATAAATAGGTCTAGTCACTATATCAATATAATGAGCTCTAGATAGTTTATCTGGACTAATATCGTCCATTAAGCCAGGATACTCAGATTCAAAAATTAAGAATGAAGCTCCTTTTAATGCATATTCATCCCATACTTTTTTGTCAAAAAATGGATGTTTTTCAATTTCAGAAACTGAAATTTCTTTTAATATGTCATGTTTTTTATAAATATTTTCATCATAAAGATATATGTCATTAACTCCATATTCTTTTGCAGTTTTTACAAGTTTATTAACAAAATCTATATTTTCAGATTGATAACTAACAAACAAAGATTTTGAATTATTGAAATTTATACATTTTTTTAATAATAAATTGATATATTTAATTTCTAAATTATCCATATATACCTATCCTTTCTATACTAGTAGCCTCTAATTTTCATATTATAATAGTTATTTTTTAGCTGTTGATTTATAATTTTTCTTCATATTTTTTTATTAATTGTAAAGCTTTATTTTCTGAAATTTCAGGATTGCAACCATATATGCTATCACCAATATGAACTAATAGTTCATGTGCTAAATCTCTACTATCAATTATTTTTTGTAATTCCATATATACTTTATCTAATCCACCATTATATCTAGCATATGTTAAACTTCCATTACATAAACCATTTAAAAGGTTTCCTAATCTAGGGTAATTTCCTTTAAATGATTTAAAAGCTAAAGAACAGTCTAAATCATTGATAATTTCCTCTAAAGCTTCTTCTATATTGTTTTCCTTAGGTACAGTATTTAAAGTCTTATAAAATATATCATTATTTTCTAATATAGTAGGTTCTAACACAACTTTACGTAAATAAAAGCCTGTTTTAACTATTAATAAATTATTTGCTTCATCAAGCCTATAACTCGATACCTTCATATGACCAAGTTCATGTATTAAAGAACATTTATCATCTTGTGATAAGCTATCTAATGTACTTTTATTACAATTTAACTCAACAACATTTAAAACAGGAATATAAATTGCTCTATATTCTAAACTACTAAATAATGAAAAATCACTTTGACATTTTAAATATAAATCAACTGAATTCTTATCAATATTTTCTATTGAGTAATTATTAGTTATATTATAATTTCTATGTTGCTTTAGAAAAGATTTAATTAATAAATCTAATTCTTCTGGTATACTTTTTATTAAAGTTAATTTTTGCTTGCAATAATGCATATGCCAACTAATAATATTATCATCTTGAAGTTTTTTAGGATCAAATTCATATAGGATATTACAACACCATTTTTGTTTATTATTATAATGTGAATAATACCTAATTTTTCTTGTATCTAAATCCATACCTATATAACCAAAACACATGTCATGATAATAGTCATACAATTTTTTTATTTGAATTATTTTACTCATTTTTTACCCACTTTCAGCCTTTTTTGCACTGACCAATAATATAATTTTCATAGCTCATTTTTTATTTTTACAAATGTTGGTTTTCCATCATTATATTGTCTAGGAATACCTGTTGTAACAATAGGTTCTAAATGGATATTTTCATTATAACTACATATTATTCTTTTTGAGTTTTCTTGTCTATCTAATAATTTATAATAATATTCTTGGTTATTCATACTATACCTCACCTCATATTAAAGTAATGATTATAATATCATAATTTTTTTGTAAGCACAAGTATTTTTCTAAAAATCTACACACTTATTATGCACTACCTTAGAGAACAATAATATTTAGATAATTTTAAATAGTTTTCTAATTCAGAAAAATTAATGTTAATCATACTATTTAAGTTTTCTTTTCTTATTTATCCATAAAACTGTAATTTCTTACTAACTATACCTACCATTTTATCTGTCCTTTCTTAAATCACAAAAAAATATCAACTTCTCCTTAAAATTGATACTTTTTGTATATAAAGTTATAAAAAGTTATAAAAAGTTATAACAGATTTCCCAATGGTGCGAGTGACGTAGTAATCTACAACTTTTTTTAAAAAAATTGAATAATCTTTATTTTTTCAATTATTGAAAAAATCTAAAATTTTGTTATAATATCTATCAGAAAGGACGTGTTAATATTGGAAAGTTTAATTGTTAGATCATATGATTCTTCTTTGCAAAGCTGTGCACAAAATTGGATTGATGAATTACAAAATAATTTTCATTTGAGAGATTACTATAGAAATCCTACACTAAGTTTATATACTTCAATGGTTTATTGTTTTGCAAATCATTTGCCATATTCGATGGATATCGAACAATCAGAATATGTCCCAGCAGATTTTTTAAATATGATTCCTAATGATGTTGAAGAAAATAGTTGGTTTAAATGGGACGATAGAAGAACTTATTTTAATGCAATGACACATTGGGGTGATACTTTTAAAAGTGGTATGTTATTGCAAATGTGTAATATTTTTCAAAAAATGATATTAGGTCAATTTCCAAATGATTTTGTGTTAACAGAAGATAACTATACAAGCTGGGGAATTGATTTAATGACTCAAAATAAAGAATATAATAGATGTTTTTTCGAAACATTAAAAGCATTACCGGATTGGCATAATAAACTCATTTCATCTACTAATAACGATGAAAGAAGAATTACATTAGAAGCGATGTATGCAGACATAATGAGTAAAATTTCTGCTCGTTATGGATCTTTTAAAGAAACAGATGTTAATGGAAACGTAGTTAGAGAATCAAAAGGTATTATTCCAATAAGGCCTAGTAATGATGTTTTGATGTTTGTACATTGGGATAATATAGCATTCCATGATGGAATCCCTAATGTTATCGAAGCTATAAAAAGAGTGCAACTAAAAAAATATAGGAAAGTTAAATCACAATCTTCAAATGAACTACCAGAAGACAGTCAAACACCTAAATTAAAGTAAAGAATTTTATACACAACAGGTGTAATAACTTCTTTTTTTATAATTCAATATTATCTCGGTAACAAAATTCTTCTCTAAATCTATATTATATTTTGTTTTGATAAAATATTTAACCCTTAGGTATTTTGACAAGTGTATCAAAATATCCTGTGAGGCTTTTTTATTGCAATAAAAAAACATCTCAATTTAAGATGAAATATATTTAAATGTTCGAATAGTTCGAACAGATTCGTCACTGGTGCCGGAAAGGAAGGAGTATAACAACTTTATAAAATATGCCTTATTACCATTATTTATATTTTTTGAGCATATATTATTTGCCAAAGTTTATTTCTTATTTTATCCTTTTCCTTTTTATATTTTTTATTTAATATAATAAAATCAT
>CAYTKH010000031.1:0-13424 GCA_964438315.1 uncultured Muribaculaceae bacterium | reverse complement strand
TAAATACTCTATCATATTTACATGTATAAAACTTTTCTTTTTCTTCTATCATATAGTCACCTCCTAAATAGAATTATCTTCTACTATAGCAGATGATTATAAAGAATTTTGTCGTATTTTAGTTTGCACGAAAAAAACTTCTTTTTTTGAAGTTTTTTCTTTAATGTTTCTCTTAATTTTTCATCTTCTATTTTCTAAAAATAGCTTAAATCTTTCTAAATCTTTAAGTTCTTCAATTTCCATATAGTCAAAAATATTTTTGTTTTTTTATACTCATAGATATTTTATCTCCAATGTTTTTTTATCAACTATATTATAACATTTTTTGGTTAAAATATCTATTAAGTCCTTGTCTTTCAAGGTTTTTTTCTGTTTGTCGTAATTTTTGTTAATTTACGCTATTTTATAATAAAAGAGTTAATTTATGGGGCAAAATTTATTTTTCTATTTTTTTTATTCTTATTTTTCAATTATTTCTTTACTAACGAAAATATTTATGGTATTTTTTAAAATTACACTTGATAGTATTTTATAATGAATTCTGTTTTAACACCTAATATAGAATTTACTTCTATACTACCATTTTCTTTTTCTATTATCGCTTTTGCAAGTGCCAAACCTATTCCTATACTGTCTTTTGATTGATTAGTACTTCTATAAAATCTTTCAAATATATGTGGAATATCCTTTTTTTCTATCCCCTTACCATAATCTATTATTTTAATTTCTTTATATATATTATTACTACTTAGTAATATATCAATACTAGAGTTTATATTAGAATATTCAATACAGTTTTTAAGTATGTTAGTTATAGCCTCTACTTGCCACTTAAAATCACAATTTATTTTCAATTTATTATTTTTAGTTTTATTTATATTAACATTTTTTAAATCACAAATTGTTGAAACATTTTTAATAGATTCATCTATTATTTTATCTAAACTAACTTCTTCATTAACAAAGTTAATGCTATTTACTTCAAATTTTGATAGTTTTAATAATGACTGAACTAAAAAATTAATATTCGATATTTCTCTTTTTATATTCAAGATAAATTTTTCTCTTTCCAATTTATCTATATCCTGATTATCGATAATATTATCTAATGTAATTAAAATTGATGTAAGTGGTGTTTTTAACTGATGTGAAATATCTGATAGTGAATCTTTCAGTTTTAATTTATCTTTTAAAGAGTTCATAGCTTGTTCTTTCAACATAATAGTTGTCTTATATATTTCATTTTTTAAAATTGATAACTTACCTTCTGATATATTATCTATATCTAATTTATAATTTCTATGATTTATTTGTTCGATCAATTTTATAATATCTTCAATTTCTTTATCTTTATTTCTATTATATTTTAAAAATATAATCACTATAGTACTTATTAATATTATTAATAAGATAATATCTATATAAGTATAGTATTTAAATTTTTTATCATTTTCTAAAATTGCAGAATCTTTTTTTATATCTATACCATAATATTTTAAAATACCACTTTCTTTACTTCTATTATTATTTAATATTTCTATTAAATCATCTTTAGTAACATTAGGATATTTTTTGTTTATACTATCTATTAAATTATCTATTTTAATATTAAAATTTTTAGTATATTCATAGTATTTATATTGATTAAAAAATACTATAATAATTAATAAAATAATAGATAGAGAGAGTGTAATTATTAAACTTTTATTTAAACTATTTTTCATCTACATCGATCCTATACCCTATTCCTTTAACAGTTATAATTATATCTGAATTTATTTTTTCCCTAATTCTTTTTAAGTAAACTGTAATAGTATGGTCATCTATATCATTTCCAGTCCATTCCCAAATATGTTCTAAAATACAGTTTCTACTTACTATCTTATTTTTATTTATAAATAATAAATTTAATATTTTTGTTTCTAAACTAGTTAAATTGATTATTTTTTTATCTTTAGTAACAATCATTTTATCTAAGTTATATTCTATGTTACCAACTTTGATAATATTATTTTCATTTTTATTTAATATTCTTTCTATTCTTATTAAAAGTTCTTTAGCTTTAAAAGGTTTAGTCATATACTCGTTAGCTCCTTGATTTAGGGCATCTACAACCACTTCTTCATCATCTACTGCTGTTAAAAATAATACTTTTATATCTAATTTTTTTATATACTCTTTATAAAAGACATTGCCATCTCCATCTGGTAACATTATATCTAATATTATAAGGTCAAATTTTTCGTTTTCTAGCATTATTTTAGCAGATTTAATACTATTTGCAATCAATAGTTCATACCCATTTTGTTTCATAAAAAACTGTAGTGAGTATGCTATGTCTATATTATCTTCTATTAATAAAAATTTCATATATTTATTCCTTTCTAGTTCTTCATTATAAAATTTAGTATTTTAATAATATTTAATTGTTTTAGTGATGATAGCAATTTCATTATAACATAAAAATTTAAACTATATCTATAAATAGAATGAATCACATGTTATATGATAAAATTATATATAATAAAGAAAAAATTAGAAGTACTTTTGATCATTCCTTCCAATTCGTTTTTTATATTATTTTTTCTTATATTGTTTAGATTCTTCAACCGTTTCTTCGACATCTTTTTCAACATGTTCATAAGAAAGAATATTTTCATACCAACTTAGTGGTCTAAAACGATAACCAATTAACTTTAGTTTATATGTTTCTCCTTCTTTTAAACCTCCCTGTATATCAGATGAATTCCACTTAAGCCTTATTGTGACATCTGTATTTTCAAATGTGTGAATCTCCCCATTTTCATCTTCTCCCCATACAATATATTTAGATTCATCGTCTTTATTTATTCTTTCTTTTTCTGTAATCGTAATAGTTTCTGTATGATCGTTAAAATTAGTAGCAATCACCTCTCCCAAAACTAATGTTCCGGTTATAGCAAACGCTAAAAATCTCGGTCTAACTATTAAATCTCTAATACTCATTTTATATTCCCCCTTTGCATTTATGAAGCGTATATTATCATCAAAATGCTATTTTGTCAATACTTTTTTAGAAAAAAATATTACCCATCTATAAAATAAAAAGGGATTAACTCCCTTTATTTAAATATTTTCGTTTCTTATTGTTTCTATTGTATTTTGTCTATTTATTTTATGCATAGAATACCACATAAGCATCGTTATTAATAAGTAAACACAAATTATACATATTATAATTGCTAATATTGGTAATTTAAATGGTATATTAGCTTCTTTTACTAAGAAATTATACAATAGATATGATAGTAGACTACCTATTACTATTCCAAATAATAGCGATTTAAATCCCATGAAAACACTTTCTAATCTAATCATTTTATTAAATTCTTTTTTTGTCATACCAATTGATTTTAACATAGCAAATTCTTGCTTACGTAGTTCCATATTAGTAGTTATAGTATTAAATATATTTGTTATTACAATTATAAACCCATATAGGAAAATTGATATTAAAATAAATAGATTTTTCATCATTCTTACATTTTCAGCTTGATTATATAAATTATATTTTTCACCTTGTAAGTATTCATCAACATCATCTTGGAATTTATCTGGATTTGATGAATCAATATAAATATCTACTTCTTGATTTTCATTAATTAGTTTATTAAACATCTCATCGCTTACGATAATTGAGGAAGAATAATTAGAATTAGAGCCATATCCAAATGGTAATATGTTTGTGACAGCTCCTAGCTCTATATCTATGTTTATTCTATCTTCATCTGATTTTAATTGATAAAGATTTATAATATCGCCTTTTTGATATGTAAATTTTCTAATTAAAGATTTTTTATTTTTACCATTTTTATTTTTATAATTTAATAGTTCTGTATCTATTAAGATACCTTTATCTTTAAATTCTTCATAATCTAATTTTAATTTTTTTAAGTATTTTTTATATTGGTAATCGCCTATACATCTTATATGTATACTATCAAAATCTAAATCATCAGTATAATCAACTACCTTTTTATAATCTTTATTATATTTTGGATTATCAACAAAAACATATTTACCTTTATAAACAGCATAATCTTTAATATTTTCTAATTTAGCTATTCCTGATACTTTTTCTTCATCTAAGGTGTTTGGTCTAAGATCTAAATGAATGTTATAATCAACTTCCTTTATTTCTAATTTAATTGAAGTGAAAGCTGAATTTATAAAGTATGAAAGAGCTATAAATACTGCTACAGAAATAGTTATAGAAACAATTGTTGTACGGTACTTTTTCTTATTTCTTTTTAGGTTTTTATAAGATATTTCCCCGCCTATACCAAATATTTTTCTAATATATTTAGGACATCTTACTTTTTTACTTTTTATTTTAATATTTGCACTATTTTTAATAGATTCAATTGGTGAAGTTCGTGATGCTTTTTTGGCACTTTTTAAAGCTGATAGATAAATAGTTACTAATCCTAATATGATTGCTACTATAAATGATATCCATGAATATGATAAGACTAATTTAAAACCACTTGTATGCATATCTTCTAATAATAGATTACTTATTATAATTAAGATATATGATGCTAAAAATCCTAATAGTAATCCAAGTGGTATACCAAATATTCCTAAGATGGTAGCTTCATGAAATACATTCCTTTTAATTTGTTTTTTAGTAGCACCCATGCTTCTTAGCATTCCATAGTGTTTTATTTTTTCTGTTATAGAAATATCAAAGCTATTTTTTATACAGAAGATTGATGAAACTATAATAATGATACATACTATCATAACTACTACTTTAAGATCTCCCGTTGTAGTACTACCTAATGGATCAGTCTCTAATTCTATTAAATAACTATTTACGTTGTAATCATATTTAGCTTTAGAGAATTCTTTTTCAATTGCTTTTAAATCTTCCTCTGATATTGAATTAGATGTATATGCCTTTTTAAATATTTCTTCATCCATATTTAATATATTAGCGGTTGCATCTAGATAGTCTTTGTAATTTTTTTTATTGTATTTAATATATAGATCAACTTTATCTCTCATATCATTTTCATCCATATATGTTATAAATGTATATCCTGGTGCTTCATACGATTCTATATTCGTTGCTGGTCTTTCTATAATACCAACTATTTTATAAGAAATTGGTACTGTATCGATAATTTCTTCGTTTTCATTATATGGATTATTTTGATTAAGGATACTACCATCAGATACCCTCTTTCCTATATTAATAGTAATTTCATCACCAATATTTAAAGTAACACGACCATTTGTTTTTAGATGGGTTGGAATAAGTATTTCTTTTTCGTTTTTAGGTAAACTTCCCTCTACTAATTTTACTGATAGTGATTTTAATGATTCTTCAGTAAATCCTTTTACATATATGTATGTTTTTGATTCATTTTTAGATTCTTCTAGTTTAGCATAACCAATATTACTTACTGCGTATATGTCTTTAACTAATCGATTATTTTTAATTGTTTGAATATCCTTTTTATCAACATCAAAATATGCTACATGAAAATCCCCTTTTTGATAAACTTCGTATTTAATTAATGATTTTATTAGACTTGCATACATTGTCGCAACAGCGGTAATTAATGCTACTGATAACATTATTCCCACAATTGTAACAATTGTTCTTTTTTTATTTAATTTAAGACTATTTATCGTTAATTTATTAAGTATATCCATAATTATACCTCTTTAACTATCTTGCCATCTTCGATTTTTATTATTCGATCAGCACATGCAGCAATTTCCATATTATGAGTAATCATTATTATTGTCTGTTTATAGTCTTTGTTTGATTTTTTTAATAATGCTACTATTTCATCACTTGCTTTTGAATCTAAATTACCTGTAGGCTCATCAGCAAGTATGATAGTAGGACTAGTAATTAGTGCCCTACCAATAGAGGTTCTTTGTTGTTGCCCTCCTGATAATTCGTTTGGCAAATGTTTTTTTCTATCTTCTAGTCCAAGTAAATTTAACATTTCATCTAATGCTTTATTATCAACTTTTCTATTATCTAATGAAAGTGGTAGAATTATATTTTCTTCTACATTTAATATTGGTATTAAGTTATAAAATTGATAGATGAGACCTATTTGTCTTCTTCTAAATATAGCTAGTTTATCATCATTTAATTCATATATATCTCTACCATCTACATACACTTTACCTGATGTAGGTCTATCTACTCCTCCGATAAGATGTAATAATGTTGATTTACCACTTCCACTAGCCCCTACTATAGCGACAAATTCACCTTTTTCTACTTTGAATGATACGTTGTCTAGTGCTACTACTTTATTATTACCCTTTCCATATATTTTAGTTAAGTTTTCAACTTTTAAAATTTCCATAATATTCCTCCTTACAATTATCATTATATTAATATAAAGTTACTAGTAAGTTACATTTTATAATTTTTAAAAAAGTAAACCCTTTGGATTTACTTAATTGATTGATGTAAAAACTGTTATTACAACTACTATATATATCAATAGAGATATAATTAATTTTATTTTACTTTTATCTTTGTGTTCTATTAATATATCTTTATAGTTAATATTGTTTTTTTTAATTTTTTCGATTTTTTTATAATCTAGTTTTAGACACACAGTATTTGCAAATATTACATATATTATTTTTTTTATAAAAATATAAACTATTATTAGCTCTACATATATTATAATAAAATCATCTTTTATATAATTTATCATTAATGAAATTAGAAAAATAGATACTATAGAGTCTACTATACCTAATAGTATTCCAAACAATAAATGGTCTCTATAAGAAAAATATGATGATTCCAAAATAAATATTTGTGTTTTATTCTTATTATAATTCATTTTTTCAAATGATTTATTATATAATTTAAGTTCTTCATATTTAGATTCTAGTTTTTGATTACTATAATTACCATTTATCATATATCCACATCTAACACAACAGTTGTTTAGCATTTTAATATTACATTTTGGACATCTATTTATTTCCATATAAAACTCCTATTACATATTTATTATATATTTTTTTAATATGTAAGTAAAGTTCATATATTATATTTTCTCTATTTTAATTGTTTTATCCTTTTTATTTAATAAATAAGTTATTAAGTGATTTAGTACTTTATATATATAAATAGAATCTATTGTTAATACAAAAGTTATTAGTAAACTTACTTTACTTAATGGTTCTATACTGAAGAAATCAGGAAATATTATTAGTGATATTATAAAACCTATAAACATACTTAAAAATAATATCATACGGTATTTTGTAAATGGTCTACATATTTTAAATAGATAAATCATACCTGTTACAGTTGTAAGAATAACACATAAACTACTTTGTAAATTGCTCGATAAGTTAAATACTGATGAAAATATTGATACCAAAACAATATTAAATACTACAGTCATTGCAACAGGTAATGATTTTGATAGTATACGTAATAAAAAATTACCTTCTACTAGTGATTTATTAGGTTCTAACGCTAGAAAGAATGATGGTGTTCCTATAGTAAAGGTTGTTATGAAAGTAAGTTGTATTGGTATAAAGAAATATTTCTGTAGTGACATTATACTAAATGCTATAGCCATTATTGTATATAGTGTTTTAACAAGTAAAAGTGAAGCACTTCTTTCTACATTATTGATTACTTGTCTTCCTTCTTTAACGACATTTGGTAGGCTGTTAAAATCATCATTAAGTAGTATTAATTGTGATACGTTCCTTGCAGCATTAGTTCCCGATTTTATTGATATAGCACAGTCACTTTCTTTTAATGCTAATACATCATTAACTCCATCACCAGTCATTGCAACTATGTGACCTTTTTCTTTCAATGATTGTATTATCCACTTTTTTTGTTCTGGTTTAACACGTCCAAAAATGGTATATTTATCACTTATTTCTTTTACTTCTTCAATACTCATATCACCAATATTGATTCCTTCTATATTAGTAATTCCCACTTTTTTTGCAATTGATGACACTGTCTTTATGTTATCTCCTGATATTATTTTTACATCTACGTTATTTTCTTTAAAATAATTTAACGTCTCTTTAGCGGATTTTCTAATTACATCTTCTATTAATATATAACCAATTTTTGTTAAGTTATTTCCAACTTTTTTGGCTAAAACTAAAATACGATAGTCTTCTTCTAAACTTTCTATTTCTTTGTTATTTTTAAATACTACTTCTGGAGCACCTAAATATAATGTAAAGTCCTTAAATTCTATGCTTGAATATTTTCTATCCGATGAAAATGGTATACTTGATATTGCATCTATTTTGTCTCCTTTATAGTGATTTTTTATCGCTAACATTGTAGGATTAGTATCGTTGCTAGCTAGTGCATACATTTTAAGATAGTTATCAAATTCTTCTTTTTTATATTTATCTATTGGTATGATATCTTTTAATACCATACTACCTTCGGTAAGTGTTCCTGTTTTATCCAAACAAATGGTATCTATCCTAGCTAGTATTTCAATTGCATAAAGTTGTTGCACTAATACTTTTACTTTATATAGCTTTATAATTCCTACTGCCATTACTGATGATGTAAGTAGAATCAATCCCTCTGGTATCATTCCTATTAATGATGCTACTGTTGTAAAAACACTTTCTTTAATATTACCTGTAACACTATATTCTTTTATATACATACCTAGTCCTATTGGTAAAATGAGTATTGAAAGTATCTTTAAAACTTTAGTAAATGACCCCATTACTAGTGAGTTTATATCTTTTTTATATTTAGCTTCGTTGCTGATTTTAGCACTATAGTTATCTTTTCCTATATGGATTACTTTAGCTTTAGCATTACCTGACACGATAAATGAGCCTGATAAAAGTGTATCATCTTTTTTCTTTTTTATTGGATTACTCTCACCTGTTATTAGTGATTCATTTACTTCTACTTCTCCTTCTAATATTATAGAATCAGATACTACTTGATGACCTAATGATAATTTTATAACATCGTCAATAACAATAGATTCTAAAGATACTTCTTCTTCTTTATTATCTCTTATAACAACACATTTTGTATCAGATATAACCGATAGTTTATCTATTATTCGCTTTGATATTATTTCCTCTATTATGCTTATGATAGTATTTACCATTATAACACCCATAAATAAGCAATTTTTAAGTCCATCTAGTATATTACCACTTAAAAAACTAACAATAAAAACTGCTAAACCTAATGCGAGATTTAAGAAGTTAAAATAGTTAAAAACGTTATCAAATATAATTTTTGAAATTGTTTTGGTTTTAGGTGAATCATCAAAGTTCACTAATCCTTTATTTATCCTCTGTTCTACTTCTTGTTTTGTTAGTCCTAAATTCATATTCTACTCCTAATATAATAATTTATGAAACCCTTTTTATCTTGTACAAGTTTCACTAGTGTATTCATAGTATCACATTAAAAAGACTTTTGACAAGTCTAATCTTACTACTTTTTAACTTTTTCTTTTACAGTACTTTGACTGCTTTTTTTTGCTAAAGGAGATTGAATCAAATCATTTACTCTACTTGCTAATTCATCTTCTTCAACATCATAATCCTCTCTTGCTAGACCTAATGCTAGAGTTCGAATAAGATCAAATTTTTCATAACATTGTTTTTCATCATTTAAATCAAATTTAGTTGCATAATTTGAAGCATCAATTTGATATTCCTCATAACATGACACACGTCCACACTTTAAACACCTTATCATAGGGAACTTAAAAATAGATACTTCTTCGTCACCCAAATAAACATTTATATGTTTACAAGAATCTTGTTGGCCTTTTATGTCATTTTCAACACTTACTAGTTCGCTATAAATTTTATCTTTTCTATCATCTAATGACATCATATTTTCAATTTGTTCTTTTACACTCATCATAAAATACCTCCCTATCTAGAATTATATCATTTAATTATTGTATTATCAAGAATTATATATTTTAGTATATTAAATATATTCGTTTATTTTTTTCATACGACCATCTTCTAAGTCGGTTTTACTCAATTGTTCAAATAATTTCTTCTGATCACGACTAAGTTTAGTAGGTATAATTACATCTAAGATAATATACATATCACCCTTACGAGAAGTATTTACATCTGCTACTCCTTTACCTTTAATACGGTGTTTATCATTAGCACTACTTCCTGATGGTACTGTAAATTTAACTGTTCCGTATAGTGTTGGAATATCTTTTTTACAACCTAAAACAGCTTCTGTAATTGTTATTGGTAAAACAAGATAAATGTCATTGTCGCTTCTTTCAAAAATAGGGTGTTTTTTTACATTAAATTCAATATATAAATCGCCATCACTAGCTCCGTTACTTCCAGCTTCACCTTTACCAGCTAATCTTAGTCGATTTCCTGTATCGACACCTGCTGGCACTTTAACTTCAATTGTTTTAGTTTTTCTAATTTTACCTGTTCCTTTACATGATGTACACTTTGAATCATATGTTACTCCTCTTCCACCGCAAGTTGAACAAGTAGTTCTTGTCATAAATGAGCCAAATAGGGTACTTTGTTCTTTTGTTACAGTTCCACTACCATTACACGTTGGACAAGTTTTTTCACCATGTCCACCTTTTCCATTACATTCATTACATTTATCGTTAGTTTCAATAGTAATTTCTTTTTTACAACCAAATACCGCATCATCAAATGTAAGATCCATTCTCTTTAATAAGTCACTACCTCTTTGTCCTCTATTTTTTTCTCTGCCTCTACCAAATCCAGAAAAGCCAAATCCTCCAAATAAATCATCAAATATATCTGAAAAATCGAAGTTTGAAAAATCAAAACCTGCTCCACCCATATTGTTATCAAAGGCTGCATGACCATATTGATCGTATTGTTTTCTTTTACTTTCATCTGACAAAACGGCATAAGCCTCTTGTGCTTCTTTAAATTTTTCAGCTGCATCTGGTTCTTTTGATACATCTGGATGATATTTTTTAGCCAATTTTCTAAAAGCACTTTTTATCTCATCTTGATTAGCTGTTTTGGATACACCTAAAATTTCATAATAATCTCTTTTATTCATCTACTTCACATCCTTTATATGAGACTTTCTAAGTCGTTTAATTTTTCATTGAACATATCTATCGCTTTTTTATAGATTGCATCATCCTCTAAATCAATACCAACACTCTTAAGTATTTCTAGTGGATAATCTTTTCCTCCACTTGATAGTAATTCTAAATAAGAATCTAATGTCTTTTGATTACCATTTAATATATCACTTGCTAAAGCTATAGCGATAGATATACCTGTTGCATATTTATATACATAAAATGAAGAATAAAAATGTGGTATTCTAGACCATTCATATCTTATGTAGTCATCACTAATAACTGAATCTCCATAGTATAATTTATTTAATTCATAATATGTTGTTGATAATTCCTCTTCTGTTAATGGTACATTGCTCTTTTCTTTATCGTGTATTAACATTTCAAATTCTGCAAACATAGTTTGTCTATACAATGTTGTTCTTACTTTATCTAAAAATTCTGTTAAATATGTAATTTTTTCTTCTTTTGTTTTAGCATTAATATATAAGTAATTGTTAAGTAATATTTCATTTACTGTCGATGCAATTTCAGCTAGAAAAATAGGATATGAGTGATTAATAAAAGTCTGTTTTTTTGAATAAAAACTATGCATTGAATGACCTAATTCATGTGCTAAAGTACTTACACTATCCAAATTGTTTTCATAGTTTAAAAGTACATATGGGTTTGAATCATAACATCCCCAGCTATAGGCTCCAGATTTTTTACCAATATTAGGATATATATCAATCCATCTTTCTGAAAAAGCTTTATTTAAATCTTTTATATAGGTATCACCTAATGGTTTTAAGGCTTCTATAACAATTTTTTTACCTTCATCAAATGGAATATTTATTTCTTCTTCGCCAGTTAAATTAACAAATATATCATACATATGTTGCTCATCTAATTTTAATGCTCTTTTTCTTAATTCCATATATTTATAAAGTGCATCTAAGTTATTATGAACACAATCTATTAAATTTTTATAGACATTGATACTTATATTATCACTATACAAACTTGCTTCTAATGGACTATTATATTTTTTTAAATCGCTTATGAAAAAATTACCTTTAACTTGACCTTTTAAACATGAAGCTAGACTATTTTTTAAACCCTTAAAATATTCATACATATGATTAAAGGCATCTTTTCTAACTTCTCTATTTTTGCTAGATAAGTATTTGATATAATTACTATTAGTTAGTTCTACCATACTACCATCTTCAGTTTTTATTTTGCCTAATTTTATATCGGAATTATCCAAATTATAGAAAATATCGTCTGGAACATTTAAAACATTACTAGCTTTTGCAATAATACTTTCTTCTTCTTTAGATAAAGTATGTTCTTTAAATCTAAACATATTTTCTAAATCATGTCTATATTCGTCGAATTTACTATCTTTTGTTATATTTAACACATAATCATAATCTACCTCTAACATTTCAGGATTTACAAATGATAGCTCACTTTGAATATTATTCATTAGTTTATCCGCTTTAGCTTTCAACTTTTGATTACTGCTCTCTGTTGTATCAGTATCACATACTAGAAAAGCATAGATTATAACTTTATCAGCTAAACGATCCATTTTTTCATATGTTTTATAAAAATTATATAATGAATCACTGCTTTCCATAATATGCCCCTTAAATTTTACTACTTCTTTTATCAATTGTTCTACTTTTTCATATGCTTTTAAAAATTCTTCTGTATTTTCAAAAAAACTACTTAAATCCCATTTATATTTTTCATCTATTTCTTTACGCGATTTAACTCCTTTTTCCATTTATCCTCCTCATATAGAGAAAGTTCTAGAATACTAGAACTCCCTTTTATTTTTCTTCAAATTCAGCATCAATTACATCGTCTTTTTTATCATCTTTATTATCACTATTATCTTGTTCTTTTTCTTGTGCTTGCTTTGCTGCTTCTTCATATACTTTTGTTGCAAAGGCCATTGCTGTTTCTTGTAATTTATCCCTCTTAGTTTTTAAATCTTCCAAATCATCTTTTTCTAAAGCCTCTTTTAGCTCTTTAATTTCATTTTCAGCCTTTTCTTTATCTTCACTAGAAACTTTATCACCTAAATCTTTTAGTGATTTTTCTGTTGTAAAGATTAATTGTTCAGCGTCATTTTTTAAATCTGCCTCTTCTTTACGTTTTTCATCAGCAGCTTTATTTTCTTCAGCTTCTTTCATCATACGATCAATTTCATCATCACTTAAGTTAGTAGATGCTGTGATAGTTATTGATTGTTCTTTATTAGTTCCTAAATCTTTAGCTTTTACATTAACGATACCATTAGCA